>JACQWL010000032.1 GCA_016209255.1 Verrucomicrobiota bacterium
GCCCTGCGCGTGAGCGCACGGATTAAACGGGGTGGGGGATTCGGTCCCGCCGCTCACGCGGCGGGCTACACGGGTTGAGTTCACGGCGTGCCTCCTTTCGCCGCACCGGCCGCACGCCTGATCGCGGCGAGGATGCGCGGATAGACGCCGCAGCGACAAATGTTGCCGTCCATGAAACGGATGACTTCCGCATCGGTCGGTCGCGGATTTTTCGCGAGCAGGGCGACACCCGACATGATCATGCCGGAGGTGCAGTAGCCGCATTGGAGCGCGCCGATTTCGAGAAACGCCTCCTGCAAGGCGTGGAGCCGGCCGTTGCGTTCGAGCCCCTCGATGGTTGTGACTTTCTGCGGGCCGACCGTGCCGACCGGGGTGAGGCAGGAGCGGATCGGCACGCCGTCGACGAGGACGGTGCAGGCGCCGCACTGGCCTTCGCCGCAGCCGTATTTGGTGCCGGTGAGCGTGAGATCATCGCGCAGCACGCTGAGCAGCGTGCGATCGGCATCGGCGTCACAGGAACGCGCGGTGCCGTTGACGTGGAGGGTGGTGACGCGGGGCATGGCGGTTCAGGAGCCGGAAACTTGTGACGCGCCGAGCCTAACGCGGCGGGGCCGAAAACAAAGGAGAAAGGAACTGCTCAGGACGCATCCCACTCCAGGATGCGTCCTGTGGTGTTGCGAAGAATGGAAAATTGGTAATTGAAAATCTGAGACTTGGAATTCCCGGTGGCGCCGCGCGGCGATTACAGCCATGAACCATGAGGAACCTTCGGAGCGGCCTTGCGCTTCCCGGCGCACGTCGGGCGAGTCGGCGATGCGATGCGGGACATCCCGCTCGGGCGGCATGTCGCAATTGGCGATTCCTGATTTTCAATTCCCAATTTTCAATTGTAACAACTCGGGCGACATCGCGCCCGTGAATGCCTCCTGAGTCGTCAGCGGAGAAAATTGGGATTCCGTGAATTCCGTGTGATCCGTGGGCAGATTGCCTGATGTGGATCTCCCGGACATCAGCGGATTCTAAATCTTCCCCAGGATCGCCTTCACCCGCTGCCAGGCCTCGGTGCGGGCCTTCTTGTTTGGTTCGGTGCCGGCGGGGTCTTCGCCCGAACGCATGAAGCCATGGCCCGCGCCCTCGTACGTCACGGGCTCGTAGGTTTGGCCGGCGGCCTTCATCTGCTCGGTGACCTGTGGGACGGCGGCGGTGATCCGCGCGTCGGTGCCGCCGTAGAAACCGTAGATCGGCGTTTTGATGCTGGTCATCTCCTCGGGCTTCGGTGCGCTGCCGTAAAACACGAGACCGGCCTTGATCGACGGATTGCTGGCCGCGTAGAGAAACGTCTTGCCGCCGCCCCAGCAGAAACCGCCCACGGCCACCTTGCCATTGGCGGCGGGGAGCTTCGAGACGTACGCGACGGCGGCGTCGAGGTCCGCGGTGATTTGCGACTGGGGCAGCGAGCCGATTTTGCCGCGCGCGCCGTCGCCGCCGCCGAGCTCGGCGGTGCCGCCGCCATTCGGGCCGGCGCCGGAAAGGAAGTCGGGCGCGATCGCGATGTAGCCAGCCTCGGCCAGTTGATCGACCACACTGCGCACCCAATCGGAAAGCCCGAAGATTTCGTGAATGACGACCACGGCGGTCGCCTTGCCCTTCACCTCCGGAAAGCCGATGAAGCATTTCACTTCGCGATTGCCGTGCGTAACGGTGACCCACTCGAGGTGGCGGGGGGATTTGTCGAGGCGGGCCTTGGCCCAGTCTTGGGCGGAGGCCGAATTGACCGCCGCAACGAGGGCGGCGAGGGCGAGCGGGAGACGTTTCATGACGTGGGCAATCAGGTGTGGGTTGAGGGGACCGTATCGTCGGGGAAAGACGAACGAGCGCAGAGGTTGGTTGTTTTTCCGCCAGATGCAAAACCTAGATTCGGCTTACTTCGCCAAGCGCCGTCCAAAATCGGCCCAGACCGCAGTGTAACGTATTACGTGACACTCTCTGGAGTTTGCCCACGTCCGCTACGTAGAGTGTAACGTATTACGTGACACTCTATGAAGTCGTCCCCGGTCGGCCAGGTGAAGTGTCACGTAATACGTGACACGGTTGTGTGCGGTACTCCACGGGAACCGGCTTGGCAGCTTGTGCCCCGCTCCGCGCTTGCGTCGCCGCGGGCGTTGGAGGACGCTGGGCGCATGAGCGCTCCCACGCTGCAAACAATCCGCGGCCAGCCATCGTGGTCGTTTCGTTCGAGCCACGTCCATGCCAGCCTCACCCGACTCGGCGGCCACCTTGCGCCGGTGTCGTTCCGCGTCGGCCACACCATGGTGGCGCCGTTGTCCGTCGCTCCCTGGGCGGAGGAAAAGCTCGCGCCCGACACGCTGCCCTTGCTCCGCGCGCTGCGCGGGGATTTTTTCTGCGCGCCGTTCGGCGGCAATGCGACGCCGTGGCGGGGCGAGAAACATCCGGTGCACGGCGAGACGGCGGGCGCGATGTGGCGGCTGAGGTCCTTCGAAAAATCCGACGCCCGCCGCACGTTGCACGCCAGCATCGACACGACGATCCGCCGCGGCCACGTCGACAAGTACGTGACGCTGATCGAGGGGCACGCCGCGGTCTACCAGCGCCACGTGCTGTCGGGCGCCCGCGGCCGGATGTGTGTCGGCCACCACGCGATGCTGAAGTTCCCCGACGCGCCGGGGAGCGGCGTCATCAGCACGAGCGCGTTCGAGCGCGGGCAGGTTTTCCCGGAGGCGTTTGAGTCGCCCGAAAACCGCGGCTACCAAAGCCTCAAACATGGCGCGATCTTCCGGGCCCTTGACCGTGTGCCCTTGCTCGGCGGCGGCACGACCGACCTCACCCGCTACCCGGCGCGGAAAGGCTTCGAGGACCTCGTCATGCTCACGGCCGATGCGAAGCTGCCGCTGGCGTGGACCGCCGTGACGTTTGCGCGCGGGCGCCACGTCTGGTTTGCACTGCGGGATCCGCGCCTGCTGCGGCACACGATTCTCTGGATCTCCAACGGCGGCCGGCATTACCCGCCCTGGAGCGGCCGGCATACCGCCGTCCTGGGAATTGAGGATGTGACGAGCTACTTCCACTACGGTCTCGCCGAGTCGGCCCGGGCCAACCCGCTCAGCCGCCGGGGCATTCCGACGACGCTCACGCTGTATCCGAAAAAACCGACGGCGATCAATTACATCATGGCCGTGGCGGAGATTCCGGCGGGCTTCGACCGCGTGGCGGCGATTCGCGCGGCCCCGGGTGGAGTCGAACTCGTGGCCGCAAGCGGCAAGCGCGTGCGGTGCGCCGTGGATTTGGAATTCCTCTCTGGTCGGGCTTGAGTTTGGGCATTCGTCTTGGGTCTGATAACTCGAATTACGCTTCGATCCGGACGTGATTCTGCGGGCGAGAATGTCTCCGGGGAGCGCCTGCGTCCCGCAGGCTGCCCTCGGCGTCTCGCCGAGGGTTTCCGAGGCGTCGGCGGGACCGCGCCAGAGGACGGGCACGCGCCGGCGCCAGCACCCGAGACGGGTGCGCGCCCCAAACGAAATTGAAATCGCGGGTTGCTTGATTTTCGCCGGCGCGCCGGGGCTTCTCCCGGCGATGTTTACGCGAACGCGCCTGGTCAACGGAGGCTTCCTCTCCGATCTTGTGTCGTCCTACCTCTTCGCCAGCTCCCCGATGCTCTTCTTGAGGAAGGGCGAGAAGAGGTCGATCGGCACGGGCAGGAAGGTCGTCGTGTTGTGCTCGCTGGAGATCTCGCGCATCGTTTGCAGGAAGCGCAACTGGAGCGCGATGGGCTGGGCGTCGATCATGCCGGCGGCCTGCACGAGTTTCTCCGCCGCCTGATACTCGCCCTCGGCGTTGATGATTTTGGCGCGGCGCTCGCGCTCGCTCTCGGCCTGCCGCGCCATCGAGCGCTTCATGTTTTCGGGCAGCACGACATCCTTCACCTCGACCGCCGTCACTTTCACGCCCCAGGGATCGGTGTGCCGGTCGATGATCTCCTGCAGGGTGTGGTTGATCTTGTCGCGGCGGGCCAGCAGGTCGTCCAACTCGGCCTGGCCGATCACGCTGCGGAGCGTGGTTTGGGCGATGAGCGAGGTCGCCTTGAGAAAAAACTCGACCTTGACGACCGCGGCCTCGGGGTCGACGACGCGAAAATAGACGACGGCGTCGACAGTCACGGGCACGTTGTCGCGGGTCATCATCTCCTGCTTCGGCACATCGATGGTGACGACCCGCAGATCCATCCGGACCATGCGGTCGACAATCGGAATCAGCAGGACGATGCCGGGTCCCTTGGCGCGCAGCAGTTTGCCCAGACGGAAAATCACGCCACGCTCGTATTCACGCAGGATGCGGATAGCGCTCGGCAGCAGAAACAGGGCAAGCGCCACCGAGGGGATCAACCACGACAGCACGTTTATCCAGGTTTTCACGGGTTCCATATTGTGTCTCCTATGTTTTGGGTTTCACCTTCAGGGTCAGGCCGTGCAGGGCCACGATCTCCACGCCTTGTCCTTCCGCGACGGGGGTGTCGCTGCACGCGTTCCAGCGTTCGCCATCGACGAGCACCTTGCCACCGTCCGGGCCGATCGGGGTCAAGGCGGCCACGGTTCGGCCGGGCAGCGTTTCCCGTCCGACCTGGACCGGAAGCCTCTGGGCGCGGAGTCCGGCCCCAACCATGAACACGAACACCACCGCGGTGAGCACGGTGGCCGGGACGATCATCGCCAGCGAAAGGTGAAAGGCCGGGCCCGCTTTTTCGAACAGCATGAGCGAGCCGAGGAAGAAGGAGACGATGCCGCCGGCGGTCAGCACGCCGTGCGTGGGCGCGAACACGTCGATGATGAACAAGCCGGCGGCGAGCAGGATCAGCGTGACCCCGGCAATGCTGACGGGGAGCACGGACGCCATGTAGAGCGCGAGGACGAGCGCGATGAGTCCCGCCACCCCCGGCAGGATCGCGCCGGGATTGCTGAGCTCGCCGATGATCCCGTAGATCGCAATCAGCATCAGGACGAACATCACTTCGGGCCGCCAGAGCAGGTGAAACACGCGCTCCCGTGCGAGCATCGCCACCCGCTCGACGTCCGCCCCCGCCGTCCGCAGCACCCGCCCGCCGGCCTCGCGCCCGTCGAGTTGCCGGAGCAGGTCGGGCACATCGCGGGCGATGAGGTCGATGACTTTCAGCTCGAGCGCCTTTTCCGCAGTGAGGCTCGCGCTGTCGCGCACGGCGGATTTTGCCCAGTCGACATTGCGGTGGCGCTTCTCGGCGATGGCTTCGATGTAGCTGACGGCAAAGCTCTCCAATTTCCTGGTCATGATGTCGTCCGATTTCTTCTCCCCGCCCCCGCCGAGCTCGACGGGGTGGGCGGCGCCGATGCTCGTGTTCGGCGCCATCGTCGCGATGTCGGCGGCGAGCGTGATGAAACAACCCGCACTGCCGGCGTTGGCGCCGGACGGCGCGACATAGACCACGATGGGCACCGTCGAGGCGTAGAAGGCCCGGACGATATCCTTCGTGGAATCGAGCAACCCGCCCGGAGTGTCGAGCTGGACAATCAGGCACTGGGACTGGGCGGCGGCGGCCTCCTTGATCGCGCGGGACACATAACCGGCCGTCGCGGGTCCGATCGCACCGTCGATTTCGA
>JACQWL010000021.1 GCA_016209255.1 Verrucomicrobiota bacterium
CCGCGATCGGTGTAACGCATCGGAAAACCGAGGTACAGATGCGGTGCGCGCGCGTACGGCTTGATCTGATTCGTGTAGAGCTGCTCCGGCGGGGAATCGACGTACTTGAGGTCGGCCTGGTTTTCCCAGTGGAGGAAATCCTTGGAAGTGGCGGTGCGGATCGCACGCAGGCCGGTTGGATTGCGATCGTCCTGCATCTTGACCCCTTGCTGGAAGTAACGCCAATAGGCGCGGTATTCACGGCGATTGGGGTCCCAGAACGCGAGGTTTTGGGAATCGAACGCGCCGTCGGTGATGATCGGCTTGTCCGCCAGCGGTGACCAATGGATTCCGTCCGGCGACTTGAACGCCAGCAGTCCCTTGGGCTTGCGGGAGCGCAGGATGGCCTTGTAGCGGGCGTCCGGCGCGGCCTGCGGATTTTCGTCCTTGAACACCGCCGGATGTCCGGCATCGGCGTCCACCTGTCCGACGACGCCGGTGATCATCACAATGTTGTTGGCCTTCGATCCGTTGAACTCGTGGATGCCCAGTGCCGGCTTGCGCCAGTGGATACCGTCGTCGCTTTCCGCATAACCGCACAGGAGCGGATTGGCATCGGTGTTGGCCGTGCCCGGTCCGCGGGTGCGCTGCCACGCCTTGTAGTACATGCGATAGAGATTTCCGTCCTTGAAGAGGCTGTGGTAGCCGCTGCCCGGTCCTTCCCACGGTGCATCGTGTACAATAACCAGTTCCTGCGGCACCGGCTGGTGCAGGCGCAATTCCGCCTTGCCGGCCAGCCGCTCCACCAGGGCGTCGTCGACGAACAGTTCCCGCCGCGATCCGATGTCCGTCACGCCCGCGGGCTGAGCAGCACCGGATCCGGCCGGTGTGGCGGCAAGCATGATCAGGGCCGCGGGCAAGCCGAAGCAATGGGAGGGGAGGAGCAATTTCATAGGAAGGGGTTTTCGGATCGGCGCTTCGCCGGGGGGGCACGGGTCTGGGAAGGGCAGGAGTGGCGGCGACCGCTACCTGAAATCAGCCGGAGGCTCGCGACAATCGCTTGATTCACCCCAGCCGGAGCAATGCAGCCGTGGCCGCAAAACGGATTTCGCCCCGGACGGAAAGAAACGCAGATTTTCGAGTGTTTGTAGTTCCGCCTTCAGGCGGACGGCCCGTTGGATTCCGCCTGAAGGCGGAACTACGAACATCGAGCTGTTGCTTTGGAGCCCAAGAGGTGGGTCGTGCGATCCGCGCGCGACAGGCCGGCGGACGGGCTTGAGGCCGCGCGCGGAGCGCACGGTCCACCCACCTTTTTCGCCGGCCGCAGTGAAGCTCGAATTCGACTGCATGATCCAGGCTCGGTGCGAAGTGCGTTTTGCGCCGGGGCCTCAGGGGAGATCGATCAGAATTCCCCCTTGATGCCGACGATGGCGCTCTGGCCCCACTCCGCGATGCGCGTAGTTCGCAAGTTGTTCGGGGTGCCCGGGGCATACTGTTTCTGGATGATGACATAGCCGCCCGGGGTGTTGAAGTCGCCCAGCGAGGCGTAGAACCCAAGGCGGCGGCTGAAGCTGTATTCAAAGCTGAGGGTGTAGCGCTTCAGCGCCCCCTGCCAGAGGTACGTGCCGGCCGGAGTAACCGCGCTCGTGGCCACCGCCGAGCGCTTGGTCTCTTTGCCCTCGGTGCTGGAGAACTTCACGTTGTAGCGGGGACGGACGAAGTTCATGCCCCAACTCAGCGTCTGGGGGTTGAAGCCGGTGAAATCCGCGGTGGTGGATCCGCTCAGGTTGGAGCGCGTGTAGTTGATGAACACCTGCGCGCCGCGCGCCCAGTGGGGCAGGAAGGTGAGGCCCTGCCGGTAGGTGAACTCCATGCCCCGCACGCGGGCATCGCCGCCATTGCTCCGGGTCACGATGTCGTACTCAATGGCGTCACCAGCGGTCGCGATGACCCCATACTGGTCGAGCAGTTCAGGCGTGCCACGGAGACTCGTGGTGGTGAAGAAATTGCTCAGATCCTTCTGGAAGACGCCGACCGAACCGAAGCCATCCTTGATCATGTAGGACTCGAGCGAGAGATCGTAGTTGTTCGACTTCCACGGTTTCAGCCGGGAATTGACGACGGTGATCGTCTGCCGGGTAGTGGTCTCGGTAATCGTCGAGTAGGTGGCACCGGGAATGATGAACGGCAGGTTCGGGCGTCCGATGGTTTTGGCGTAGCCGAAGCGCAGGACGAGATCATCCTTGATGTTGAAGCTGGAATTGAAGCTGGGGAAAAAATCGTCATACTTGGTTTTTCCGCGCAGGCCGCGCTCGGTGTAGGCCAATTTGGCGACCTCGAAGGCATTCGTCGTCAGGGGAATGAACCGGCCGTTGGCGTCCTTGGCCAGGGTGCCGTTGGGAAGTTTCACGAATTGGGCGGCGGGATTGACCGACGGCCCCTTGCCGTCGTCGTCGGTCCGCTCGTAGCGCACGCCCGCAACCATCCACAGACGGCCTTGCAGGAGCCGCGTGTCGGCGCGGACATAGGCGGCCGAAATCGTCTCTTCGAGCTTCTTCGAGGCGTTCACCCGGGTTTGATGCGCGGCGGCCTCGTTGAGCACGAAATAATCCGGACGCGCCTTGGAGAGTTGGAAGAGTTTGGTCGGGCTGACCCACTGGACCTTGCTGCCCAGCAAGGGTTCGAGGGACTGCGAATAAGCCGTGTCGATCAGGTCGTAATTGCCGGCCATGCGCTCGGCCACGGTGGCCGTGGGACGGAAATTGTAGGTCTTCCCATAATTCCAAAGCTTCTGGGCCTCTTTCACGACGGTGCCGCCGGTCTGAATCGTAACCGGCACCGCCATCCTGAGTTCGCGCTTTAGATCCAACTTGAATTGGGTCTTGTCGACCCGATTGGCGGTCTCCGAGGAGGTCACCGAATTCACGGAATAGAGCCGGCCATCATGCGGGGAAACCAGGTTGCCTGCCCGATCGCGGATCGTGACGGTGGCGGGTGGCAGGTTGCCCGCACGCGTCGCCGTTCCATCGACGCCCTCGCCGCGGATGACGAGGTTCGGAATTGTGATCGAGGCGCCGCCGAAGTAACCGATGTTGTAGTCCGGCATGAAATAGAAGCTCGAGTAGGAATAGCTGCCACTGGCATCGATTTTCCAAGAGTCGCCGAGATGCGTATATTTGAGTAGTGCGTGGGTGGTGTGGCTGACCAGGTTTTGCCACGAGAACGTCTGGCCGAGCGAGCCGACGCCGGTGGCGGCACCCTGCACAAAGTTCGCGTTGCCGGTGGCGCCGGCGCCGTAGGTCAGGGCGAGGCCGTTGTTGCCCTGATCGGCGTCGCGCATCCGGTAGGAAATGCTCGCCTTGAAGATGTTTTTGTCGCCCAGCTTCCAGTCGACGCCGGCCTGGCCCGACCGGGCTGTCACCAACTGCACTTGGGAGTTCTGCAGGACGAACGAGGTCGGGAAGCCTTGGACCAGGTCCCATCCCGCGGTATTGTTGGAATGATTGGTATTGTAGTTCAGCTTGTTGGCTGCCGACACCGAAATGGAGAGGGATTTGTTCACGGGCAGAAGATAGCTGAGCTCGAAGGAAGGGCGGATGCTCGCTGCGTCCATCGAGGTATGGGGACCGACGCGTTCTTTCAGGCTGACCCCGTACGCGGGATCAAAGGCGCTGTAGAGGTTGTATCTGAACAGCGGCTTGGCCCGTTCGAACCCGCTCTTCGTCGTGATGTTCATCGAGCCGCCCAGGCCGTGAGCCGGCATGTCGGAGGTGGGCACCTTCGTGATCTCGATGGTCGAGATATTGCTGGTCGGCACGGCCAGCAGGCTGACCGTGCGGGTGTTGCCGGTGAATGCACCCGAAAGTTCGACGCCGTCCATCGTGATGCCGGAGGTGTCCGAGGGCATGCCGCGCACCGACGCATCGGTGCCGGCGCGGCCGGAGTAGACGATGGACACGCCAGGGATGAACCGGATGAAATCCGCGATGTTGTCGTCGCTGCCGGTGGGATACTCGTCGCTGGCGACGACGTTCTTGATGTTGGGCGCCTGGCGCTGCTGGTTGAGCGCGAGCACTTGGGCGCTCCGTTCCCGCTCCTCGATCACCGTGAACTTCGACATCTTGACCACGTCGCTCGCCGCCGGCGCCCCGCTGCGGGCCAGTTCGAAGTTTTGCTCGACGGAACGGCCGGCCTGCACCGTGACCGTTTCCGTCTTGCTCTCCAGACCGACGTAGGAGGCGCTCAACCGCGCGGTGCCGGGGGCCACGCCGGTGATGCGGAAGTAGCCATTGGCGTCTGTGACGGTTTCACGGGTCGTGCCTTCGATCGTGATCCGGACGTTGCCGAGATAGGCGCCGGTCGCGCTGTTGCTCACCCGGCCCTCGACGATCCCGGTGTCGGCCGACTGCGCTCTGAGCGGGGTTGACGCCAGTCCGGCACAGAAAACGATGGCCCCAAGCCACGAGCCCAGGAGGGCGGATACGTTTCGAAGCCGGCCGGCGCCACGAAACGGAAAGAAGCCGGTCAGCCGGGTTACGACCGAGGGAGAGGAAAAATCGCCGCCGGCGACCGGCGCGATCGCGATATTGGTTCGGGTATCGTTTTTCATGGGGAAGCGGTGGGCACCGCGGGTTTGGGTTGGTGACTTTGAAACGGCGAGAGCCTGGACATTAACGCCATTGGGTGATGACGGCGGAGTGCTATGCAGGAGAGGAAAGAGTGGCGTTACTCGCGTGCAAACGGAAATCATCGGTAACATCACTTGCCCAGTTGCGGAGTACGTTACTAACTTGATCGTGTTCTTCGCTCCGCGTCCACTGACGTCGCGTCCTCCAACCGCAACCTCCAACTTATGGCGACCTGCCCCGCCGATGGCAGGCGCTGATCAATTACCCAAATGAAATCCAGCTTAGCCCGACGAGGTTTGTCCGTAGTTGTCCTGGCTCTGGCCGTGACGATCCCCGGCGCTTCGCGGTTGGACGCCGCCCGTCCCGCGGTCGCCAACCCGGCGGAAAATCCCGGCCTCGAGGTCGGCTCGCGCAAGCAACTCTTCATCGACCACAAATTCATCGAATCGGCCGACGGAGTTTCACTGGTGATGAATCCGCCGATGCGGACCGGTGAGATGATTCTCACCGCCGACGCTCCTTGGGAGAAGAAACTTCGGGTGGCCCACTATAGCAGCGTGCAGGTGGAGGACGGTCGCATCCGCCTGTGGTATTCGATTGTTCACATCGCGCGTGAGCCGCACCAGAACCCCGAGTTCATGGCGCTCGGTTATGCCGAATCCACCGACGGCCTCCACTTCACGAAGCCGGTCTTGAACTTGGTGGAGTACGAGGGCAGTCGGGCGAACAACCTCGTCCTGCCGACCGATCCCCGCCTGCTGGCGGTGGGCGGCGGTTCGGTGCTGCGGGACGAAAATCCCCATTGTCCGCCCGGGGAGCGCTACAAGAGCTGGATGAAAATCTACCCCAAGGTGGGTACCGGCATCAAGGGGCCGTCCCGACTCTGGGTGTCGCCCGACGGCTTGCGTTGGAAGCTGTCCGAGCGCCTCGTCACCGGGCTCCGCGCGACCGATACACAATCTTCGTGGTTCTGGGATCCGCGCATCCAGCGCTATGTGGGCTACACCCGGGAGTGGGTGCAGTTCGCCGGCGAGAACCGGATCCGCATGGCCAGTTACAACGAATCCGACGATATGGTGACCTGGGAGAAGACCCAGATCGTGATGCAACCTGACGAGACGGATTGGGCCGCCTCGATTCGGCCGCTCGTGACCGTGACCCCGGACCGACAATCCATCAAGGGCGAGACCTTGCTGATCGCGCCAGCGGGCGCGCCCCGACCGGCGGCAGAATCAGAACGGCCGCAACCGGGTGCACCGTACGCGGACCAAGTGCCGACGCCGGGCGCCCCCGTCGACATCTACGGCCCCGGCGTCCGTCTCTACCCTGGGGCCGACGGCGTCTACCTTGCCTTCATGTCCATGTTCCACCAC
>JACQWL010000226.1 GCA_016209255.1 Verrucomicrobiota bacterium
GTAGAGCGTAAGCACGGGCGCGGGCAGGGTGGCGGAGCCGACCGCTGCCGGCAGGCCGCGTCCGACCGCGCTCAGCAGAATCTAGCGCGGCGGCGCACCGGCGCACACCACGCCGGCGATTTGGGGCGGACCGCCGGGCTCCACGCGGCTGCGGGCCGAGAAGTTGATCAGACGCGACCGGTTGGGGGCGACCGTGAGTGTCGCGGGCTCGCTCGTGAAGGTCTGGCCGGCGATGGTCACGATGGCGCGATAGACGCCGGCCTGGTCGACCCGAACGGCCGGCAGCCGCAGCATCGCAGCCGTCGCGCCCGCCAGCGTGGCACCGTCACGCGTCCACCGATACACGGCTGGCTGGGTCGTTCCAATCGCGACCTGAAAAAACGCATCGCGGCCGGCCACGACCGTCTGGCTGCGCGGGCCGGCGGTGATGCCGGCGACTTCCGTGGGCGCGAAGCGGGCGAGGGCAGAGCGCGGCTGTCCGTTGACCCGATCGAACGCGCCGCCGAGCCACAGCCGGCCGTCCCCCGCGAGCAGGGCGGTCGCGGCGTAGCCGTTGCTTGACCCCTGGCGCAGTTGCGGCGCGAGATTCAGATCCGGCCAGCCTTCGGCGTTGTAACGGCGCCCGTTCGAGAAAAATGATCCATCAGCGAGCCGGCGCGCGCCGCTCGCAATGGTTTCGGGCGGCGGCTGAAACGCCGGATCGACGGAGCCGTCGGCGCGCAGGCGGAGCACGCCGGCCTGCCAGCGGCCGCGCGTGATCGCGCTGCCGAAAACAAAAGCGCGGCCGTCCGGCAGGGGCAGCGCGGCGTTCGGATAGTGGAGGGTGGCGAGATCGGGCGCGTAGGCGGCATCAGGTTTCCCGTCATCCAGCAGGCGCACCAGACCGGGACGCGCCTCGCCGTCGACGCGCGAAAACGCACCCGCGACGAGCAGGCGGCCGCCGGCGAGGGGTTGCACGGCGTCGATGACATTCGGGCGGCCACCGCCGATCGGAATCGGCATGACGACGTCGGCGGGAAGCGCCGCACCGGTGGCGTCCATCGGCAGGATGATGAAGCGAGTGAAGCGGGTGAACACCGTGGACAGCGTGGTGAGGCGCTGCCCGTCGGCGCCCAGCCAGATGAGTTTCAGGTTTTCTTCGCGATTGCTGTCGGGTTCGAACGCGGAGACGAGAATGCGGCCGTCGGGCATCGCCGCGTGCCAGTTGGTATTGATCGCTTCGAGCTTGGCGGGAAAGGCGAAGCTGGGGTCGACGCGGCCGTCGAGCTGCAGGCGCACGATTTGCGCGACGTAGCGGTGAAAGCCGTCTTCGAGGGCGGGACCGACCGTCATCTGCCGGACAATCATCCGACCGTCGGGCGGGGCGAAGAGCAGTTCGCCGGCGGAGGGCGCATACGCCGGATCGAGCGCACCGCTGGCGAGGAATCGCGCCAGTCCGGCGCGCGGCTGGCCATCGATGTGCGTAAACGTGCCCGCGGCAATCACACGTCCGGTGGAGTCGGTTTCGAGGCGGTTCACGGTGCCCGTGTAACGGTGGGTGATCGTCGTGCCGAATGGCGTGAGAGCGCCCGCGTCCGCTGAACTTATGGCGAGCGTCGGATCGACCAACGTCGGACCAAGAAAAATTGGCGCGATGGCCGCGTCGGCGGGTGCCGTGGCGTCGAAGGGAATTCGGTAGAACGACGAGTTGAGCACGAGGGTGCCCTGGACCACGAGCACGCGGCCGTCGGCGAAAGCGGCGAGCAGCCGGTGACCTTCGCGGGCGCCGGGCACGCGGCGCAGATCGCGCTCGAGCTGGCCGTTGACGCCGAGGGTGAAGACGGCGGGCGCGCCCAGGGCGTTCGCCGCGCCGACGGTCGCTTCGACGGCGAGCCGGCCGGACGGGAGCGGTGCGATGCGCGAGATGGACTTGAGTCCCGGAATCTGGATCGCGTAGGTGCGGTCGGGCACGCCCGCCGGGGTGTAGCGCGTGAGATTGCCGTTGCCCGCGAGCACGCTGCCGTCGGGCTGCACCGCAAGCAGTGAATAGCTTGTGCCGGTTGTGGGGGGAGCGAAGCGCGCGTCGATGGCGCCGCTGGCGAGGAGACGCGTGAAGAAATACGTCGTGCGCCCGAGAGGCTCGTACGCCACCGCGCTGACCACCAGCGAGCCGTCGGCCGCGGCGGCGACGGCGCTCACGTTGAGCGATGCCGATGAGAGCGCGGGCGCGAAAGTGGCGTCGAGCGTGCCGTCGGCGTTGAGCCGCGCGAGGCCGTTGCGCGCCTGTCCGCCGATCGCGCGAAACGCGCCCCAGACGAGCACCCGGCCGTCCGGCAGCCGCGCAACTCGCGGGTAACCGTCAATGGGAAGCGCGGCGAACGCAGCGTCCTTGCGCCCGTCGGAGCGCAGCCGGATGAACTTCGCAACCGGAACGACGGGACGTACGACGACCCCCGAGCCGTCCGGTTCACCCGGCGACGTGATGACGGCGGGATCCACGGGGTCGACCGGCACCAGGGGAAATGGCGGTTCGATTTGCGGCGGGGTGACAACGGCAAAGCCGACGCTTGACCCGATCAGCGCGACGACGCGGCCGTCGGGCAGCGGCGCAACGTCAGTCACACGCTCGTCAGCGGAGAGGTCGGAGGCGAACGCCGCATCGGCGGTTCCATCAACCCCGAGCCGGGCGAGGCCGGGGGCGGTGGAGCCGTTGACGTGGGTGAAGTTGCCGTGGGCGAGGGTCTGTCCGCCCGTCGCGGCCACATACGAGGCGATGAGCAACATCGGGGCGTCGTTGACGATCGCGGGCGCAACGACCGGATCGAGCAACCACGCCTGTGCGTGGAGAACGGCCGGCGTCGCGGCGGCGATCAGGCAGAAAGCGGCGCACGACGTGCGCCGAATGGCGCTCAAAATCTGCATGGCAAACTGCAACATAATCGCGACAGCGCCCCAACGCAATGGCCTAGTCGGCGGGACGTCCGGCCCGCAGCGGTTGCACACCGCCCTCAGCGCCGCTGGTCCTGCGCGTAGATCACCGCCGCCTCGGCCCGGCGGGAGACGTGAAGTTTCTCGAAGATGGTGCTGAGGTAATTCTTCACCGTCTTCTCGCTCAGCCCGAGTTTTGCGCCCGCCTCCTTGTTCGTGCACCCGTCGGCGATCAACGCGAGCACCCGCCGCTCCTGGGGCGAAAGCGAGCCAAGCGGGTCGCGCCCGCTGCCCGTGGCCTTCAGCAGCTGCATCACCCGCGCAGTGACGGCGGGATCGAGAATGGATTTGCCCGCGGCAACATCGCGAATCGCCTGAATCAGCCCGCGGCCATCGATCTCCTTCAGCAAGTAGCCTTGCGCGCCGGCACTAATCGCCTCGGCCACCATCGCATCATCGACCGCGGAGGTGAGAATCAAGACGCGGGTCTCGGGCACGCGTTTCAAAATCTGCCGGCACGCCTCGAACCCGGTGCCGTCGGGCAGCCGGATGTCGAGCAGCGTCACGTCGGGGCGCAGCCGAACGCAGGCTTCGACCCCGGTGGCGACGTTCGCGGCCTCGGCCACGACTTGGAGCGCTGGCTCCGTGCCGAGCAGGGCGCGGAGACCCATGCGCACGACCTCGCTGTCGTCGATGATCGCGACGGTGATCCGGGGTTTTTCCTCGTCCGTCGTCACATCGGGGTGGAGTCGAGGATGGGAAGCGTGGCGAGGACGCGCGCGCCCTCGCCGGGCCGGCTCGTCACGCGCAGCGTCGCGCCGAGCTGCTCCGCGCGCGCCTGCATGTTGGCGAGGCCATGGCCCCCGTCGCGTCGCGCCGCGGAGTCGAAGCCGGCGCCGTTGTCCTGGATGAGCAGGCAGACCTCCTGATCGCTCTTGTGCACACGCAACGTCACGACGGAGGCTCCGCCATGGCGGAGCGCGTTGCTCACGGCCTCGCGGGCGATTTGCAGGGCCTGCAGGCTTTGCTCGGCGCTGAGCATGGCCGCCGCCTCGTCGTCGATCTTGATGTCGAAGCGTGCGTCGCGACCAGCCTGCAAATCGAGCAGCAGGGCGCCGAGGGCGTGCGAAAATCCGCCCCGGCGCAGATTTTCCGGCGCGAGCCCCGTGATGTAGGCGCGCACATCGCGAATGGTTTCGTTGAGACCGGCGCGCGTCTGCTCCAGCCGCCGATCGGCCTCGTCGGGATCGCTCTTCACGAGCGCACGCACCGACTCCAGCGTGAGCCCGATGGCGTAGAGGGACTGGATGATGCCGTCGTGCAAATCGCGCCCGATCCGGATTTTTTCGTCGACCGACTGGGTGAGCAGCTGCTGCTTCAACTGGGCGTCCTCCTCGGCCCGGCGTCGCACGTCGCGTTCGCGGGTCAGCTCCGCACCCTGCGCGACCGACGTTTCCGCGAGCATCGCGAGCGTCTTGATCTCGGATCGGGCGGTGGCATACGGCGGCGCCGAATCGGCGGAGCGCCCGCGCCGGAACGCGAGGCTGAAGATGAGCGTGACCGCCAGTGCGAAGGCGACGAGCGCCAGCGCCAGGGCGAGGCGCGGTGGCAGGGCGGCCAGTCGTGCGGTCGCTCCCGGGCTGGGCGGTGGAGTGGCGGCGTCCACGGTGACGGTGCGTTGGCTCGGGGCGGAGGCGTGCAGCCCGCGCCAGGCGGGCATGGCCAGCAGCGCCACGAGTGCGGCGAGCACGACGAGCAGACCCATTCCCAGGATGCGTGGCAGCGCGTTCATCGAATCACCCGGCATGCTGCCGGCCGAAACCGGCACGTCAAAACTTTCGACATTTCACCCGGGGCGGGTTTTGTTGCCCGGCTCTGCATGAAGTCCTTCTACATCACGACCGCCATCGACTATGTGAACGGTTCGCCCCACCTGGGCCACGCCTATGAAAAGGTGCTGACCGACGTCATCGCCCGGTTCCGGCGGCAGATGGGAGATCGGGTGAATTTCCTCACCGGCACGGACGAGCACGGGCAAAAGGTGCAGGCGAGCGCGCGCGAGCGGGGCATCGAGCCGCAGCAATACGTCGATGAGATCGCCGCGGAGTTTCGCGCGCTTTATGACCGGCTCGAGGTGTCCTACGACGATTTCATCCGCACGACCGAGCCGCGGCACAAGCAGGTTGTCCGGGACTTCCTGCAGCGCCTCTACGATGCGGGCGAAATCTACCAGGCCGAATACCACGGGTTTTACAGCACGCGGCAGGAGCAATTCCTGCAGGAAAAGGATCGGCTGCCCGATGGCTCGTGGCCGGAGATCTTCGGCGAGGTCACGGAGATCGTAGAGCCGAATTACTTCTTCCGGCTGCGCAAGCACCAGGACTGGCTGGTCGACTACCTGCACACGCACGAGGACTTTATTTTTCCGCGCTACCGGCAGAAGCAGGTGCTCGAGTTCCTGAAGGAGCCGTTGAACGATCTCTGCATCTCGCGGCCGAAGGAGCGGCTGGAATGGGGCATCCCGCTGCCGTTCGACGAAAACTACGTGACGTACGTCTGGTTCGATGCGCTGCTCAACTACTACTCCGGCGTCGTCGACAAGGGGCTCTGGCCGGCCGACTACAACGTCATCGGCAAGGACATTCTGGTGCCGCCGCACGCGGTTTACTGGCCGATCATGCTCCACGCGTCGGGCCTGCCGCCGCCAAAGGCGCTGCTCGTGCACGGGTGGTGGCTGCAAAGCGGCGCCAAGATGTCGAAAAGCACCGGTGAGACGGTCAACCCGCTCGAACTCATCGAGCGATTCGGGGTCGATGCCTTCCGCTATTTTCTCATTCGCGAGATGAACGTCGGGCAGGACAGCGAGTTCACCGTCGAGCAGTTCTTCGTCCGTTACAACAGCGAGCTCGCCAACAATCTCGGCAACCTCGTCAACCGCGCGCTCAACATGACGACGCGCTTCGC
This sequence comes from Verrucomicrobiota bacterium, assembly GCA_016209255.1. Taxonomy (GTDB): domain Bacteria; phylum Verrucomicrobiota; class Verrucomicrobiia; order Opitutales; family Opitutaceae; genus ER46. The sequence continues at coordinate 5,872 of JACQWL010000226.1, forward strand.
CGCCGGCGTCCTGCCCGCCGCCGGGGCGATCGAGGATTACGAACGCGAACTGCATGACCTCTGGCCGAAGACATGCGATGAGGTCATCGCGCTGTGCGAGGGATTTCAGTTTCACACCGCCCTGGAGCGTACGATCGGTTTCGTGACCGCGACCAACGCCTACATCGAGAAGCGCGCACCGTGGAAGCTGGGCAAATCGATCGCGGCGACGGATCAGGAGCGGCTGCGCACGGCCCTCGCCACGATTGCCGAGGCGTTGCGGCTCGCGGTCGCGCTGCTGCAGCACGTCATGCCCGCGACCACGGCAAAAATCAACGAAGTGCTCGGTTATGTGCCGGGTCCGGACTGGCGCCGTGAACTGGATTGGGGCACGAAGTTGAACGGCGCGAAGGTCGCGGCGGCCCTGGTGCTGTTCCCGCGGCCGCAGCCGCCGAAGGCGGCGTAATCTTTCTCTTTCCTCCTTCTCTTAATCCCTGGTCGCCTTTGGCGCCGCCGAAGGCGGGTAAACTTTCTCCTGTTCCGACCAACCTGACGAAAGAGAAAGATAAAGAGGAAAGACGAAAGATTCTCATGACCATCCTTCCCCTGCAACCCGCCGAGCACGCCTCGCCCGAGGCGTTGCGGGCGTTTTTGGGCCAGTGCCGGGACGCGGCGCGCCGGGACGGCCACGCCAAGCTGGTGAGCATCTCGCTGGCCGTCGACGCGCTCGATCCGCTGGCGGTGCTGGAGTCGATCTTCGAGCCGCACGAACCGCATTTCTACACCGAGCGGCCCACGATCGAAAGCGCGATCGCCGGCGCCGAAATCGCCGCCGCGTACGAGACCAGTGGCCCGAGTCGCTTCGCGAGCGTACAAGGCTGGATCGATGACACGCTGGCGCACACGATTGCGGTCGGCGACGTCAACGCACCGTTTGGCGGACCGCATTTTTTTGCCGGGTTCACCTTTCGCGACGAGGTCGAGCCCGGGGAGCCGTTTCCGGCGGCGTTCATTTTCGTCCCGCGGTGGCAGGTGGCGCTGGCCGGGGCCACGACGACGGCGGTGGCCAATCTCCTCGTCGCCGCCGACGCGGATCTCGCCGCCCTGACAGAGCGCGTCTGGCGGGCGCACGGAAAATTTTCCCGGTTTGAATATCGGGAAAACGGTGGCACGAGTGCCCCGCCTGTAGGTTTGGGGCAAAGGGATGAGCCTCACGGGCACGACGCCCGAGCCACCGCCGCCGCCTTCACGACCCGCGAGGCGGGCGACTATCGCGCCGCCGTCGCGCAGGCAATCGCACGCGTGGAGGCGGGGGAGTTTCGGAAAATTGTCCTCGCCCGCGCGCAGGATGTGGCGTCGGCGCAGGCGCTCCACCCGTTGCGGCTGCTGAACGGCCTGCGGCAGCGGTTTCCCGATTGCTACTCGTTCTCGTTCGCGAACGGCCGCGGCCCGAGCTTCATCGGCGCCAGTCCCGAGCGACTCGTGCGCGTGAGCAAGGGCGTGCTCGAAACCGAGGCGCTCGCGGGCTCGGCGCGCCGCGGCACGACCGCCAGCGAGGACGCCGCGCTGGCGTCCGCGCTGCTGCGCAGCGAGAAAGACATCCGCGAGCAGCGCGAAGTGCTCGACGACATTGTGGCGCGATTGACGCCACTCGGCCTGACCCTGGAATTTCCGGCGCATCCGCAGGTGCGGCGGCTGGCCAACGTCCAGCATCTGCACACCCCGGTGTGCGCGATGCTGCCGGAAGGCGTGCGGCTGCTCGATGTGCTGGCGGCGATGCACCCGACACCGGCGGTCGGCGGCAGTCCGCGCGAAGCGGCGGTGGCGCGCATTCGCGAACTGGAGGGCTTTCCACGCGGGCTCTACGCCGGCGCGCTCGGCTGGCTCAACACGCGCGGGGGGGGCGAATTTTTTGTCGGCATCCGCTCGGCGCTGGTCGAGGGCTCCCGGGCCCGGACCTACGCCGGCGCGGGTATTGTTGCCGGCTCGACGCCGGAAAAGGAGTTTGCCGAAACGGAATTGAAGTTTAAGGCCATGCTCGACGCCCTGGTCGTGTAATCCCTTTCTGCCGTGAGAATCCTTTGTCCCATGCTCGTTTTTCCCGCCGAGATGGGACGTTTTCAAATGGGTTTGGCGCTGGCGCAGCGTCCGACGGAACCACGAAAAAACTAGGGCGCCATGGCATCGTTTCCGCACCTGGACCCGCGAAATACCAACTCCCTCTGGGCCAGCGTGCTCGTTGAGACGCTGGTGCGCTCCGGCGTGAAACACGCGGTGGTGTCGCCCGGCTCCCGCTCCGCGCCGCTCACGATGGCGTTGGCGGGCAACGCCGGCCTGGAGGCGATTCCCGTGCTCGACGAGCGATCGGCCGCGTTCTTTGCCCTCGGGCTGGCGAAACAGCGGATGCAGCCAGTGGTGCTCGTTTGCACCAGCGGGACGGCGGCGGCGAATTATTTTCCGGCGGTCGTTGAAGCCCACGAAAGCGCCGTCCCGCTGCTCGTGATCACCGCGGACCGGCCGCCGGAACTGCGGGCGTGCGCGTCCGGCCAGACGATCGATCAGCAGAAGCTTTACGGTGGTTACGCGAATTTTTTCCACGAACTCGCCGTGCCGGAGCTGAGCGAGCCGCTGCTGCGCTACCTGCGCCAGACGGTGGCGCAGGCTGTGGCGCGCGCGCAGGGGCCGGCCGGCGGGCCGGTGCACCTCAACGCGCCCTTTCGCGACCCGCTGGCGCCGCTGGCCGACGACGGCGCCGCCGTGAGACTCGCTGCTGCGATCGACTGGGATATGTTTTTTTCCCACCTCGCGCCGGCTGAAGTGGCGCAGTTGGGCGCGAGGTTGCCGCGGATCTCGCCCGATGTGCACGGGGCGATTGTGGTGGGCCCGGCGCAGCCGGGCGACGTCGAGGAGTTTGTCGCGGCCACGGCCGAAATCGCCCGCCGGCTTGGCTGGCCGGTGCTGGCCGACGGACTGTCGCCGCTCCGGAATCACGCGGCCCGTTTCCCGCACCTCGTCACGTCCTACGACACCGTGCTGCGGAACGAAAACGCCGCCGAGCGGCTGAAGCCGGAGGTTGTGCTGTGCCTCGGCGGGTGGCCGGCCAGCAAGGTGCTGCGCGGATGGATCGAAGCGAGCGGGGCGACGGTCTGGCTGGCGACCGAGCGGGCGGACAATCGCGACGCGTTGCACGGCCGGACGCGCCAACTGTCGATCTCGCTGTCCGCGCTCGCGGCCTTCCTGCCGGTGGCGCAGGACGTGAATGGCTACGAACGGATGTGGGCGCGTTACGAGCAGCGGGTGCGGCCGGCGCTCGACGCCGGGCTCCTGGCCGAGACGGCGCTTTTCGAACCGAAGGCGGCGTGGCTGCTCGGGCGGCATCTGCCCGCGGAAACGCCGCTCTTCGTGGCGAATTCGATGCCGGCACGCGACGTCGAGTACGTCTGGCCGGCGGGCAACCGCGCCATCCGGCCGTTGTGCAACCGCGGCGCCAACGGCATCGATGGCACGCTTTCGACCGCGCTCGGTGTCGCGCATGACGCCGGCCGGCCGGCGGTTTTGCTGACGGGCGATCTCGCGCTGCTGCACGACACGAATGGCTTTCTGTTGCGCGGCCGGTTGCGCGGTTCGCTGACGATTGTGCTGATCAACAATCGCGGCGGAGGAATTTTCGAGCATTTGCCCGTTGCGCAGTTCGAGCCGCCCTTCGAGGAGTTTTTCGCGACGCCGCAGGAGGCGGACTTCGGGCGGCTCTGCGGAGCCTATGGCGTCGGGCATGTGCTCGTGCGCGACTGGGCGCACTTCACGGAACTGATTTCCACGCTGCCGGCAGCCGGGATGCGCGTGCTCGAACTGCGCACGGACCGAAAGCACGACGCGGCGCGCCGGAAGCAGCTGTTTGCGGACGTCGCGGCGGGATTGGGTTAACAGTTGAGGCGCCGAGGCAGCCCGGGAACCGAGCGGGGTCCCCGCCGGATTGATTTCAAACCAAGATTGAAATCGGCGCAGGCGGCTGCAAGGTAAGTGACACCCAGACGCCATGCCCGAACGAAATCCAGATCCTACCACGGTCATCCTTGCCGAACTGATGCAGCGACTCGCGGACACCCCTTATATTCCGTTCACCATCGTCATGTCGAACGGCGACCGGCACGAAGTGCCCACCGCAGACCATCTGACCATCACGCGACTCTTGCGCCGTGTCGAGTTGGAGACTGACGAGCCGCGTATCATCGGCATCAATCCGCTGCATGTCGCCACGATCGAGCGCGCCGGCAGACCGGCTGCATGACGCGGCCTGGCCTTCGCCGCCTCGTGATCGTCATTCAGAGCGGAAAGCGGTAACTCGCGATGGTCGTCCGGCCGATCTGACGACGGCACTCGCTCGTCACGCGACCTAACGACGCTGTGATCTTGCGGCGGTCGACGCCAAAAAAATAAACCCGGTTGAAGTCAAGCGCGGCGGTTCATGCGGCAACTGATTCCCCGGTTGCACGGAAGAATTGGGCTCTTCAATTTGCGCAACATGGCGCAAGTTGGGAGGGCATGGCGAAGAGTAACCTATTGGGTTACTCGACGCCGGCGTCGCCGAAGCAAAGATGTAAATGGGCGTACGCCGCAATCGTTGCATTTCTCGGCCCGACCGGGCACGCTGCCGCCGTCGCCATGAAATCAAACCCTGCTTCCTCGACCCAATCATCCCGTCGCCGGTTTCTGACCCAACTCACCGCGATCAGTGCCGCGGTGCCGCTCGCCCGACTGACGACCGGCGCCAGCGCCGCCGAGCCCAAGAAAAAAACTGGCTCAACCGCGCCGGCGCCGGCCGCCCCCTGGGCCGGGGGGCCGACGGTCATACACGTATTCTCCAAGCCCCTGCACTGGCTCAGCTACGCGGAGACGGCCGCGCTCGCCAAGGAGGCGGGCTACGGTGGCATCGACTACACCGTGCGCGTGCCGCAGGGCCACGTACTGCCCGAGAAGGTGAAGGAAGATCTGCCGCGCGCCATCGACGCGGCGCGCGCCGCCGGCCTGAAGGTCGAGATGATGACCACCGAGATCACCAGCGTGCGGGACAAGCATGCCGAGACGGTGTTGCGGACCGCGGCGAAGCTCGGGGTGAAGTATTACCGGACCGGCAATTTCAACTACGACCCGAAGCTCGGCGTGATGGGCACGCTCGAGAAATTGAAGCCCGCGCTCAAGGAACTCGCGGCGCTCAACCAGAGCCTCGGCCTCCACGGCGCGATCCAGAATCACGCCGGCCCCCGCATCGGCGGCGCCCTTTGGGACCTTTACGAACTGCTGCGTGACATCGATCCGCGCGGGCTCGGCGTCCAGTACGACATCCGCCACGCGCTCGTCGAGGGCGCGCAATCGTGGCCGGTCACGCTCCGGCTGCTCGCGCCGTGGATCAAGTGCACCGACCTGAAGGATTTCAAGTGGGAGCAGGCGCCGGGCAAGGCGACGATCGAAAACGTGCCGATCGGCGAGGGCGTCGTGCCGTTCGACGCGTATTTCAAGCTGGTCCGCGAACTGAATCTCGCCGGCCCGATGTCGGTGCACCTCGAGTACCCGCCGTTCGAGCGCTCGCCGATTTCCAACGCGGAGAAGCGCGGGCAATTCCCCGCGTTGATGAGAAAAGACCTCGGGGCCCTCAAAGGCTACATGGCCAGGCAGGGGATCAGTTGAAGTCCAGCGGCGGCGGACAGAAATCTGGTTTGTCGGCGGGCGGAGTTTATAGATCCACCTTCAGCGTGGCGACGCTCCGCCCGTCGGTCGATGGGACATTCTTGATCATCTTCTGGCGCGAACCCTCGCCCACTTTGAGGATGTAAGTGCCAGCTTGGAACACCTTCGGTCGGAAGCTGCGGCCCTTGATGCGCAGTTGTTCAGGCCGCGGTGGATGGCGAAAGGTGGAAGCCTATTCCAGGCGCCAGATTCCGATGTTGCCGGCGGCAGCGATTTTCTTCCACGCACCCGGGCACCGCTTCCGGATCGCGTCCTCCTCCTCAATATCGAAAAGCGCGGCGTAAATCGGCCGGCCTGCCTTGCGCGCCAGCGCCTCATACCGGGCAAACTCCGCCGGCTCGACCGAGTCGAACAGCAGCGTGGGCAAATCGGTGTAGTAGTAAATCGACCCACTGACGTTGCAGCTCAAGATGAGGGCATTGGGGGGAACACGCTCCCGCACCAGCCGCGCCGCCTCCGCGTAGGCGCGCTCGTATCCCGGCACGTACAAGGCGTGCAGGCTTCGGGTCCAATACCAGGAGTTGCCCAGCGCCCACAGCGTGAAAACGAGCGCGACGACGGGACGAAAGGCCCGCGGCCAGCGCGCACCCGGGCCCCGTGCCATCGCCTCCACGCCAAGGAGCGCTCCGAGAATCAACGCGGGCAGCGCCGGCAGGATGTAGCGGAGGTACGTCCAGTCGTCGTGCGAATAAGCGCAGAAAAGATAAAGCCCGACGATGGCAACGGTCACGAGGCCCAGCCCGAGCAGCTCGCGGCCACGGGTCCGGCGGTCCGCGAGCGCCGCCAACGGCAACGCCAGCACCACCGGCGGCAGAAACAGCGCGAGCCATTTCGCGAAATGGAGCGCCGTCGGCGCGCCGTATTCGAGCGCGAAGTCGGTGAAGATGTCTCCGTAGCCGGAGCGCAACGCGCCGCCGTAAAGGTAATGATTGTAAAGTCCGAGCCAGAGGGCGCCAGGAACTCCGCCGAGGATGAAGCACCCGAGCCGCCGCACGTCGAATCCCAGCACCACGACCAGCGCGGGCGCGAGCAGCGCATTCGTTGGGCGCACGAGTACGGCGATCGCCAGCGCGGCGCCGCACGCCACCGCCCAGCGATGCGACGCACGGCCACGCAGCGCAAAGAACAGCGCGGCCAGCGCCCACGTCGTCGCCAGCGTGTCGCTCAGGGTCTGAACCGACGCGTAAATGAAAACCGGGAAAACGGCCAGCATCGCGGCGGCCGCCCCGGCCAGCCCGAAATGCAGGCCCAGCGCGCGTGCCGTCCGGTAACACAGCCACACCGCCGCCACCGCGGCGAGCAATTGCACGACAAACGGCCCGATCTGCCAGCCCAGCAGCCGGCCGCCCAATGCGAGGTGCAGGGGAAATCCGGACGGATACGCCGGCGCCAGGTCCCGATGACCGGAGAAGCTGCAGAAACCCGCCGGCGAGAAATGGCTCCGTTTCAATTCAAGCCCGGCGAACTCGCTCGGAACGCGCAGTGCGGCGCGGACTTTGCCCGCCGCAAACAGCCGCGCGCTGTTGAGATATCCGGAGGAATCGGACCCACCCGCGACCGCGCTCATGTTCGCCGCCAAAAACATGGTGTACCCAGCCAGCGCGGCCAGGGCCAGCCGCACGAACCAGCGCGGCGCCGGCGGACGCGTCGGCGCGCTCGCGCCGGCTTCGGCCGGCCCCGGCGCCTTGACGGGGGGGAAAGGCGATTCCCCGGCGAAGGGCGGGTCGGGTGGTGACATGGGGAGCGCAGCGTGGCGTAGGGCCTCGCCCGGTACGGGCGGCGGCACGCCTATGTCGCGATCGGCTGCTGAAGGACCACGAGATATTGCCCGCCGAGCGGCAGGTGGCGAAGCCATTTTTCGGCGCCCCGGCAGGCGCGCAGGGCGTTGGGAAAATAAAAATGAAAGGTGGTTTCCACCCAGTTGCCGCCCGCTTCCTCGCCGAGCCGGCGCGCGGCGCCGGGCTGGAGCGTGATGGCGTCGCGATCGAAGGGAATGCGCGACATCACCCAGCGCGTGCCGGGATTGAAAGGGTTGTTTTCCCAGAAGAACCAGCAGCCGCCCGGACGCAGCAGGCGCATGATTCGCCGGGCCGCGTCGAGGCGGAGCGGTGGCGGGATGTGGTGAAACACGCCGTTGCAGTAAACCGCGTCGACCTGGTTCGCCCTCGCGGCGGATTCGGGGGCGTCCGGCGTTGACCACTCGATGGCGAGGCCGTGCCGGCGGCGGGCCTCCGTGAGCGATGCGGTGGAAGGATCGAGCCCGATCAAGCGCGGCGCGCCAATCACCTCGCCGAGCAACGGCAGCGTGTCACCCGTGCCGCAACCGTAATCGCATACGGACCCGATCCGAAGCCCGATGCGCCGGCTGGCGTCCCGCATGATCTCGACGCGGCGGCGGGCGTAAAAATCGCGCGACTCGCCCGTCAGGCGGAGACCGCGATTGAGCGCCCCCTCGTAATCGCCGGCATAGGCATCGAAGGACGGCTTTTCCGGTGCGGCGCTCATTTTCGCTCGAGGCTGGTGAGGCTGATCACGAAGCTGCCGAAAAACGTCTGGGCGGCGAGCGCGGTGAGGAGCAGGCCGGGCACCACGCGGCGGAGCGTGATGGCGTAGGGAAGCTCGCCGTAATGCAGCCCCCGCCACGTCCAGAAAACGTGGCCAATGAGCAGGCCGCCGGCGATCGTGGCGACGAGGCTCAGCAGCAGCGCGCGCTCCAGCGTGAAGACGCGATAGAATTTTTCGAGAAAGGGCGACGCCGGGGCGAGATTTTCGCGCCAGGCGAAGGTCCGGGCAAAAAGCGCCAGCATCAAGCCCTGGTAGCCGAGGAGGATCAGCACGACCGCGACGAGCAACGTATGCGGGCCGAGCGTGGCCGGGCCGAGCTTCACGCCAAACCAGGCGAGGAGGCCGGCCACCAGGCCGAACGCGAGCAGGGCGGCACTGGGAAAGAGATGCAGCCAGCGGGGGGAATAGAGCAGGAACAACCGGAGGGTGCGCCACCCGTCGTGAAATGTCCGCAGATGGGAGCCGGCGCCATCCCGGCCGTCGCGATGCAGGGTGATGGGAATCTCGGCGAGCCGCACGCGATGCAAGGCGGCTTTGATGATCATTTCGGTCGCGAACTCCATGCCGGTGCACCGCTGGTCCATCCGCGCGGCGAAATCCCGGGTGAATCCGCGCAGCCCGCAATAAATGTCGTTCAGGCCCGTGCGGAAGAAAAGCCGCGCCAGGAGCGAAAGCGCGGGGTTTCCGATCCATCGGTGCGACCAGGGCATCGCACCGGGGGCGACGGTGCCGCCGCCGCGCGGCAGCCGGCAGCCCTGCACGAGATCGAAGCCCTCGCGCAGCTTGACGACGAAACGCGGCACGTCGCTGAAATCGTAGCTCGCGTCCGCATCCCCCATGATCACAAAGCGGCCTCGGGCCGCCGCGATGCCCGCCATGAGCGCGCTCCCGTAGCCGCGCCGGGCCACGTTGACGATCCGGGCGCCGGCAGCCGTGGCCCGCTCGCACGAAGCATCGCGGCTGCCATTGTCGGCGACGACGACCTCGCCCGCCAGGCCCGCCGCTCGCATGGTCGCAATCGCGGACGCGACGCAGCCGCCGACGGTTTTTTCCTCGTTTAAACAGGGAATGACGACCGTGACTTCGAGATTATCGGCGGAATCCTCGGTGGGCGAGGTAGGGGATGTCATCGTTGAAAAAGCGAGGCGGCGGTGCGCTCGCGCCGGGTCGTAAGCAAGAGTCGGAGGAGGCAGATCGGCGTTCGGATGGAGTGCAGCGTGCGCGGTTGCGTGAACAGGCTTCAATCAATTTCACCTTTCGCGCGTCGTGGCGCAAGGCGCCAAACGCCGACGTTGTCGACGGTGGCGAGGCAGAACCATTCCCCGGGACACGACTCTTGCAGCGCGCGTTGTTCTTCGTCCGCAAAAAGCAGCGCCCCGATCGTGATGCCGGCGCGTTGCGCCATCGCGGCATAGCGCGTGAACTCGGCGGGGTTGGCGACATCCCAGCGCAACACCGGAAAATCGGTGTAATAAAAAACGGCGCCGCTCAGGTGGCAGCAGAGCACAAGCGTGTGAGGGGGAAAGCGGGTGCGGGCCGCGGCGGTTGCGGTGATGTAGACGTCTTCGTGGTGTTTGATAGAGAATACGCCAAGCGAGCGCGACCACTGCCACGACATGCCGACGGCCCAACCGGCGATAAGGACGGCGAAGACGCGGCGCAGACGCCGCGCCGGCGCGGCGGCCAGCAGGCGGGCGATCGCTTCAACACCCAGCATTCCGGCCAGAATCAACGCCGGCAGCGCCGGCAGGATGTAACGCAGGCACGTCCACGCCTCGTGCGAAAAGGCGACGAACAGGTAAAGCCCCGTGATGGAGACAAACCACCAGGCGAGCCCGTACAGCCCGCGGGTGCGGGTGTCGCGCCGCCAGAAAGCGGCGAGAGGCAGCACCAGCAAAACGGCGGGCAGAAAAACGGCGAGCCACTGCAGGAAATACGAGGCGGCGGGCTTGAAGTACTGCAGCGCGAAAAACTCCGACCAGTCGAAATAGCCCGAGCGGAACGCTCCGCCGTAAAGCGTATGATTGTAGAACGCCAGCCACGCAACGCATGGCACGCCACCGAGCGCGGCCCAGGTCAGCCGTCGCCCATGCAATCCGAGCAGCACCAGCAGTGCGGGCAACAGGACGATGTTCGTGGGCCGGACGAGCACGGCGACCCCATAGGCTGCTCCGCACGCCGCGGCCCAGCCGGCCTGCCGGCGGCTGCGCAGTGCGGCCCACACTGCCGCGAGACACCAGGTCGTGGCGGGCAGGTCGCTCAAGGGCTGGAGCGACGCGAAGAGCATCACCGGACACGCGGCCAGCACGACCGCAGCGGCGGCGGCGAGCGGCCAGGAGAGACCAAGCTCGCGCCCCACGGCATAGCACAGCCAGATCGCGGCAAGCGCCCCTGCCAGCTCGACGAACCGGGGCCCCCAGGACCAGCCGAGGATCTTTCCCGCGAGCGCCAGGTGCAGCGGAAATCCACTCGGGTAAGTCGGCGTCAGGTCGGAACTCATTTCCAACACGACGAATCCGAGCGGCTGAAACCACTCCGGCGGGACACCCTCCGCCGGGCCAAACCCAGGCGAGGTGCGCACGGGAACCGCCACTCGACCGGAAGCCAGCAGCCGAGCGCTGTTGAGATAGCCCGACGAGTCCGACCCGCCGGCCGCGATCGTCGAATTTACTCCGAGCAGCACCGCATAGCCGGCGAGCGCGACCACTCCGAGCCAGGCGAACCACTGCGGCGCCCGCGCGGCGGGCGGGGAGAAATGCGGATTCGCCATGTTGGAGTTCACCTCTTTGGAGAAACCTGTCCGGGGAGAAAAGGAACTTCAAGCGTCGCCCGCGCGGGCGGCCAATAGCGGCACATAATCTTTCGCTCCTTGCCTCGTAAGAACTTCCCCGCTGTAACGCCATCCCGCCCCAATTTTTCCGGTTCAATCTCTCCCCAATTTCAATCCAGTGAGCAAGAAATCCAAGGCCGCCCCGACGGCCGCGAAACCCGTCAAAGGCAAATTCGTCCTCGTGACCGGCGGCGCCAGCGGCATCGGCCTGGCCATCGCGACGCGGTTCGCCGCCGACGGGGCCAAGGTGGTCATTAGCGATATCCAAACGGAGGCGGGTGCCGCCGCGGCCCGCCGGCTCAAGGGACTTTTCGTACCGTGCGACCTCAGCCGGCGCGGGGACTGCAAGGCCCTGATCGAGAAAATCGAGAAAGAGTGCGGCACCCTCCACATCCTGATCAACTGCGCCGGCTTTCAATCCATCGCCCCGCTCGACGAATTCGACGAGGACCGGTGGGAAAAAATGCTCGCCGTGATGCTCACCGCGCCGTTCCTGCTGACGAAGTACATCTGGCCGACGCTCAAAGCCCAGCGCTGGGGCCGCATCGTCAACATCGGTTCGGTCCTGTCCGTGCGCGGCGTCGCCTTCAAAGCCGGCTATGTTGCCGCCAAGCACGGCTTGCTGGGGCTCACCCGCACCACGGCACTGGAGGGCGGAAAGTACAATATCACGGCCCATTGCATCTGCCCCGCCTACGTGCGAACTCCGCTCATGCAGAACCAGATTGCCGCGCAGGCTCGGACGCGGGGCATCCGGGAAGATGAGGTCATCGAGAAGGTCATGCTCGACGGCACCGCCATCAAGCGCCTGATTGAACCGCACGAAATCGCCAGCATGGTCGCCTGCCTGTGTCGCGAAGAGTCAGCGGCCACCACGGGCTCGCCCATCATGATGGATTTGGGGATCACGGCCGGTCACTAATCGTCCAAGTCCTCGCCAGCCGAAAAGGAACTTCGATGGCTGCGGCTCAGAGAAAATGACAACCGCAAACCGCACAGGCCTCGCCCCGGTCGCCATCGCCGTCGCACCCAACGGCGGGCGGCGGTCGAAGGCGGATCATCCCGGCCTCCCGATCACAACCGACGAACTGGCCACGGTCGCAGCCGGGTGCGCGGACGCCGGCGCCGTTATGATCCACGTTCACATTCGCGACGCGCAAGGACGGCACCTGCTGGACGCCGAGACCTATCGGCGGACCATCGCCGCCATCCAAAGGGCCGCCGGTGACCGTCTGCTGGTCCAAATCACCAGCGAATCCATCGGCGCGTACAGCCCGGCGGAGCAAATGGCCGTGGTGAAGGCGGTGCGACCGGAGGCGGTGTCGCTGGGACTGCGTGAACTTGTGCCAGATGCCGCGAGTGAACGCGAGTTCGCCAGCTTCGTGACTTGGCTCTCCCGCGAGCACATCACGCCGCAGATTATTCTCTACCAGCCCGACGAGGCGGTCCGGCTGGCCAGCCTGATGCAGCGCGGGCTGATCCCTTGGAAGAGCATTCCGGTCTTGTTTGTGCTGGGCGGCTACGTGAGCCCGCGGGAAGCGGAGGCTGCCGATCTGCTCCATTTCGTGTCGCCTGCCCTGCCGAAATTCGAACACTGGATGGTGTGCGCGTTCGGCCGCCAGGAAGCGGCGTGCGTGACATCGGCTGCGCGCATGGGTGGACATGTCCGCGTCGGTTTCGAAAACAACCTCCATCGACCGGACGGGACGCTGGCGCCCGACAACGCGGCTCAGGTTCACAGCGTGGCGCAGCTCCTGCGCTCGGCAGGCGTGGGGCTGCTGAGCGCCGACCAGCTTCGGGCGGCGTGGGCGGGCGTGCCGGCCTGATTCCCGGGGAGCTTGATTTCGCGATCGAGCGCCGCGTCTCCGTAAAGCATTCCCGGGAGCACAAGCTCCGAGGCATTTGGGCAAGCCGCACCTTGTAGCCGGGGTCGGCGACCCCGGACCGGCCTCAACGAGGCCGGCTACAACCAAACCGAAGCAAGCGTCGGAGTATCGGATCCAAAGTGAATGAAATACCCGGGCCGGCATCCAAACGGTCGGGCGACTGCGGTCCGCGGAGGCTGCCGACCTACAACTGGATCGGCAGGCCGACCTCGATGATCTGCATGGGCGGCAGGCGGTAGTAGTCGCGCGCCTGGCGGGCGTTCCGGCTGAGAAAGCCGTAAAAGTGCTTTTGCCATTCCCACATTGGAGCGTCTCCGCCGGTGATAATCATCTCGCGATTGAAATAGTAGGTCGCTTCCGAGGGTTTGAGCGGCACGCCGCGTGCGCGAATTTCCTCGATCAGCACGCTCACGTCCGGCGACTCCATGTACCCGTAGCGGCCGAGGGCGCGCCACACGCCGTTGCCGATTTCGCGGATCTCCAGACGGTCGGCGGCAGCCACGTAGGGAAGCTCCTCGGTTATGATGCTGAGCAGCACGACAGTTTCGTGCAGCACCTTGTTGGCCTTGACGTGGTGGAGGAGCACCAAGGGCGTGCCGGTGGGATTACCAGCCATGAAGACGCCGGTGCCACGGACGCGGGTGATGTGGCCGCTGCAGGCGATGCTGCAGAGTTCGGCTTCCGTGATCTCATTGGCGTAGACCTGCCGGAAGATCTCCTCCTTGCCCTTTTTCCACGTGTGCATGACCGCAAGCACGCCCAAGCCCATCACGATCGGAAAGAATCCGCCGTGTAGCAGCTTGGGGAGATTGGAACCGAACAGCGAAAGATCGAAAACCAGGAACAGGAGGCAGAGGGGCAGCGCGCGCCAGATCGACCACTGCCACCGGCGTCGCACCACAAAGTAAAAGGCGACGGTGGTAACAGCCATCGTTCCGGTCACGGCGATGCCATAGGCGGCAGCAAGGTTGGCGCTGGAACGGAATCCGACGACGACCAGGATGCTGCCCACCGCGAGCAGGGTGTTGACGAGCGGCAGGTAGATTTGGCCGGATAGGTCGGGGTTGGTGTGGCTGATCTGCAGGCGGGGGAAGTAGCCGAGTTGGATGGCCTGGCGGGTCAGCGAATACGTTCCGGAAATCATCGCCTGGCTCGCGATGACCGCCGCCCCGATCGAAAGCGCGGTGAGCATGAGGCGCGGGGCGCCGCCGGGCACGAGGGCAAAGAACGGATTGGTCGGATCCTCCGGATGTGCCAGCGCATAGGCGCCCTGCCCGAAGTAATTGAGGATCAGCCCGGGGAAGGCGCAATAGTACCAGGCCTTTGCGATGTAGGTGCGGCCGAAGTGCCCCATGTCGGCGTAGAGCGCCTCCGCGCCGGTGATGACGAGCACCACCGCACCCAGCACGCCGACCGCATGAGCGGGATGGTGGAGCAGGAGTCGCACGCCATGCAGCGGATTCAGGGCCCACAAGACTTCCGGTGCCTGGAAAATGTGCAGGAGCCCCAGTCCGCCGAGCACACTGAACCACACGACCATCGCCGGCCCGAAGATCGCGCCGATGGCCTTGGTACCCCGGTGCTGGAACCAGAACAAACCGCACAAGATCACACACGCGATGAAAGGCACATAGGGGTGAAAGGCGGGATTGAACGACTCGAGACCCTCGGCCGCGCCGAGCACGGAAATCGCGGGCGTGATAACTCCGTCGCCATACAGCAGCGCCGCCCCAAAGAGCACAAAGAGCGTGAGCCGGGTCAGGCCGCGCCGCGCGCGATCCGGATGACTGAGTGCCAGCAGGGCGAAGATCCCACCTTCGCCGCGGTTATCAGCCCGGGTGACAAAGAGCAGATACTTGAAATTGACCTCGAAAGCCAGCGCCCAAAAGACCAGCGACAAGGCGCCGACGATACCTTCGCTGCGGGCAACGGGAGGCAGGTGGGCGAAGCATTCGCGCAGGGCATAGAGCGGACTGGTGCCGATGTCCCCGAACACCACCCCCAGTGCGCCGATTGCGAGGGCGGCCTGCGCTCCACGGTGGTTCGGCTTGACGGGTTCGCTGCTCATGTGAGGTCGGCCACTGTTCATCAACCTGTGTTGCGGTCCAAGCAGTTTCGGCGCCCGGTCCGAAATGTGCTTGATTTCGCGCCGGATGGCAGGGCGGCCCGGGCGCAATGGACAAGCGGCGGAAAAGATTTCAGGCTCCGGCCATGATTCCCGAATGGAAGAGCGCCAAGACCTACACGGACATCCTCTACCACAAGTCCGGCGGCATCGCCAGAGTGACGATTAACCGTCCGGCCAGGCGCAATGCCTTCCGGCCGCTCACCGTGAAAGAGATGTTCGATGCGTTTAGCGACGCGCGTGAGGATCCGGCCATCGGCGTCGTGCTGCTCACTGGCGCCGGGCCGCACAAGGACGGGAAGTATGCGTTCTGCGCCGGTGGCGACCAGAGCGTGCGCGGTCACGCCGGCTACATCGACGAGGCCGGCATCCCGCGGCTCAACGTGCTCGATTTGCAGAAACTCATCCGTTCGATGCCGAAGGTCGTGATCGCGCTCGTGGCGGGCTACGCCATCGGCGGCGGCCACGTGCTGCATGTGGTGTGCGACCTGAGCATCGCGGCCGACAACGCGATTTTCGGCCAGGTCGGACCGAGGATGGGCAGCTTCGATGGCGGCTTCGGTTCGAGTTACCTCGCGCGGGTCGTCGGGCAGAAAAAGGCGCGGGAGATCTGGTTCCTGTGCCGGCAGTACAACGCGCAGCAGGCGCTCGACATGGGGCTGGTCAACGAGGTCGTCCCCGTCGGCGAGCTCGAGGCCGAGGGCGTGAGGTGGGCGACTGAGATTCTCGGCCACAGTCCGCTGGCAATCCGGCTGTTGAAGAGCGGCTTCAATGCCGAGCTCGACGGCCAGGCCGGCATCCAGGAACTCGCCGGCAACGCGACGCTGCTTTATTACATGAGCGACGAGGCGAAGGAGTTTCACGCGGCCCAGCGCGAGAAGCGAGAGCCCGACGCGCGGAAATACCCGTGGCTGCCGTGAGGTTTTGGCTCCGGCGGGCGGAAGTCGAATCTACTCCTTGGGCATGCCCCAAAGACCGGCGGCGATCAGCTTCTGCTTTTCTTCGTCTGTAGTCGGACGACCGCCGTGCGCGATGACGATGCGACGGGCTTCCTCAACGGTCAGGACGCGCCTAGCGCTACCACGAAGGGCGCGGGGCAGCGGAGGAATACGGGCGAAACTAGTTTTTTTCGAAGATTTGGAGATAACTTTCATAGTGCGTCTTGAAGTCTGCTACCGCCAGGTTGAGCACTTTGCCGAACGGAACGTTGGGAAACCATCGCTTGTGGAGCAAACCTTTCCTCCGTCCCAAGACGTCGCGGTGCGCCATGCCGTGCGCCGTATCATAACGGGCGACGTTCGCCGATCCGTTAGCAGTCTCGGCGACAAGCACGACGGCAAACGCGACAACTTCGCCGCCCGCCTAAACAAAGGTGATATGCAGATAAAGGCCCTCGCGCAGCCAGATGCGGTAACTTTCCAGGGGCATGTTCCGGTCGCTTCGCTGCTGCCGGCGCGCGATGGACGTTTATTTCCCCAAGCTCACGCGGAGATCGGCGAGCTGGTTGGCGCTGCCGAGGAGCGCATTGCGGCCGGCGATGAACTTGGCGTATTCGTCGGTGAAGATCTTCCCTGGCGGGCGGAAATCGAAGTCGCCCGGCTTGTCCCGGAAGAACTCGCGGTGCACCCGTGTCCAGACGAGGCGGCCATCGGTGTCGATGTTGACCTTGGTGACGCCGCGCTTGGCGGCGGGCAGATACTCGGCGGGATCGACGCCCATGGAGCCCTTGATCTGGCCGCCGGCGGCGTTGATGCGGTCGACCTCCTCCTTCGGCACGCTGGAGCTGCCGTGCATGACCAGCGGGAAGCCGGGGAGACGGGCCTTGATTTTGTCGAGCACGTCGAAGTGCAGGGACTGCTTGCCCTTAAACTTGAAGGCGCCGTGCGAGGTGCCGATGGCGCAGGCAAGAGAGTCGCAGCCGGTCTTCTTCACGAAGTCTTCGGCCTCAGCGGGGTCGGTCAGGCACGCGTTGCCTTCCTCGACCTTGATGTCCTCCTCAACGCCGCCGAGCATCCCGAGTTCGGCTTCGACGGAGAGGTCCTTGGCATGGGCGCGGTCGACCACCCGTTTTGTGATCGCGACGTTCTCGTCGTACGGGTCATGCGACGCATCGATCATCACCGAGCTATAGAAGCCGGAGTCGATGCACTCGTAGCAGGTCTCCTCATCACCATGGTCGAGATGCACGGCGAAGATCGCGCCGGGAAAAATCTCGTCTGCGGCGCGAATGATACCCTCGAGCATGCGCTTGTCGGTGTATTTGCGCGCTCCCTTGGAAATCTGGATGATGAACGGAGCCTGCGATTGGATGCAGCCCTTGAAGAGGCCCATCGCCTGCTCGGCGTTGTTGATGTTGTAGGCGCCGACGGCGTATTTGCCATAGGCATGCTTGAATAACTGGGCGGTCGTGACGATCATGGTCGTAAAAAAGAGAGGCCGCACTGTTCCTGCGGCCCATGGCGCCCGCAAGGGTTTTCTCACTGATTACGCCAGCAGCTTGGGGTCAAGCCGCTCCACCCTTCATTGCATCGTTACGGCTCAGCCGCCACCGCCGGGGCGGCGATTCTGGATCCCACCGGTGGTGGTGCCGCCGCCAGGTGGGCCTCGACCGCGATCGCCGGGCGCCGGCTGGCCGGCGGACATGGTTTCCCGGATCAATTGCTGGAGCTGCTGCTGGCTCTGCTGTTGCTGCTGAATCTGCTGTAAAGCGCTGAGCTGGGATGGCGCGAGAATCGTTTGCGCCTGGGCGATGGCGGCACTCGTGACTGGCGCGGTGGCGCCTCCGCGGCCTCCATCCATCACGGGCGTCACAAAATTGCCGCCGGGCCCGCCGCCGCCGCCGAAGGCCGCCACGATTGCACCTCCAATGTCGCCGCCGCGGCCGACAAAAACGGCGGCGTCGCCATAACCGCCGCCCCCGAAACCGCCGCCCGGTCCGCGACCGCCCGGTGGGGGCGGCGGGCCGCCGGCGGCAACCGGGTTGTTGGGCACACGTTGTGGCGCGTTCGCCGCGAGAATTTGCACCAGCTGCTCGGCCTGCGCCGATGTGAGCGGCGTATTCGTGTGGCTCAGACGCTGCTGCAGGTCGGTGACCAGGTTCCGCTGCGGGAGCGTCTGCTCGTAATTCTGAAGTTGCGAGAATCCGGCGTCGCCCAAGACGGACTTGATCCCGTTGTTGACCACGTTCTGGGCATCGCTGATGAGTTTGCGGAAGCCGGCCGGATCCGTGCGCGGATCCACGCCCTGGTCGAAGGCCGCGGACAAGACATCCTGAACGGTGGTCTGCCGCTCGATGAGCAGGTTCTTCAGTTTGTCGAGCTGTTCAGGCGGAAGATTGAGATTCCGGAAGAGCGATGCGTAGCGGGCCTCGATCGCGGCCTTCTGTTGCACGCTCACCAGAGCCTGCACCTCGGGCTTGGCCATCAGGTCGCGGATGGCAGTCATTTGCTGCAAGCCATCGCCGGGTCCCCGCCCGCCACGACCCCGCCCGCCACGGCCATCCTCAGAGGCGGGAGGCCGGTCGGCGCTGGCCGCGGCCAACACGGCTTCGGTCGCTTCGGTTCTTTCGCCCCGCAATGTCGCGAGCTGGTCCTGCAACTCGCGGTTGAGTTTCTCCAAACTCCACACGCGCTTCTGCAGGTCGGCACGTTCGTCCTTGTTCATCGCCCCGGCGCGCAGTTCGACGAGCTCCTGATATTGGCGCCATGCGACCGCCATCCCGCCGACGGTGGCAAGCGTGAGGAGGGCAATGAGGTAGCTCTTGGCGGAATTCACAGTGAAGGACTAGACGCGGGCGATCGGGCGAAGTTACTTTTCGGCCGCGTCCGCCGTGCAGCGCGCGGCGCTGCGCTTGGCGGGCTCCTACCGGGGCGGAAACTCGAACTCGGCCTTTACACCCGTCTTCGACAGCACCAGGTAGGCGCTAAACGGCTGGCCCCGTTTCGACATGAAACCCTCGATGAGATTCGTGCGGCCGTTTTCGAACAGGTTTCGCGCCTCCTCGGTGGAAATCTCCTTCTGGCAGACATGCCGCTTCAACGTGAACACGATGCGGTTGTCCTGATCCGGACGGCGGACATAGAACGCCTCGGGCGTTGCCAGAACCTCGCCGTGCTTGTGCATCTTGCTGTGGCCGACGACCACGGCCGTTGAAAGGTCGGGTGGCGTCCTGGCTTTCCGCGCGATCGGATTGCCGTCCTTGTCGATTTTCGGTTTCCGGGGTGGGAACTCCCACGCGATGCGATCATCGTGCCGCTTGAGAAACGCGTCGAACGGACGCCCTTTTTTCGAGGTGAAACCCTGGATGAGGTCGGTCCTGCCCTGCACGACCAGCTGGATCGCAGCCTCGCGCGGAATCGGCTTCTGGCACATCGACCGGCCGACGCGAAACGTCTGTTTCCAGCCTTCGCCGTTTTGCTCCCGCAAGATGTAGCTGTTGCCCGACTCGCACAATTCGGCGCCCGTTGCGGGATCCCGCCAGAACGGCTCGAGCGTGGCAATGTCCTGCTTGTCGCCAAAGTCGTACTCGGCCTTCCATTTCCCCTTTTCCTCATCTTTGACGAGTTTCAGCGTGGCGGAGAATCGGCTCCGCGTCTTGGCCGAGATAAAACCATCGAGCGGCCCGACGACGCCTTTCTGGACGAGTTCGCGGACTTCCGCCTCCTCCATTTTCCGGCCCCCGATGACCTTGTAGATCATGAAATCGCCGTCGTGCGACTTGTAGCCGCGCAGTGTTTCGCGCAAGGGCTTCCCGTCCGTCGGCGCGATGATATCCGTCACGCGGGCGATGGAATCGTCCTCCTCAAAACCCTTCACCCGCTCGATGATGCCCTTGGTCGTCGCGGCGATCTCGGCCATGAACTTCGCCCGGGTAAACTTGCCGTGCTCGATCTGGCGGAGCTTGTATTCCCACTCGCCGGTCAGATCGGGCTTGGTCAGCTCCTCCGCCTTCACGGCACTGAGAAACTGCAGGAGCTGCTCGGCCTTGGACGTGGGAACGAGTTCGCGCTGCGCCCGATCCAGGTACTTCTGATTGATGAGGCCGTCGATCGTGTCGGCCCGCGTCGCCGGTGTGCCGAGGCCGCGTTCTTTCATCGCTTCCGCCATGTCCTCGTCGTCGACCAGTTTGCCGGCGCCTTCCATGGCCGACAGCAACGTCGCCTCGGTGTAGCGTGGCGGCGGCTTCGTGGTCTCGGCGCGCAGCACGGGATCGAGCGTCCTGGCTTGGGTGGGCGAGCCGTCCTCGGCCGTGAGCGCGGGCAGCGACTTTGAAACGGATGAATCCTCGTCGACGGTCGTCCGGCCGTAAACCGCCAGCCAGCCGGGGACCACGAGCACTTTCCCCTCGGTCTTGAAATCGTGGTCCGGCGCCACGGTGCTGATGCGGATCGTGACGTCGAATTCCGCCGGCGGATAAAATGCCGCCACGAAGCGGCGGGCGATCATGTCGAAGATTTTCGCCTCCATTTCGTCGAGGTGCCTGGCCTCATGCGTTGTCGGGATGATGGCGAAGTGGTCGGAGATCTGCTCGTTGTTGAAGATGCGCTTGTTCGGCCGGACCCAGCCGGCATCGAGCACCTTGTGCGCATGGGGCGCGAGGCTGCCATGCAGGTTTCCCAACGTTTCGCGGACCGTCGGAATGTAATCTTCGGGCAGCGCCCGCGAATCCGTGCGGGGATAGGTGATCATCTTGTGGCGCTCGTAGAGGGCCTGCGCGATCTGCAAGGTGCGGCGGGCGGGCAGACCGAAGCGGTTGTTCGCCTCGCGCTGCAGCGTGGTCAGATCGTAAAGTCGCGGCGACACCTGCGTGTTCGCTTTCTTTTCCTCGGAGACGCGGGCCAAAGGAGCGCCCGCAAGCGGGCTGCCTACGCAGGCGGCGAGGACGGCCTCGGCGAGGGCCTTTTCCCAGATGCGATCGACGCGGTCATGCTCGTCGTTTTCGTCGCGCTTGAAGGCCGCCCGCTGATAGGTGCCCTCGTAGCGGCCCCGGGCAACCTCGAACGTCGCGGTCACCTGCCAGTAGTCGCGCGGCTTGAAATTCCGGATCTCCTGTTCGCGCGTGTAGACGATGGCGAGGGTGGGCGTCTGCACCCGGCCGACGGACGCGACGTTGCCCGCGCGGGAACCGAACATGCGCTTGGTCAGGGCGCGGGTGCCGTTGATGCCGATGAGCCAGTCGCTTTCGCTGCGGCACCGCGCGGCGTCCTCGAGCCCGCGCATCTTTTCGCCGGGGCGAAGATTCCAGAATGCCTCCTTGATGCCTTCCGTCGTCATCGTCTGCATCCAGGCCCGCTGCACCGGCAGCTTGCACTTCGTCAGCTGGTAGAGATAGGCGAAGATGAGTTCGCCCTCCCGGCCGGCGTCGCAAGCATTGATGACCTGATCGACGTCTTTTCTAGCGAGGAGCTTCTTCAGCGCGCCGAAGCGGTCCTTGGATTGTTCGATGGGCTTGAGGCCGAATTTGGTCGGAATGATGGGCAGCGTCTCGAGCCGCCAGAAGCCGTATTTCTTCTTGTCGATGTCCTCCGGCATCTCGAGTTCCACGAGATGGCCAAGCGCGTACGATACGACAAACTTTTCGTTTTCATAGTGGTCGCCGTGCTTGGGGATTTTCCCGAGCGAGCGTGCGAGGTCGGCCGCGACGGACGGCTTCTCGGCGATGACAAGTGACTTCATGCGGACGCGAGCCGTTAGCGGCGCGCGAGCGAAGTGCAAGAAATAGTTTTCAGTTTTCCGCCGGGGGCGGAAAACTCAGTGGCCGAGCAACACGATGGTTTTCGCGCCATTCTCCTGCGGCAACACGAGCAGCGGCCGGTCGCGCAACAGTGCAACCAACTCGTCGTCCGAAATAATATCGTAGCCGCGCGCCAGCGGGACGGGCTCGGGCGCCCGCACGTGAGGCGGCGGTGCGGATGTCCGGGGCGCGAACAAGAAGAGCACCAGCGCGAGGCCGACGGTCGCCCCTGCTGCCGCCAACCTGTGTCGAACGCGTCGGTGCTGGCGCGCGTGCGCGGCCGCACGCCTCGCCATCGCGCTGACGGGGCCATTGGCCCAGTCGCCTTGCAGCGTTTCGGCGAGCAGCTTGGCGCGCGGGTCGCGTGAGTCATTCATGGCGGGAGAGCGCGGCGACAAGGTGGCGGCGCAATTCGGCGCGAGCGCGGGTGAGGCGCGACTCGACTGCTTTTGGAGTTAGGTTGAGCCGGGCTGCCAGGCTGCGCACGTCGGTACCGGAAAAATATTTTTCCTCGAGCAGCGCGCGCTCGGCCGGCTCGAGCTGCGCCAGTGCCAGGTCGAGCGACTCGAACACGTGATTGTCGCTGGCAACAGATTCGGGGACCTGCTCCTCCTGGCCCGCTTCGGAGCGGCGCAGCAGGCTCCAGAAATTCTTCCGTCGTCGACGGCAGTCATTGAGCGCCGACCTCGCAACCACCCGCAGCCAGCCACTGAACATCGGCGCAGACTCGCACGGTCGGGCGTAGCGCGCGACACGCAGATACGTTTGCTGCAACGCTTCTGCCGCGAGGTCGTAGTCGCCGCGAGTGCCACCGAGCAGGTAACGAAAAAGGCCTGGGCCGTAGTCGCGGTGGAACTCTGACCATGCCGTATCGTCGCCCTGCGCGAGCGCACTCGTGAGTTCGCGCAGGTGCGAAGGCGACGCGGCTTGCTCCATGCTGGCGATGAGCAAGACGGAGTTCAGTGCGGAAGTGGCGGGAGAGGTCACCTTTTTTGTTCGGTCGGCGGCTGGGTAGGTCGCTTATTCGGTCTCAGGCCTTTGTCCGGTGAGATTGTAAGCTGAGAGATGACTTTCCTTGCAACCATGATCGCCTCGGGTGGACCTGACACGAGCAAGATCGATGTGGCAGGATGAAACTTCAATCGTAGCACATCGCGGTCGTGAGTCGGATCAAGTTCCCAGGCCACACGAATCGCGCTGACGATGTCGTCAACTGACTGGTCTGCAAGGTAGGGCGCGAGTAGGAAGGAATCGAACTGCGCCGGCGTCACTCGCTGAACGGCTTGGGCGGGTTCGATGCGGCGCAACACCCCGATGAGCGAATTATTGCCCCCACCAGCGTGCTCCAGTTCAAAGCCTCGCGCTGCGAGCATGGAGCGGAGCACCTTGAAGACGGTGTCCAGGTGCGCATTGCGGAGGGTGAACGGCGGCACTTCCACGTTGAAATCAGCGCGATCCCCGGCCCCGATGATGTTGAACGATACGGCACGTGCCGTGGAGATTGTGGTTAGGAACTTTGAAATCGTGCCACCGGGGAATTCGATGCTGATCAGCCATGGCTGGTTCTTTTCCGCGTTTTCCAGCGATTCAACGCGGGCGCGTTGCATGGAGAATTCCGGATTTTTCTCGTCGAGGCCCCGTCGTTGGGCGGCTTCGAGTTCGGACCGCGCTTGGGCGAGCGCTGGCGCGAGTCCCGGATCTTCGGCCCGAGTCAACGACACTTCCGCCTTCGCCTGTGAATCGCGCGGCTTGTTAGCGTTGGATGTTGCCGCCGAGCCGGTCTGCGCCAAAGCAGGACCGGCCAGCAACGCGCCGAGAACGATGGCTTGAGATCGAAGGAGGAATTTTTTCATGGGATGCGTGTTCACAGGAGAATACGCACCTCGACGTAAAATCCTTCGCAGATAATAAAACCTCACCCGTCGTAAACGGTCGAGCGGTGGCCGACCGCGACGACGATAACGATAAGGACCCTGTCTTCCAACCGGCAAAGGAGCCGCCAGTCGCGCACACGGTAGCGCCATAAACCGTGCCGGGAGCCGCGCAGCGGTTTGCCAAATTGCCGCGGATCTCGTGCGCCGCGAATCCGCTGGTCGAGCCAGTCGCGAATAACGCGGTCGGCCGCGGGGCCGAGGTCGCGAAGGTTGCGCACGGCCTCGGGCGTGAGTTCATATCCCCAATTCACGCCAGGCCTCCTCCGGTTTTAGCCGCTTGGCTCCGGAGGCAAGATGGCGCTCCCAGGCAGCGTCACCCAGGCGGGAGTCGAGTTCGTCTTCGACGGTCTCCCGCACTTGGTCGACGAGCGCCGCAAGACGGTCGAGGCGATCCGTTTCGGGAACGGCGTTCGCGCGCTCGAGGGCGGCATCAAGGATAAATTTGTGGGTGCTCACGCCGCGGCGGCGGGCAGCCGCAGCGAGGCGGCGTTTCGCCGCGGGCGTAAGACGGATCGTGGTGGTGCGGGTGGCAGCCATGTGGCACAGGTGTAGCACACGCCGGGAGCTGTCAAAACGAAATCTCGCCGCCCTGTCGGGCTATGACCACGCGAAGCGTGGCATCGAGTTTTGGCGAGGTGTCGGCCGTGAACACGATTGAGGTTGTGCGGGTGGCTTGGACAGATTGAAGCTGAAACCGTACATGTCTTCCCTCCACGAACACCTCTGGAACCTCAACGCCGAAATGCAAAAGTCCTGGCTGCGGCAGGTCGACGCCTGGGACAAGACGTTGACCCGCAAGGCGCAGTTCGTGGCCGCCATCGAGACGCATCTGCGCGACAACCTCGCGAGTTTCGTCGCCCGGCTGTCGGACGCCGAGAAACATCTGCTTGCCGAATCAGCGCATCAGGGATGCCTGATCGGTCCTCGCGAGTTCGAGGCCAAATTCGGCGGCCCATGCCCGATGCCGAAGGGCTATTACGGTTACCGCGAGGAAGTCTCGCTGCTGACCGCGGTGATCTGCCTTCCGCGATACGCCAACGAAGGCGAACCGGAGTTGGCGGGCGAATTGGTCGAGCCGCTGCGGCGGTTGCTGCCCAAGCCGGAGACGCCGCGACCGCGCACGCTGGCGGCACTGCCGAAGTTCTGGCCGTCGGAGAAACAGTTTCTGGGCGGCGACAAGATTCGCCCGGTCCACGTCCACGAGGGTGAGCGTATCGCACCGGCCGAACTGGCCCGGGTGCTGCGGTTGATCCAGGGGGGCAAGCTCCAAGTCGCTGATTCCAGCCGGCGGCCGACGGACGCGGCGACGCGGTTGATCGGCGAGGCACTGTTGGTGCCTGACTTCGCGCTGGAGCCGCCGAAGAAGGAAATCGACAAGTGGACGGAACTTGGTGGTCCCGTCCGCGCTCATGCGTGGGGCGCGCTGGTACAGCAATGCGGCTGGGCCAGGCCGCGCGGCGGCGCGCTGACGCTGACCGCGGACGGCCAGGCGATGCTGCGCGGGTTCTCGCCGGAAGCATTTCGCGCGGGCGTGATGACGTTCCTCGGCGACGGCGAGTTCGACGAGTTGCACCGCGTGAACCACATTCGCGGCCAGTCGGGCAAGGGGCGGCGATGGCTTCGCAATCCTGGCCTGCGCAAAGCCGCCATTCAGGAGGCGATGAACGCGCTGCCCGTCGGTGACTGGCTGACCTACGAGGAAGCGCGGCGGATAATCGAGGCTTCCGGCCAGGAGTGGGACGTGCTGAAAGAAGACGCCGGCGTACTTTACTTCGCCGAACTGCGGTATGGAGTGATCAATGACATGGGTGGGCTCAACAGCCAGTTCTTGCGGACGCTGTTTCTCGAATCGTTCGCCACGCTCGGCCTGCTGGATGTCGGCTACGTGCATCCGCAGGGCCTCTGGCCGGACCTCGGCGATTCGTGGGGCATCGACGACCTGAGTTTCTGCGGACGCTACGACGGGCTGCTTTACGTGCGGATCAATCCACTCGGCGCCTATGCGCTCGGGTATGCTGACCGCTACGATTTCCGCGCCGATCCGGGGCCGAAACTACTCCATCTCCTGCCGAACCTGGAAATCCACCTTGCGACCGGCGTGCTCAATCCGGCCGATCGCGCGAGTCTGGAACTGATGGCCGTGCTGCAGGACAACGGGGTCTGGATGCTCGACGCCGAGCGCATTCTCTCGCACGTCGAAGCCGGCGGCACGCTAGCCGAGCTGCAGCAGTTTCTGGAGACCAATGCCGACGACGGTCTGCCGGAGAGCGTGCGCGACTTCGTGGGGTCGCTCGATCACCGCATCGGGGCCTTCCGGCGCGCACGCGATGCGGTGCTGCTGGAATGGGAAAACGAGGGCCTCGCGCGTCACATCGCCGACGACGTCGCAACCAGCGCGCTTTGTCACCACGCGGGCGGCAATCGGCTGGTCGTGCCGAAGGACCATCTTGCCGCGTTTCGCCGCGCGTTGAAGAAGCTCGGGTTTGTCATGCCGGCGGGAAAGTGAGCGGCAGCAGAGGTGTGAGACCGAACGTAACGGGGGCGCCTGTTGGCGGGAGCACTCTTTCACCTGCGAATATTCAGTCGGCCGCAACCTGGAGAGTAAAGAGACGATTACCAACAGGTGGGCCGGCGACCTCCTGTCTTCGCCCTGCGGGCTAC
>JACQWL010000249.1 GCA_016209255.1 Verrucomicrobiota bacterium
AAAACGCGGGCGGCTTTCGCGCGGCAAATCTCACCCGTGCGATCCCGGCTCTCCGCGTCGACGACCACGATGTCGTCCGTCAAGCCGCGCACCGAGTCGAGACAACCACCCACGCGCTGCTCTTCGTTCAGCGCAATGATGACGATCGACAACGGAACTGGATTCGGGAAGTAGGGGATGGCAGGGGACGAGTTCGCAGCTGTCCCGCCCCAAGGTACAGTCCGCTGCAACGGGATTGTCAATGCTGCCATTCGCACTGACGATGCGCCCATGCGCTGGTTTGTCCGCCCCGGTCTGCGGGTTCTCATGTATCACAAGGTTTCGCCCGCGGCGGAGGACGAGCACACCGTGAATGTGGCCCGGCTCGAACGGCAGCTGCGCTGGCTGCGCGCAGAAAAGTTTCGCTTCGCCACGCTCGAAAACGTGCTCCGCGGCGCGCTGCCGGAGCGGCCGGTGCTCGTGACCTTCGACGACGCCTATGCGGACGCCTTTGAATTTGCGCGGCCCGTCTTGCGCGCGCTGGGCGTGCCGGCGGCGGTGTTTGTGCCGACGGCGTTCATCGGTCAGAGCAGTTCGTGGGATCGCGACCCACGGCCCCTGATGGATGCTTCGCAACTCCGCGCCCTGGCGGCCGACGGGTTCGAACTCGCGCTGCATTCGCACCGTCACGAAAACTACGCCGGGCTCACCGCCGCGCAGGTGACGACCGATGTGCGGGAGGGTTTTTCCACGATGCAGCGGCTCGGGCTGACGATCGTGCCCGCACTGGGTTATCCCTACGGCGGCCGGCCGCGCGACCCCGTGGCGCGGGCGGCAATGCAGGCGGCATTGCGCGCGGGCGGCGTGAGGCTGGCGTTTCGCGTCGGGAACCGCGTCAACGGGCTTCCGCTTGCCGATCCACTCGAAATCCAGCGCCTCAGCGTGCGCGGCGACGAGAGCTTCGGGGCCTTTCAACGAAAGGTCGCTTGGGGCAAGTTGCTTTGATGTGAACACCCCGGATGTTGTCCGTTGTCGCTCATGACGTTTTTCCAATCCATTCGCGCCTGGTTTCGGCGGAAAATTCTTCGCGACCGGGCTGAACGCTGGAATCACCAATACGCCATCGGCCGGTGGGAGGTCCTCAAGGCACCCGCCGAATACGCCCGATTTGACGCGTGCATCGCGCTGTTGCGCCGGCACGCGGCCGGCGGCCGCCTGCTCGAGATCGGCTGTGGCGAGGCTTTGCTTCAGCGGCGCCTCGCTCCGGGCGACTACCAGCGGCTGGTTGGCGTGGACATCTCCGCCGTGGCGATCGGCCGCGCGCAGGCCTTCGCTGACCACCGGGTGCGTTACCTGGTGGCCGACATGCAAAAACTCGAACTCGACGAAACGTTTGACGCCGTCATTTTCACCGAGTCGATCAATTACGTCCCCCGCCGCCACCAGCTGCTCCGCAACTACGCCCGATTCCTGAACGAGGGCGGGGTGTTCATCGTCTCGATTTACCGCAACAAGCGCAGTGCCGGGATCTGGACTGAAATCCATTCGGTGGCCGCCCCCATCGACCGCGCGACCACCACCAACGAAGTCGGGGCGTGGGATTGTGAGGTTCTCCGGCTGCGTTGAGGTGAAGAAAGAGGATGGCGGCATCGGACTACCGGCAAAAAAAACCCGCCGGCGGACCGGCGGGTTTGAGTTCGAAGCGGGAAATCCTGACGGATCAAACGACCTTGGGAATCGCGGCGTTAAGCTCCACGGCGTGCGGGTGATTGCGTTTCACGCGGAACAATTGGTGGCGTCGCTGCAGCATCCGGTCGAGTTTGTCGACCAGCATGGAAATCGCCTTGTGGCACTCGTCGGACTGCACGGTGGCATTCATATCCGGGCCATGGATGGTGATGTGGCCCTTGGCCTTGAACTGCATGCCGGTCGCAGGGTTGCGGTCGCATTCCAGTTCCACGCGAAGACGCACGATGCGTTCCTCGTGTCGAAACAATCGCTCGGTTTTTTCGCGGACGAAAATCTTGAGCGAAGGGGTCAGCTCAAGGTGAATACCGGATACGATTAGTTCGTGGTTGTTTTGACTGTTCATGTTTCTGCGTATGGGTTGGGTTGAACAAGGGTGGGGACGTTTCCCGCCCTGAAAAAAGTCTCTCGTGCCATCATCGACCGTCGTCACTTCGCTAAGCGAAGCGCTCAATCCATTTTCGGCCGTAGTCATCACTGGCGGATCTTCCGGTCTTGGAAAATCATTCATTGAGCGTGGCCGTACGCTGGAGACGGATTTGGTTTTTTGCAACCTCTCGTACCGCCCCCCGGTGAAAAATAGTTCGGGGCAAAATTTGAACCATTTTGCCTGCGATGGGTCCCGGCCGGCCGCAATCGGGCGGGTCGCGGCCGGGGCGGGCGGATTTCCCGGGCGCAACGTGATAACCGGACGGAACTTGCTCATGAACAACCGTGGGTCGAAAAAGGTGCAGCGGTGAGCGGCGACGCCCAGGGCGGAATTAGTCCGGCTGGTGATGCCGGGACCGGCCGGCCCACGGGCAGCGAGTCGCGGGCGGATGACGTTTTCTCCCGCCGCGCATGCGCCTGGCCGCGACGCCCGAAGGAGCAGCGCCCGGTGCGGATGATTGTGCCGGCTGAGGTGCCGGCGTGGATCGTTTACGAGGACGCCCGCCTGCTTGTCGTCAACAAGCCCGGTGACGTCGTGTGCCACCCGTCAAAAGCCGGTCCGTGGTCGAGCCTCGTCGGCGCGGTGCGCGAGTACGCCCGGCTGCCAACCGTGCACCTGGTGTTTCGACTCGATCGCGAGACCAGCGGCATTGTCGTGCTGGCGAAGGACGCGCAGATGGCCGGCCGGCTGCAGATCGCGATGCAGAAAAGAAAGGTGGGCAAGGTGTACCTCGCGGTCCTGACCGGGGAACTGCCGGCGGCCGTGACCGTAAATCAGCCGCTCGGTGACGATATCGCCAGTCCGGTCTTCGTGAAGTCGGCGGTGGCGCCGGATGGCCAGGCGGCGGTGACGCATTTTACCCCCCTGAAGTGCGGCGGTGGTTTCACCCGGGCACGGATCGTGACGGAGACCGGCCGCAAGCACCAGATTCGCGCCCACGCGCAATGGCTGGGGTATCCGATCGTCGGCGACAAGATCTACGGGCCGGATGCGCGGCTGTATCTCGATTTCATCGACCACGGCTGGACCGACGCGCTGGCGGGGAGGCTGCTGCTGCCCCGCCAGGCGCTGCATTGCGCGGAGATCGATCTGCGGCCGGCGGGATTGGAGCATGTGTTTGCCGCGGAGTGGCCGGGCGACCTGCGGGCGTTTTGCGCCGCCCGCGGTTTGTAGGGGCGCAGGCGACGCGCCGCAACCGGGCTCGTGCGGCGGGCGCGCATGCCAGCGCGAATGCGAACCGGAGCGGCGGGCCAAGAAAAGTTCAAACGCCAATGTTCAAACACCAAAGAAACTCCATCGCTCAAATCTCAACGGCCACGTGGCCATTTTGAGCATTCTGACCGTTTGGGATTTTTTTGGGGATTTGGCGTTTGGAATTTGAGATTTTTCCGCTGCATCTCCCGATAGCATGGCCGGTTGATAATGAGTTTCGACGTTCAAGAACTCTGGACGTGATCGATGGCGGCCGCGATCGCCGCGCGGTGAGCCGCGATGCGTTGCGCGAGGGGAAACGACGACGGCGTCTCGATCGTGTAGCCGAGCCGGGTGTGATGCGCCCGCAGGTAAATCGACTCCGGCCACGCCTCGCGCAGGAGCGGATCGTCGATCGGGCGGATGATGCCCGGCTGCGCGATGGTGCGTCCGTCGATCACCGTGGCGGTCTCGAGGGGGCAGACCTTGGACACGGCGTCGATCATCGGCGGAGCCAGGCTCGCGCGGGCGGCCGGATTCAGTTCGTAAAGATAGAAACCTTTCGCCTCCCAGTCCTCGTGGAGGCAGAGCGCGAGATCGAAATTGGGCTGCCGCTGCAGCCAGCGCGCGTGCGCCTGGATTTCGAGCGAGCGCAGCGCCTTGTAGTCGCGGTTGAGATCGAGCCCGTCGGCGTTCTCGCGGGTGCGCCGGATGAAACCGACGGGATTGAGCAGCGGGCAGAGAAACCAGACGGCGCGATCGTCGAATTCCCCGGCCTCGATCGCGGCAAGGAGGGCGAGGGGCGACGCCGGTTCGTCGCCGTGGATGCCGGCGGAAAGGTAAATGCGCGGGCGCGGGCCGGGCGTGCGCCTGGTGAGCGCGAGCAGCGGGCAGCCGGCGGCTTCGCCGAATCGTTCGACGCGAAAGCCCGCGGCGCGGGCGGCGGCCTCGAGGCGCAGGGCAAATGACCGCGGCTCGATGACATTCTCGCTGGGCGAAGAAACGGGCGGCATGGAATGAAGTCTTTCCTTTGCGGCCGGATTCTGCGAATTCGTTTCGTTCTGTCTCCAAGATTCCGACCGCCGCGGGCGCACGGGCCGCGTCACGCCTGCCCGCCGGCGGCGGGTTGCGAGACGGGCCCGCCACCTGCCAATCTCCCTCAAACATGTCACATGTCCGCGTTCGTTTCGCCCCAAGTCCCACGGGGTTTTTCCACATCGGCAGCGCCCGCACCGCGCTGTTCAACTGGCTTTACGCCCGCCACACCGGCGGGGTTTTCATCCTGCGGATCGAGGACACGGACAAGGAGCGCAACCGCGACCAGTTCCTCAATCTGATCTACGATTCGCTCACCTGGCTCGGGCTCGACTGGGACGAAGGTCCGAAGGCCGGCGGCGCGTTCGGCCCGTATCGGCAGAGTGAGCGCGGCGAGATCTACCGGGCGGCGGTGCAGAAGCTGGTCGCCGCCGGGCGCGCCTACGAGAAGGACGGCGCGATTTGGTTCAAGCTGCTGGGCGAACGCCACGAGGTCTACGACGAGCATCGCAAGAAGACGGTCACGAAGGTCGGCGTGCCGCCGGTCGTGATCCAGGATCTGATCCGCGGCCGCGTGGAGCGGGTCGAGGACGAGGACTTTGTGATCGTGCGCTCGGATGGCAGCCCGGTGTTTCACTTCGTGAACGTGGTCGATGACATCGCGATGAAGGTGACGCACATCATCCGCGGCGAGGATCACCTCTCGAACACGAGCAAGCATGTGCTCCTCTACGACGGGTTCGGCGTCAAGCCGCCGGCGTTTGCGCACATTCCGTTGATTTTGAAATCGCCCGAGATGGGACAGGGCAAGATGAGCAAGCGCGACAAGGGGGCGTTGATCGAGGAGTACCAGCAGCGCCACTTCCTGCCGGAAGCGCTGGTGAACTACCTCTCGCTCCTCGGCTGGAATCCCGGCGACAACCGCGAGAAAATGCCGATTGCGGAGATCGTGCAGCTCTTCGATTTGCCCGGCGTCAACCAGTCGAACGCCAAGTTCGATGGCAAAAAACTCGGTCACATGAACATGCTCTACCTGCTCGAGCAGCCAGCCGACCGGTTTGCGGATCTTGCCCGGGAGTACTTCCGGCAACAGCCCGGTGGTTTCGCCGCACTGGCGGACGAGGCGTACTTCCGCGAAGTGATGCTGCTCGCGCAGCCGAAGATCAAGTCGATCGACGAACTCGCCGCCTACACCGTTTATTTCTTCGCCGACGATTTTCCCATTGACGCCAAGGTGAAGGAGAAGGTCATGGCCAAGGGCGACCCGAAGGCCCGGCTCGACGAACTGCTGGCTGCGTTGCCGGCCGCCGATTTTTCCAGCGACGCGGCGATCGAGGAGGCGCTCAAGCGGCTCGCCACCGAAAAGGGCCTCGGTTTCGGCGACTATCAGGCCGTCGCCCGCCTCGCCGTGACCGGCACCAACGCGGGTCCGAGCATCACCGCCATCTTTCGCGTGCTCGGCAAGGAGCGGGTGCTGCGGCGGCTCGGGGCCTTCCTGGCCGGGAATTGACGCGATCGAACCCGTCACGCCCGCGCCAGGATCAGGCGCAGCAGTTCGCCGTAGTCGTTCACGGCCGGAAATTGCGGAAACTGCCGGACGACGTTTTCGGGCGCGTGAAACAGAATGCCGTGGTCGGCCTGGCTGAGCATTGAGGTGTCGTTGAACGAGTCGCCGGCGGCGATCACCTTGTACGCGATCGACTGCAACGCCACCACGGAGTGGCGCTTTTGATCGGGCATGCGGAGCTGGTAGCCGCGGATGCGATCTCCCTCGACGATGAGCCGGTGACAAAGGAGCGTGGGCCAGCCGAGCTGCCGCAGGAACGGCTGGGCGAATTGCTCGAACGTGTCGGAGAGGATGATCACCTGCATCCGCTGACGGAGTTCATCCAGAAATTCGAGCGCGCCGGGAAGCGGGGCAAGCGTGCCGATGGTGGCCTGGATTCTCGACAGGGTGATGCCGTGCCGGTCCATGAGATCGATCCGGTCGTGCATGAGCTTGTCGTAGTCGGGCTCGTCGCGGGTGGTGCGGCGCAGCGCGGGGACGCCCGTCTGCTCGGCGACGGCGATCCAGACCTCCGGCGTGAGGACGCCTTCCAGGTCGAGGGTGACGATGCTTTGCTTCACAAGGACCGAGTGAACCAGAGGTTTTTGCGCGGAGGCAAGCGCCGGGGTGGACCCGGCGGAACGTTGAACGCATCCCGGTTTCTAAACACGCTGCGGCGGTCCCGAAGGGCCTGCGCTTGCGCAGGGCCGGATTGAAGAGGCGATGAGGAGGGAGCTCACGAGGAGCGGCCCACCGCAAGCGGTGGCCCTACAAAACAGCGCGGGCCATCCCCAAAGTGGGATGCGCACCAGATCGTTTGTGCTTCCGGGCCGGCAAACCGGTGGGGCGACCCCGGTTGCTCCGGCCCCTTCATGTCCGTGTTTTCAAAATGGGTTTTTCCCTGTCATTCTGAGCGCAGCGAAGAATCCAATTGGACATCCGCAGCTCGCAGAGGCTTCGCTACCCCCGCTGGATTCTTCGCTGCGCTCAGAATGACAAACAGGTTTGAAAAAACGCCTTATTCCTACCGCGGACGCGTCTCCGTTTCACCCACCGGCACCGCGAGTCGCAGCGGCAAATCCGAGAACGAGCCCGGCAATGAATCCGGTGAGGTGCGCGCCGACGTCGATCTGCATTCCGCCCGCCCCGTAGAGTCCCAGCACCGTGAGCCCGGCCGCCAGCGGCACGAACATTGCCCGCCAGCGGTGCGGATGATCGGCGCGCGCGACGAGACGGATCGCGCGGCCGGTGAGCAGTCCGATCCCCCCAAAAATCGCCGTCGACGCGCCGAGCGACCGGTACGGGCCGGGATAGTTCATTGCCGCCACCGCCAGATTTCCCGTCAGCGCGGCCAGCGCCAGCAGGAGCCACCCGCGTCGCCGGCCGATGGTCGTGAGGACGGCGGAGAAGGCGAGGATGCCGTTGAGCGCGTTCGAGATCACATGCCCGGGGTCCGCGTGCAAGAAAAGCGCGGTGCCCAGCCGCCACCATTCGCCCCGATCGAAAACGGCCTGGGTGTCCAAGACTCCGGACAGCGTCCAACCGGGCCTCTCCCCCTGGCCCCGGAACACCGCGAGCACCACGAGCGACCACAGCAGCGGGGTGATGATTTCCGTTTCACGCCGCGCCACGTTCCCGCCGACGGGTTGGGGTGGCCAGCCGATGCTCTCGCGATCGAAACACGCGAGCTGCTTGCGGGCGGCGTCAAGCGCCTGCGGCTCGACGAGCAAGCGATGGCCGTTTTCGGATCGGAACAGCCAGCAGGCTTGACCCATCGCGAGCACGACGACGCTGTGCTCGAAGGCCGCCGCGAAGGTCGGATAAACGCCTGCCTCGACGAGATCCTCCGGGATTCGTTCGCTCGCCGCTGCCTCGGAAATGTCTGGCGCTGACATCGCCAACACCAGTAACCGTTCGGGCCCGTTTTTCCAACGTGTATTCGTCCGTGAATGGTGCCGGGCCGGGAATTCCCCGGCCCGCTTTCGCCGGGTTGGGCGGCACCGCATTAATTGCCAGGCTGATAAGAGCCTGGCGGCGCCCGCAACGTCCTTGCGCGCGCTAATACTCTCGCGCGTCCGTGCATAGGACTTCCTCTCGGCGGGCCGTAGCCGCATTTTTCCGAGGCGCGTCGGCTTTTGACGAACCCTCCGCCCAAGTGTGCCAGTGGTTAACAACGGCAGCGTCGTTTGGACTTTGCCGGTCCCGCCCTTTGGTCGAAGCGGTCGGTCAGAGCGCGCATTTATTATGCAACATCCGGTTATCATTCAGGGCGGCATGGGCGTCGCGGTCTCCAACTGGCGGCTCGCGCGCGCGGTTTCGCGATTGGGCGAACTCGGCGTCATTTCCGGCACGGCGCTCGCGATCATTCTGGCCCGGCGTCTGCAAGCGGGCGATCTGGAGGGCGACATGCGCCGCGCGCTGGAGCACTTCCCGCTCCCGGGTGTGGCCGGGCGCGTGCTCGCCGATTATTATGTGCCCGGCGGAAAGGAGCCAGGAGCGCCGTTCGTGTTAACGGCAATGCCGGCGCTGCAAATGGGGGCGGCACTGACGGAGCTGACGGTCGCGGCGAATTTCGTCGAAGTCTTTCTGGCCAAGGCCGGTCACACGGGAGTCGTCGGAATCAATCTCCTGGAGAAAATCCAGTTCCCAACTTTGCCCTCCCTCTATGGCGCGATGCTGGCCGGCGTGGACTACGTGTTGATGGGTGCCGGCATTCCGCGCGCCATCCCCGGTGCGCTCGACCGTCTGGCGGCGGGCGAGCCGGCGGAGTTGAGGATTGAGGTCGAGGGGGCGCTGCCCGGCGAAGAGTTCGCTGCGCGATTCGATCCGCGCGCGTTCTGGGGTGGGCAGCCGCCAAGTCTGCGGCGTCCGCAGTTTCTCGCGATTGTCGCGTCCGCCACGCTGGCGATGACGCTGGCCAGGAAATCGACCGGCCGGGTCGACGGTTTTGTCGTCGAGGGCGATGTCGCCGGCGGCCACAACGCCCCGCCGCGAGGCCCGCTCCAACTCACTCCGGGCGGCGAACCGATTTATGGACCGCGCGATGTGCCTGATCTGCCGAAGATCAAGGAGCTCGGGCTGCCGTTCTGGCTGGCGGGATCGTATGCGCGGCCGGAGAAGCTGGCGGAGGCGTTGCGCCTTGGCGCCACGGGCATCCAGGTGGGCACGGTGTTTGCGTTTTGCGACGAGTCCGGGATCGAACCCGAAATCAAGCGTCGGGTGATCGCGGCGGGCCGCGCGGGCACGGCGGGGGTGTTCACCGATCCGGTCGCGTCACCGACGGGTTTCCCCTTCAAGGTGGCGGCGGTGGCCGGGACGTTGTCGGACCCGGACGTGTATGCGGCGCGGGAAAGAATCTGCGATCTTGGCTATCTGCGGCATGCCTATCGCAAGGCTGACGGGAGCGTCGGCTATCGCTGCGCGAGCGAGCCGGTCGACGACTATGTGCGCAAGGGCGGGAATGCCGCCGATACCGTGGGACGCAAATGCCTGTGCAACGGACTCCCGGCGACCGTGGGACTGGGTCAGTGGCGCGGCGGAGTGCCGGAGCCGGCCCTGGTCACCGCGGGCGACGAGGTATCCGACCTGGCGCGACTGGTGCAGGCAGGAGAGGAGCGCTACGCGGCGGCGGATGTCGTGCATTACCTGCGTGGCACGGCGGGCTGAGTTTATTCGCCGAAAAGCTTTGGCAGCGGGTTCGCCGGGCGTAGAGTCTGGGGGTCAGCGAACAACCCAGTAACCGGAGTCATCCCATGGAAACTAACTTCCCCGCGATGGAAAATTCCCACAGCCGCCTCGCGCGCGAACGCGTGATGGCCGATCTCAAGGCGCTCGCGAGCGACGCCGAGGATCTATTGAAAGCCACGGCCGGCGACGTCAGCGACAAGGCGAAAGAGGCCCGCGCCCGCGTCACGGCCGCGCTTGAACGGGCGAAATCAACCTACGCAGACTTGCAGGAACAAGGCATCGCGTCGGCGAAAGCCGCGGTCAAGCAAGCCGACGATACCATCCGCGCGCATCCGTACGAATCGATCGGCATCGCCTTCGGTCTTGGGATTCTGATCGGGGCGCTGCTGCGGCGGAAGTGACGCGCATGGCCGAGGCTGATTCAGGCACCGGCGGGCTGCTCGGTTCCGCCCGCCGGGTGGGGAGTTCGCTGCTGGCGCTGCTGCACACGCGGGTGGAACTCTTCGCGGTCGAGCTCCAGGAGGAAAAGCTGCGGGCGATCCGTCTCCTCGTGTGGCTCAGCGTCGCCGTGGCGCTCGGCGTCGCGGGTATCCTCGTGGCCGTCGGCGTGCTCGGCCTCTTCCTCTGGCAACGCGCCGGGTACGCAGGAGTGATCGGCCTGGCGGTGGCCGCGCTGACCGGCGCGGCGGCCTTGCTGTGGATGATCCACCGCCGGATATTGCGCGGACCGGATCCGTTTGCGGCGACGGTCGCGGAAATCGGAAAGGATCTCGAATGTCTTCGACCGCGCGACTGAACGATCTGGCGGAGCGCAAGCGGCTGCTGGTGCGGCAATCGGACCTTCATCGGCAGGTGATCGCGAATGAGCGCCTGCGATTGCTGGAACGTTTCGCGACGGCGCGCGAGCAGGTGCAGGCTCATCGCTGGTGGCTGATCGGTGGCGCGGCGTGCGTGGGCTTGCTCCTCGCACGCCGGCTGGGCGGGGTGGCAGGCTGGCTGTCGGCGGCCCTGACTGCCGCGCGCTTGATGCAGACTTTGAAGGGATAAGACGGCGGCGACCGGTCAGTCGGAGGTTGGAGGCGTCTTGGGTTTTCCGGGGAACGCCTGCGTCTCGCCCGCCTTCGCTCTGCGAGTTTCGGCGCGGCGGCTGGGTGCGCTCTCCGAACCAAAACGAAATTCTCGCTTGCATGGATCGGATCAAATGCTCCGGAGCCTGCTTCGGGGATCTGCACATTGCTCATGTTTTCCTTGCTCCCCACTGCCAGTTGCGGATCTCCGGCAGGTCCTCGCCGTGTTCGGCGATGTAGGTCTTGTGCGCGATGAGCTTGTCGCGGATGGCCTGCTTGGCATAGGCCGCGCGCGGGCCGAGCTGTGGGCAGGCGATCGATCACGTCGGCCACGAGGTGAAAGCGATCCAGATCGTTCATCACCGCCATGTCCTGCGCGATGTTGGGACAGACCCCGCTGTAGGTGCCTTCGAGGTAGGCGTTCGCCACCAGCCCGGGTCCGCCGTGGCCCGGCCCGGGATCCAAATTGCCCGAGCGCGTGCCCATGACCAATCCGGCGGTGGGGGTAAAGCCCATGCTGGTGTCGATGCATTTTCCATCGCGAACCGCCGCCAGACTCGCGCCGTTGCCCAAATGGGCGAGAATGACCCGGCCCTTCGTGGCCGCGGGATCGCCGAGGCGGACCAGTTCCGCCAACAAAAACTCGTAGGAGAGGCCGTGAAATCCATAACGGCGCACGCCGGCGGTTTCGTAGCGTCGCGGAATGGGGAGGACACATGCGACGCGGGGCAAATCGCGATGGAACGCGGTGTCGAAGCAGGCGATCTGCGGGAGTTGCTCGCAGC
Source organism: Verrucomicrobiota bacterium (assembly GCA_016209255.1). Taxonomy (GTDB): domain Bacteria; phylum Verrucomicrobiota; class Verrucomicrobiia; order Opitutales; family Opitutaceae; genus ER46. The sequence goes on from JACQWL010000249.1 coordinate 11,467, forward strand.
GGGCGTGCACGGCTTCGATGAGCGCGATCTCTGCTTGCAGGCGATTCACTGTGGGAGCAGGTTGATCCCGCGACAAGTCGGGGCGTAAAGCTTGCCCGCCTTAGCCCGGACTTTTCACACTCTTCTCTCATGCGCAGCCTCAGCGT
>JACQWL010000242.1 GCA_016209255.1 Verrucomicrobiota bacterium
AAATCTACCCGAGAAGGTCCCCGGGAAAATCCATCGCCTCATCGCTACGCCAAATTTTCCGGCGACGATCGCCGCGCTAATTCGAAAAGCCGCTTGATGCGAATTGTATCAAATCCAACCGTCCTTTGTGGCCATAGAAAAGTTTGCCGCGAATTCCGCCCACCCGGGCTTGATCTTCATCCGCTTATCCGCGCCATCCCTGCCTGCGGCAGGCAGGCGCGGAAAGGTTTGAGCGCCTATGGATTCGAGGCGGTTCAGGGGGGGAAAGAGAAAGAAGAACAAGGCAGGTGGCCCACGAATCACACGAATCAGCACGAATGGCGGAAAAGGCCGTGGGTTTAATTCGTGTTTATTCGTGTGATTCGTGGGGGAAAACTCCGGGATTTCTCTGTGACCTCGGACTTGTCCGCCTGTGGCGGGTTGGGTCTCCGTGTGCTCTGTGTCAAAAAATCTGCGGCTTCTCCGATTTTCCCGCATCACGGCACTTGCTTTTTCCGCGGAAGGTGTTCATCTGAACACTATGCACGAACCTCTCACCGACCGCCAGCAGCAGGTCCTCGATTTCATCCACGCCCATCACCGCCAGCACGGCGTCTCGCCTTCGCTGCGCGAGATTCAGGCGCACTTCGGCCTCGCCAGCCCGTTTGGCATCAAACGGCACGTCGACGCCCTCACCGAAAAAGGCGCCCTCCGCCGGCTCGCCGGCAAGGCCCGCGGCCTCCTGCCCCAATCCCATCCGCGCCGCGGCGCCCTCGCCGAGATTCCGCTCTACGGCACCATCCCCGCCGGCCTGCCCACCGCCGCCGAACAGGAGCCCGACAGCTACATTTCGGTCGACACGATCTCGCTCGGCGTCCGGCCCAACACCCGGCTCTTCGCCCTGCGCGTCCGCGGCGACTCGATGATCGACGCGAGCATCCTCGAGGGCGACGTCGTTTTCCTCACGCCCCGCGAGGCGCGCCCGCGCGACATCGTCGCCGCCCTCATCGACGGCGAATCCACCCTGAAGCGTTTTCTGGTGCAGCGCGGCCAGCCATTCCTCCGCGCGGAAAACCCGCGCTACCCCGACCTCCTGCCCGCGACGGAGCTCGTCATCCAGGGCGTCATGGTCGGCCTGTTGCGCAGTTTTGCCAGAGGCCAGAGATCGGAGGACGGAGGACAGAGGTCAGAGGTCGGAAGCCGGCTTTCGGAATGAGCTCCTCCGTCGTCAGAAGTCGGACACCGGCGATCGGACGTCAGCTTTCGAAATCAAAATCCCTTCGCCGGTCATTCGCACCAATCTGATCTCCAGACGACAATCCCCATCCGTCCAGCTATCCACGGGAAAATCCGGTCCGGAGATTTGGTTGTGGCATCGCCACACCAGATTTCCGGGGTCCGACCTCCGTCCTCTGTCCTCCGTCTTCTGTCCTCCGTCCCCATGGCAACCGCGCCCGAAAAACTGGCGGCGCTCCGGCATCTGCTCGCCGCGCGCTTTCCGGCCGTGCCCCGCACGGCGAGCCGCGTGCTGCCCACGGGCATCCCGGCCCTCGATGACGCCATCGGCGGCCTGCCGCTGGGCGCCGTCACCGAAATCGTCTGCACCGCGCCGAGCTGCGGCAGTCATCTCTTCCTCGGCCAGCTCCTCGCCGCAGCCGGCGCCACGCCCACGCGGGTCGCGCTGGTCGACGGCACCGATTCCTTCGATCCGTCCTCGTTTGCCGGCGATCTCCTCGCGCGCCTCGTCTGGGTGCGCTGCCACACGACCGCCGAGGCCTTGCAAGCCGTCGATCTCCTCGCCCGCGACGCCAACCTCGGCCTCCTCGTGCTCGATCTCCGCCGCGCGCCGGAAATCGATCTGCGCCGCACACCCGCCACGCAATGGTATCGCCTCCAACGCGCCGTCGAGCCCACCGACCTCGCGCTGGTCGTCGCCACGCCGCGCGCCTCCATCCCGAGCGCGCAAGTGCGGCTCGTGCTCAGCCTTTCTCATTCCGTCGACGCCCTGAGCCACGATCGCCCCGCGCTCGCGAACCAGCTCGCGCCCGCGCTCCAGCGTCAACGGTTGCAAATCGCCTCGGCCGGATAAGCCCGGATGAGGCTGTTCGCCCTGGCGCGGCGGAACCGCAACCGAGTGAACCAAGCAGTTTTTAACCGCTAATCCCTGGCCGCCTTTGGCGCCGCCTTCGGCGGGCAAGCTTCGCTAATCTCCGCTAATAAAATCTCCGAAACCACCTGTCACCTTCGCGCTTCGTCGATTAGACGAAGCACGCACGCCATCACCCGAGCTTGATTCCGAATATTAGCGAATATTAGCGGTTCCAATGGCCCGAGTGTACACCCCGGGCGTGCCCTGCCCTCTCATCCGTCATTCGTCATCCATCGCCATGTTCGCCGTCCTGCACATCGCCGACTTCGCGTTGCACGCCGTGCTCCGCACCGAGCCGGTCTTGGGCGGCCGGCCCGCGGCGCTGCTCGACGGGGCGAGGAAAAAGGCCCTCGTGCTCGCCGCCACGGCCGGCGCCCGCGCCGCCGGCGTCGAACCCGGCATGACCGCCCCACAGGCGCTGGCGCGCTGCGCCACTCTGATGATCCGCACCCCGCAACCCGCCGCCGAGACCGAGGCCCGCGCTGCGCTGCTCGCTGTCGGCTTCACGCTCTCGCCTTCGATCGAAGACACCGCGCCCGGCATCTGCACGATCGACCTCAAGGGCGTCGACACGAAAAAACTGGCGCCCGCCGCGCACGCTGCCGTCACCGGGCTCGTGCAACTCGGCTTGCCCGCCACGGCCGGGATCGCGCCCACGCCGCTGCTGGCGCTCTACGCCGCCCGCATCGCACCGCCCAATCGTTCTCGTTCTCTTAATCTTTCTCGTTCTTCCTCCGAAAAATCACCCACCGCCTGCGCCGCCGATGATCGTAATCGTGCTCGTGCTCTTAATCGTAATCGCTCCCCTGCCCCATCGATTACGAGCACGAGTAAGATTACGAGCACGAGTAATCGCGAAACCGACGCCGCGTCCTTCCTTTCTCCCTCAACTCTCAACTCTCAGCTCTCAGCGCCTAACCCCGTCCTCGTCGTC
>JACQWL010000022.1 GCA_016209255.1 Verrucomicrobiota bacterium
CGTGTGTTCCGTGGGCAAATCAAGTCTGGCGATTGAATGGAAGCGGCTCAGGCTCACGGGCCGGTGGCGAGGATGCCCCGGCCCGCGCCCGTGAGATCGAGGCGGTGGGCGGTCATCGTGAATTCAACGCCGCGTTCGGACGCGATCAGCAGGCCGAGCTGGAAATCTTCCGCGGGCAGAAGCCAGCGCCGGGTTTGAAACCGGAAACCGGCGTGCCGCCAGCGCTCCGCGGTGTGGACCGCGATGACGTCCGGCCGCTCCATCGGCAGCGTGGTGAAGATGAGGCGCGACTTGGCCGACTGCAGCACGAGGTGGATCTGGCCGGGCTTCGATTCCCGGCCGGCGAAAGCCGCCCAGCCCTCGATGGCGACCATCTGGGAATCGACGGGAATGCGATCGACGAAGTAGCCCATCTCGGGGGCATGGCGGGGGTCGCGGAAGGATCGCCGGTGGCAGAGCACGGGCATGCGGAACACACCCGTCCGCTCGGCCCGTTCGAGCAGTTGGGTGGCCCAGGCGGGAGCGGGAAGCAGTGCGAAGGTGCCCCGGCCATCCACACCGTAGTGGATGTAGAAGTGGACGGCGTCGTTGCGGCAGGTGGTCCAGGCGCGGGCAAAGGAGGCGAACCGCACATTGGCGGCCACGTTGAAGGCGATGAGCAGCGGCAGGCCGTACAGCAGCGGGCGAAAAGGGTGCGCCGCGTCGCTCCAATCCTCGAATTCCATGAAAAGGGCGAGGGCCCAGGCGAGCGCGCCGAGCACGTAGTAGCGGGAGTAAACGTGGCCGTGCGTGAGATCGGCCCGGCCGAAAGAGATGAGCAGGAGGGCGGCAAGCGCCCAGGCGGCCAGCGGCAGAGCAATGCGCTCGCGGGATCGTGCGCCCCGCGCCACGCGCCGGCCGAGCAGCGCGAGCAGGCCGAAGCCGAGGAACGGGGCGAGCGGCGCCACGCCGAGTGCGAGCGGCGCGCCGAGCAGTGCCAGCCAGTAGTGCAGCTTCCGGCCGAGACCAGCCACGGAGACATCGCCAATCTGGTGGGCGGGGTTTACGCCGAAACCCTGGAAAAAAAACGCCGTGGCCGCCGCGCCGAAACCCAGCCAGAGTCCGAGATGCCGCCATCGGCGCCCGGCCGTGAGCGCGAGCGCGCCCACCGGCCAGATCATCAGGCCGTGCGCGAGCGTGAAGGTCGCGAGCAGGCCGAGCAGCCCCGCGGCGAGCAGCGCCGGCCGCGTGCCGCGGGCGAGCGCCACGACCGCGGCCGCCGCGAGCAGGACCACCTGAAAGTGGTCGATCGACGCGCCGGGCCAGAGCAAATTCTCGTAGTGCTGGAGCTGGAACATCAGGAACGCGAGCAACACGCCCATCCGCACCCGGCGCGCCAGCGGGCCCGCCGTCGCGACCAGCAGCGCGCAAAGCCCGATCAGGCACAGGTTGCCGACGATCCCGATGACGATGAAATTGACCGTGCCGGTGAGCCAATAGCTGCCGGCGTAGAACAGCCGGCTGGTCAGCATGCGGTGCTCGTTGTTGACGGCGAAAAGCTGGTTGAGCACCTCGCGCCAGGACGCGCCGGCTTCGAACTTCAGCAGCATCGCGATCGCGGTGTCGAGCTCGTCCCAGTACGCGACGTTGCGGATGACCAGGGCCACCTGCGCGAGGGTGAAACCGACGGGCACCAGCGCGACAACGGTGAGCAGCGCGGCGATTAGCCCGGAGCGCATGCGCCAGCCCGCCGGCAACCAGCCGTGCACCCGCCGCAGGAAACCGGTCGGGGGCGGAAGGTCCGCCGGGGGTGGGGTGTCGGCAGACATGCGAGTGGGATCTAAGGCGAGGCAGCGCGCCGGCCTGAATACGGGCGTGGAATTGCCGGTTGAATCACCGGGTGCGGAGACATGATGCGCAGCAGGAGAAACGGGAGAGTGGAGCGCGGCAACATGGAATCGATCGCCCGACGAATCCCGTCGAGCTGGGTTGCGAAAAAAACGGTCTGCCGGCGAGTGCGTCTGCCCGCTTGATTTCACGTGGCCCAAGGTGGAACGCGATTCGCCAGAGGCGAACAAGCCCCTGTGCGCCTCCGGCGCATCCGGGCGCGTTTATTCTAAATTCCGCAGTTACCACTCGCTGGCGCTCGTGGCTACGAGCGCCAGCGAGTGGCTCATCCGAGGGAACTGCGGAATTTAGGTTTAGCTTGCGGATACGGCGCCCGGAGGTCGCCGTCCACCTTTGCGTTCTCGTCGGTACGAATGGAAAGTGCGTTTGACCGCATCGTCACCGCTTGGAACTTTCCAGCGTGGCCACGATGAGTATGTTCGCGGCATGAAACGCTTCGCCCCGCTTCTGCTGCTCGTGGCCACGCTCACCGCGATTGCCGTTCCGTTTGCCCTGGCGGCCGCGGTCAGTGCGCCGGCTCCGGACCGCTGGGATCGGTCGCCCGTTGCGCCCATCGCCACGGCCATTACCACGGTCACGGGCATCGCGATTTCGCCCCTGCTCGGCACCGGAGCCTACGGCGCCTATTTGTGGATGACGGCGGAGGACGAGGCGGCGCGCGCGGCGCTGCCATGGTACGCCCACTGGGCGTTTTTTGTACCGGCGCTTTTGATTGTGGGCGCGTGCGCCGCGAAGGACGCGTTTGGCGCCGTGCTGCCGCCGGACATGAAGAAGCCGCTCGACGGGCTCGAGACGATTGAGAACATGGCCACCGGGCTGGTCGCCGCGGGCGCGGTCGTGCCGTTCATGATGGGCGCGCTCTCGAAAGCGATCGCCGGCGCGCCGACCGCGGCGACCGACGGCATGCTGGCGTCGAGCGGGCTCGCGACCATCCACCTGGCGGGCGTCGATCTCGCGGGGCTGCTCAGCGTGCTGACGGTGCCGTTCGGCCTCGCGATCTTCGCCGTGGTGTGGATGGCCTCGCACGCGATCAACGTGCTGATCCTCCTGAGCCCGTGGGGTGCAATCGACACGGTGCTCAAGGGCGCGCGCACGGCGCTGCTGGGATTGCTGGCGCTGTCGGCGACGATCAACCCGTGGGTGGGCGCGGCGCTGTCGCTTGGGGTGATCGTGCTGGCGTATTTCGTGGCGGGCTGGGCCTTCCGGCTGACGATTTTCGGCAGCGCGTTCTGCTGGGATTTTTTCACGGTGCGCCGGGCGCGGTTTTCGCCGGCGGAAAACGACAACCCGATGTTTTCCGGCGCGAATCTGCCGGGCGTGCCGCCGCGCACCTACGGCCGGCTGGTGCAGCGGACGGGGACCAAGGCGCTCGAGTTCTTCTACCGCCCGTGGCTGGTGCGGCCGGTGCGCACGGCGAAAGTGCCCGCCGAAACGCTGACGGTCGGCAGGGGTTTGTTCTTCTCCAGCATCGGCGCCGACGGCGGCAAGACGTATTTCCTGCTGCCGCCGCGGTACCACGGCCACGAAGAGGTGCTGGTGCGGGCGTATGGCCTGGCGGGCGGGGTGCGCGACGCCGGCCTGCGCAAGGCGTGGAGCGTGCTGCGCGAGCTCTTCGGCGGCGCCGCGGCGAAGACGCAGGTCGTGTGAGGCCGTGGGTTTATTATTCGCATCGGGTCCGATACGACGAACCTTGCTTCGGCTTGGTTGAGAGACCGAATGGAGGGCGGGATCCCACGAAAACGACCGGCGGCTCTTGCAGGAGACCGGCTGCTTGCAGGCGATTTATTCGTGGTTATTCGTGTAATTCGTGGGAAAAATTCCGAATGGTCTGGAGCTGAGGCAGAAAGAGGCAGGTGGCCCACGAATAACACGAATCGGCACGAATGCCGGAAAAGGCAGAAGGATTTATTCTCGGTCCGAACTGAGTGAAATCGCCTGCATCCGCCTTCGCCGGGCTTCGGCGCGACAAGAGCAGGCTCCTACAACAGGATCGCTTTCCGCTCAGCCGCGCAGCAGCGCCCTCAACCCCCGCACCAGCCGGTCGACCCCCTCCATGATCGCCGCCGGCGGGAGCGCGGCGTACGCCACGCGCAGATGGCAGCTGTCCGCGAGGCCGAAGGCGTTGCCGGGAATCACCGCCACGCCGTGTTCGCGGATCAGCCGTTCGGCGACGTCCATCGGGTGGCGCTCCGTGGCGACACGCAGCAGAAAATAGAACGCCCCGTCCGCCCGCGGCACGACGCAGCCGTCGAGTTGCGCGAGCGTCCGCTGCACCGCGGCGCGCGCCACCGCGATGTCGCGCAGTTTTTCCTGCGCGTAAACCCGGCCCGCCTGCAACGCGCCGACGGCGGCGAACTGCGAGATGACCGGCGGGCAGATTAAGTTGGTGTCCTGAATCTTTCGCACCGCCGCTTCGAGCCGGGCCGGAATCACCATCCAGCCGACGCGCCAGCTCGCAAAACCGTAGGCCTTCGAAAGCGAGAACAGGGAGATTGTGTGCTCCGCGCTGCCGGCGACGGAAGCGGGTGAAAAGTGCTCCGCCCCGTCGTACGTGAAATATTCGTACGCCTCGTCGTGCAGGTGGAAAATCCCCCGCTCCGCGCAGAGCCGGTTCACCGCGCGCAAGACCTCCGCCGGGTACAC
>JACQWL010000217.1 GCA_016209255.1 Verrucomicrobiota bacterium
GAGAAATCCTGCGCGAGGGCTTCGGCGTTTTGATTCGCATCCTTGTCCCAACCGGCGCTGAGCACCTGGTCGAGGTGCTGGTGGTTGAGCGTCTGCTCCTTCTCGCGGCGGATGGTGTCGAGGAGTTCGACGAGTGGACCGGTGAAGACGTTGGCGGCGGCCTGCACCAGCGCAGCCTGGGCCTTCTCCCGATTCAAGTCGCCCGGATCGGCCGTCCCGGGTTGCTGCGCGAGTTCGAAGGCCTTTTTCTCGATCGCGTCGGCATCGATGGCTCCGAAGAGCTGGCTGACGATGGTGGTGAGGGCGACGCCGCCGGATTTTTCGGCGATGCGGACATGGTCGGCGGGCTCAAGTTGCTTGTTGAGCCGGGAGAGGCGGCCGGCGAGCGAGCTGACGGTGTCGGTGTCGTGCGCGCCCAGCATCACACCCATGGCGAGATCCTTGAGCGGCACGGTGGGCTTGGTGATGAGGGGCGTGCTGGCGGTTTTTAGGGACTTGGTGACCCCGATGGCATCGACGATGACGTAGTGGGTCTTGGCGGAAGGCGCGGAGGGCGTGACTTTCCGCAGGTCGTCATGGGCCAGGGTGCGCGTGCCACGGCCCTTCATCTGCTCGAAATAATTCCGGCTTTTCACGTCGCGCAGGAAGAGCAGGCACTCGAGCGGCTTCACGTCGGTGCCGGTGGCGATCATGTCGACGGTGACGGCGATGCGCGGATAAAAGTCGTTGCGGAACTGGGCGAGGACGGACTTCGGATCCTCGTCGGCCTTGTAGGTGATCTTTTTGCAGAAGGCGTTTCCTTCGGCGAATTCCTCGCGGATGATCTGGATGATGTCGTCGGCGTGGCTGTCAGTTTTGGCAAAGACGAGGGTCTTGGGGACTTCGGTGCGGCCGGGAAATATCTCAGGCAGCTTGTCGCGGAAGGTGCGGACGATCGTGCGAATCTGGTCGGGGACGACGATCTGGTCGTCGAGCTGTTTGGCGGAGTAGGCCTCGTCCTCGTCCTGCTGCTCCCAGCGGCGCTTGCGGGTGAGTTTTTCCCGCTTCTCGATCGACTGCTTCGCGACGAGGCGGGTGCCGTTTTTAGTGATTTCGGTCTCGATGGTGTAGACCTCGTTGCCCACGTTGACGCCGTCGGCGACGGCCTTCTCGTGGCTGTAATCGCTGACGACGTTCTTATGGAAGAAACCGTAGGTGCGGTTATCGGGCGTGGCGGTGAGACCGATGAGGAAAGCGTCGAAGTAATCGAGCACTTGCAGCCAGAGGTTGTAGATTGAGCGATGGCATTCATCGATGACGATGAACTCGAAGAACTCGGGTGGGATCTTTTCGTTGTAAACGACCGGCAGCGGTTTCTTCGGTTTGGTGAGCTGCTCGGCGGGGCTGATTTCCTCCAGCGATTCGTCCAATTCCTCGCCCTTGAGAATCGAGTAGAGGCGCTGGATGGTGCAGATGCAGACTTGGACGTCGGTGGGGATGTAGGAGGACTTGAGCCGCTGGACGGTGTAGAGTTCAGTGAACTTGCGGTTATCGTCGCTGGGCGTGTAGGCCATGAACTCTTGCTCGGCCTGCTCGCCGAGGTTCTTCGTATCGACAAGGAAGAGGATGCGCCGGGCCTTGGCGTGCTTGAGTAGGCAGTAGATTTCCGTGATGGCCGTGAAGGTCTTGCCCGAGCCCGTGGCCATCTGGATGAGTGCGCGGGGTCGGTTGTCCTTGAACGAGACTTCGAGGTTGGCGATCGCGGCCTCCTGACAATCGCGCAGCCCGAGCGCGGCAGCGGGAAGTTTTTGCGGGTTGAGCAGTGGCATCCCGGCCAGACGCGTGCGGAGGGAAGTGCCAGCCTCCAGCCACGCGCGCATCGTCTCTGGGCGATGGAAACTGAACACCTCGCGCGAGCGAGGCTTGGGATCGCGGCCGTCGGTGAACCGGGTGAGCTCGCCGGTGCTCTCGTAGAGGAAGGGAAGCGGCTGCCGGTTCTGCACCCACTTGAGCTTGGCGGTGGCGTAGCCGGCGGTCTGATCCTCGGCAGCGGTGAGGTTTTGGCCGAGTTCTGGTTTCTTGGCTTCGAGCACGCCGGCGGCTTGCTGGTCGACGAAAAGCGCATAGTCGGCCGGGCCGGTGTCGGTGGGGTATTCGCGCACGGCGATGCCCGGGCCAGCGTTGAATTTGATCGCCTTCTTGTCCTGCACGACCCAACCAGAGACGGCCAGCATCCAGTCGATGCGGTCGCGGGCGGATTGCTCGGGATTCTGGTTGGGAGGCATAGCCGCGTCAGAGCGATAGGACGGGGTGTGGACGGAAGCCGGGATCGGAGGAGGACTGATCGAATTCAGACGGCATTGCCTTGGAAATGGAGAGAAGGCTCAGAAGACCCGGCAATCCGAGAATGCGCAATCATGCATTGGCGCTGCCCGGCCTACTGTTAGACCGACCAGGGATTGGCGCCGGAAGGATTCGTGGGTTTAATTCTCCGCGTGGCATTCTTGTTTTCCTCCCTCCCCATGTTTTTCGAATCACCGTGCGCCTCGTCTGTCAGAATCCTGCCCCGCCCCGGCTGGTGGCGGGTGCTCGTGCTGGCACTGCCCGCGCTCAGTCTCATGGCGCAAGGCACCCCCGGCGGCCCGCCGCTTGCGGCGGGCAAGGCGAAGTTCCTCGGCGGCGTCTACAGCGCGAGTCAGTTGCCGGGCTTCACCGCCTATTGGAACCAGGTCACGCCCGAGAACGCGGGCAAATGGGGCTCGGTGGAGGCAGTCCGCGACCGGATGAACTGGACGGAACTCGACGCGGCATACGCGTTCGCCAAGGGCAACGGTTATCCGTTTCGCCTGCACGTGCTCGTCTGGGGCAACCAGCAACCCGCGTGGATCGAAACGCTGCCCGCGGACGAACAGCTCCGGGAAATCGAACAGTGGTTCGCCGCCGTCGCGGCCCGTTATCCGTGCTGATCGCGTGCTACGATGGGGTCACCGCCGACGCCGGCATGCGGTTGGTCAACGCCTCGGCGCGCGCGTTTGTCGGCGCCTGCGACGACGTGCTGATCCCGGGTTTTGTGATCGGTGGCGAAGGAGTGGTGCGACTCCTTGTGCGGGCCGTGGGACCCGGTCTCGCGTCGTTTGGCGTACCCGGCACGCTGGCGGATCCGCAGCTGACGCTGTATCAAGGCGACCGGGCGATCGATTCCAACAACGACTGGGACGCCGCGACCAATGCGGCCGATATTGCCCGGGCCGCGGGCGCGTCGGGTGCATTTCCTTTGGCACAAGGCAGCCGGGACGCGACGCTCCTGGTGACGCTGCCAGCCGGCGCCTACACGGCGAAGGTGTCGGGCGCGGGCAACGGCACCGGCGCGGCGATGGTGGAGATCTACGCCGTACCGTGAGAGTCGGGCATGGTGCGGCGGGTGGAGGCCGGTGCGGGCCGGATGCAGGCGTTTGGGCTCACGGCGCAACCATGCAGTCGAAAAGGTGGGCCGTGCGCTGAAGAGCGTCACGTCGGTATTCAGCCGCTGTGGACTCAAAGCCCAATTACCTTCCGGTCACGCGCCTTGTAACGAGATTGAAGCGAGATTGAAGTGTTGCCTCCTTTGCTTCGCAAATTTACTTTGGGTGCGACCCGCATCCCGGCTTTCACTCGTCCGACCGCTTCCGTTCGTCCACCCCGCGGTGCTGTTGTTTCAAACCGATGCACTCGACTACCGCTCGTGTCTCCCCCGCGTCCGCGCTGCGGACTTGTTTCACCGCGCTCGTGCTCGTGCGCGCTTTCGTCCTGCCCCTGGCGGCTCAAACCAGACCGGCCGCCCCCGCCGCCCCCGCGACGCCCGAAAAGGAAGCCGCCGTCGTGCTGTCGCCCTTCGAGGTCAGCAGCGAACGCGACACCGGCTTCGTGGCCGCCAGCGCATTCTCCGGGGGTCGGCTCGCGAGCGATCTGCGCGACACGCCGGTCTCCTATTCGATCATCACGCGCGAATTCATCGACACGCTCAACCTGGTCGATCTGCAGTCGGCCGCGGATTGGACCACCGGCGGCACGCTGGCCTACGACATCGAGACACCGCAGGCCTTCGGCCAGGCGGTCAACTACAGCACGCGCGGCTCGAGTCCCGGCACGCAGCAGCGGAACTTCTTCCCGCAGCGCAACAACCTCGATAGCTACAATCTCGAACGCTACGACTTCGGCCGCGGGCCCAACGCGATCCTGTTCGGCAATGGCAGTCTCGGCGGCGTGAGCTCGTCCACGACGAAGCGCGCGCAAACCGACCGCGCGTTTCAAACCGTGGAGCTCGGCATCGGCTCGTGGCGGAATCATCGCGGCGTCGTCGACGTCAACCGGCCGCTCGGCGACAAGTTCGCCGTCCGCGTGGCGGCTGTGCTGGGCGACAGCGACGGCTGGCGGATGAAGGACTTCGATCGGCGCAAGGCCGCCTTCCTCACCACCACCTTCAAGCCGCTGCGGAACATGGAGGTCCGCCTCGAGGGCGAATACGGCACGAACAAGAGCAACCGCGGCTTCACCACGCTGAACGAACTCTTCGCCGGCTGGGACGGGCGCACGACCTACAACGGACGCCAGCCGCTCGCCGCGCTCCCCGCCAATTCCGCGGCCCTCGGCGTGAATCGCCGCGGCGCCAACTACTTCGTCTACGATCCGTTCGACGGCCAGAATGCGATCATGAACTACCAGAACGACCCGATCACGCGCGCCGGCGGCTCGACGGCGACCACGCCGATCGCGGGCTACACCTTCGGCAGCAACGCGCCGTTCAATTCCGGCGGCCGGATCCTCTACAACCTGAACGTGCCGGCGAACCGCTTCGAAACCGTCATCGCCAGCTCGGCTTTCCGGCTCCCGTCGGAAGAGTTCACCATGAACATCGATGCGCCGATCCTGCTCCAGCGGTTCAAGGACGTGCAGCTCACGGTCAACCATCGCATCGGCCGCTTTTACGTCGAGGTCGCCGGCGATGTGAACCGCGCGGCCCTCACCGTGAACGCCGAGCAGAACCGGCAGAACAACAACACCTACATCGACATCAACCGGGTGAAGCCCAACGGCGCGCCGAACCCGCACTTCCTCCAGCCCTACGGCGACGGCCAGTTCAACCGCTCGAATCGCAATTTCAATTACAATAACGTCCGCGCCGCCGCCGCTTACGTGCAGGATACGCGCTTTGGCCACTTCACCTTCAACACCATGGGCGGCGTCAACCGGGGCGAAACGATCGTCACCACGCGTTGGATGAGCCTTGCCCAGGGCAACGATCACCGGCAGTGGGGCGCGCTTTCGCAACCCGCCAACCAGCGCGTTTACATCCGGCGCTACTGGAACGAAACCAGCCGCCCCCTGCCCGACCTGAGTGCGCGGCCGATTACGTTCGTCGACCTCACGGGCGCGCCCCGCCAGATCCAGCCCTTGTGGGTCGTCGACGCCTCGCGCCGCGACACCGACACGCACAATTTCGAGAACTTCAAGTATGTGCTCGGCGCCCTCAACGCGAAGTTCCTGAAGGAGCGGCTCGTGTTCCTCGGCGCCGTGCGCTACGATCGTTACGACTTCCTCGGACGGCAGCAGATCCACCTGGGAGACTACCCGCTCGATTGGGACGGGCAGAAGCGCATCCTGCGTCCGGACGCGCCGGCCGATTACAACCGCCTCACGTTCTCGCCCAAGGATGCGCAGGGCCGGGTGATTGGCCCCGTGCAGGAGGCGGCGATCCGCCCACGCAGCGCCGCCACGGGCGATCGCGACCCGCAGTACGCCAATGACCGCTTCAAGGACGACTTCAACGGACCGCCGCAAGTCGGAGGCCAGATCACCAAATCGATCGGCTCGGTCCTGCACCTCGCCAGTTGGTTCAACCCCTCGTTCAATTACGCCGAGACGTTCAACAAACCCGCGCCGCAACCGCGCATCGATTCCAGTCCGTTCCCGCCCACCGTGGCGACCGGATACGATTACGGCCTGCGGATGGAGCTGTTCCAGCGGCGGCTGAACCTGAATTTCACCTACTACCAAACCAAGGAGATCAACGCCGACACCGGCGGCGATGGGCCGTCGTTCTTCAACGACCTGTTCGATGCCAACGTCGTCGGCGATCAGTCGTCGGGCGGCCGCAACATCCGCGGCATGGGCCGGCTCCCCGTGCAGTATCGCGACTCGCGCACGCGTTCCGCCGGCGGGTACGAGGTCGAGCTTGCCTATAACCCGACGAAAGCATTGCGGCTGACGGCCAACGTTGCGTTCCCCAAGGTCTACGAGTCGGAGCTCAATCCGGACGTCAAGGCTTACATCGACAAGAACGGCGCCGTGTTCCGGCAGATTGCGAACGACGCCGGCGTGAATATCGGCGCGAACAACCTCGCGGTCGTGAACACCGCGATTCCGATCAACAATCGCTCGCCGGACGCGCAGCGGGCGGCCGACGCCTACAACGCCATCTACGATTTCCGCGCCAACATCGTCGAAGGCAAACGCACGGTGCAGGACCAACCGATCATCAACTTCTACGCGGACTACACGTTCCAGGAGGGCTGGCTGAAACGGCTGCGCGTCGGCGCCGGCGTGCGTTACCGGGGCAGGCAAATCGCGGGGTTTCGCGGATCCGACACCATCGTCGATCCCGCCAATCCGACGCGCGCGATCGACGACCCGAACGTCAACGAATACACGCCGGTGTCCACCCCCTATGATTTCTACCTGGTGACGGGCACGCTGGGTTATTCGTGGCGCTTCAAGGATCGGCGCGAGATTCGCGCCAATCTGGTGGTTAACAATCTCCTCAACGATCGTGGGCCGATTTTCGGGCAGGCAACCGCCGTGCGGCCGCGCAACGGCGATTACACCTCGCCGGCTCGCGAGACGGTCCCCAACGGCTACGGGCTCAAACAGCCCATCAGCTACAGCCTGACGATGTCGTTGAAGCTGTGAGCGGATGGCAAGTCACGCGCCGGGCGGGTCTTTGACCCGCCCTTGCCGTTACCCGGCATTCAGGTCCGCCGTCCCAAGCGAAACCGTCCACACCGGCCGGCGCCAAAGGTCGGGCGAACTGCTCCGGTGAACCATGGCCCGATGCGCGATTGCCTTTCGATTTTGTCCTGCTACTCATCCGCATTGTGCGCATCCCCGCGCGCCCGCCGTCAGCCCGAATTTCGCCCCTCCTGCGGTCGCGAAGTCCGTTCCCGGTGGCGCAATCCCCACCCAAGGTTCCCCACCCATGAAAACCACCCGCAAGGCCCTCGATCAATTGCGCGTGATCTTCGATGCGAGTGGGCTGAAGGATGCGAAGATTAACGCCTATCGGGTGCTGGCGGGCCGCACCGATCACACCCACCGCATCGCGATCAGCGCGCCATCGCCGGAGCGACTTGCGGCGTTCCTCGATCTGATGGCCAACAACCAACAGTTGGCCGAATGGGTCGCGAACTCGGCAAAGTATCGCACCGTGGTCGCCAACAGCACGGCACGCGAAATCACGAAGTAAACGCGTACGCGGACTGGCTTTCCTGGGCGGCTGGGCAATCAGCCGTCCTTCTTCGTCGGCTCGGAACCGTCACCGCGCGAAGTGCAGCGTCGTCGCCTGGCCGGGGGTCACCGTCATCGTGTGGGGCGCGGCGGCCTGGCCTTCGAGGCGGAAGCCGGCGGCGGCCAGACTCCGGGTGTGCAGGAGGAGCTTGCCGCGCAACAATTCGCTCTCGAGGGGCAGGCCTTCGCCAAAGAGGTGGTGCTCGAACTCGCCCCATTGCGCCACCTGCGGGACCTCGTCGCGGCCGGTCAGACCGACGCGCACCGGCAGGTAACGGTTGCCGTGCGCGTCGGACCGCATGTCGCGCTGGCTGCTGCGTTGCAAGGCCTCGAGAAATTCTGCGGCGAGGGTGGTGCGGATAATCGGTGCGCGGGGCGACTCCGCCCACTGCCGCGTGCGGGTGAGAGCTTGGTCACGCAGGCCGAATTCGACGACGGTGAGCGGGAGCGCGTAGGGGCCGGGGCCGAAATCGTACAGGAGTGCGCGCGGTCGCTGGCCATGGGCTTGTGCCAGTCGTCGGGCACGCCGAGCGGCGCGTGCCACGTGGCGGGCGAGAATTGGAAATCGACCTCACGGGCGGCCGCGGTGCCGGCGGGCAAAACCGCGCCGGCGAGCGCGAACAGTGTGGCCGAAAAAAAGGCGGGAGCGGGTCGGACCATGCGGAGAATATCCGGTCGACCCGGGGCGGAGACAAAATGAAAGCGGATGAAAATTGCGGACCGAGCCCGCATTTTTCAACGCGGCTCCGCCGCCCAGCCAGGCATCGGCCCCAAGGGCGAAACCTGCAAAACCTGCCAGCACTACGCCCGGATCCGCCACACCAACACCTGCCGCAAATGCCGCCTCGTCGAGGCTCATTGGACCTGCGGCCCCGGCACCGACATCCTCGCCCGTTCACCGGCCTGCCACAAGTGGCAGTTCCGCCAGCTCACCCGGAAACAATCACCTTGAAAAAAACCATCCGAACGGAGGCAAATCCGCGACTCGTCTGGGTGGGCATACGTCGCGGAGCCTCGCACTTTGGGCGCCGGCTGGGTTGTTTCCCAGAACTTTCCTTGCGCAACAGCCCTATTCGCCCCCGCGAAGCTCCCTGTCTCGGCCATTCCACTGCTAGACTCATGCGGTGAATAGGTCATTTAATCACCGCAAGACAAGCGGCGAATAGCCTTGCAATCACCGCACCATCGGCGGACAAAGCGTCATGCGATACATCCATCAAGATCCCCATTGGCCCAAGTTCTCTTGGGACGAGGGCGAACTTTTGCCGGTGCTGGCTGCCGTTCGGCACAAGCAGGGGCACCTGCTTGGCCGGATGGAAGGACTGGGCTTTCGCTTCCGGGCCGAAGCCAGTCTCAACAACCTCACGGCCGACGTTATCAAATCGAGCGCGATCGAGGGCTCCAATCTTCCTGCTGACCAGGTCCGCTCATCGATCGCACGCCGCCTCGGCTTGGACTTCGGGGGCGACGCGCCAGCCAGCCATGACGTCGAAGGCGTCGTCGAGATGATGGTCGATGCCACGCAGAATTTCGCTGCACCACTGACCGCCGACCGCTTGTGCGGATGGCAGGCCGCGCTTTTTCCCGCCGGTCGCAGCGGCTTGCGGCGCGTTCTCGTGGGTAAGTGGCGCACCGCGGAGCTTGATCCCATGCAGGTCGTGTCCGGGCCAATTAGTCGTGACCGGATCCATCGCAAATACATCCACTTCGAGGCTCCGAGTGCAGAGCGATTGCCGCGAGAGGTAGCCGCGTTCCTAAAAGGGTTCGAGGCAAGGGATGGCATGGACCCAGTGTTGCGCGCTGGCGTGGCCCACCTCTGGTTTGTCACGATCCATCCATTTGAAGATGGGAACGGTCGGGTCGGCCGGGCAATCGCCGACATGGCTCTGGCAAGAGCTGAGGCGTCGACCGCGCGATTCTATAGCCTGTCCACGCCGATTGAGGCCGACAAGAAGGCGTATTACCTGACGCTCGAGAAAACCCAGAAAGGGGGCATGGACATCACGGGTTGGCTGAAATGGTTTCTCGAATGCATGGACCGCGCGATTCAAGGCGCGGAGACTTCGTTGGCGGTTGTTCTCCGGAAATCGGTCACGTGGGAGCGCATCAACGGCCAGTTCCAGGTCAACGACCGACAGCGCGCCGTGGTGAATCAACTGCTGGATGGTTCCGAAGCAGAACTGTCCACCTCACGTTATGCGAAGCTCGCCAAGTGCTCGCTGGATACGGCGCTTCGAGACATCAAGGATTTGGTCGATGCCGGAATCATGCTTCGCGGCACCAGCGGCGGGCGCAGCACCAAGTACTCGCTGGCTCCCTAAGCGAACGGCGGGGCCTGCCCCCTGTGGTTGCGCTTGTTGCCGAGGCGTTCCTTCCGGGAACGCCTCACCGTCTGGATCCTGATCGCCCTCGTGTTCTCGGTCGCTGCGTTCAGGGGGAAAAGAAAAGGAAATGAAGAAGCCTGACGATGCGATCCGGAAAGAGCGGCAACACCTTGTCGGAAGAGATGGTCTGTGCTTGGGCCGATGCCCTGGCAAAACGCAGTCCTGCTGGAAAGGGCAACCGATTCGTGGTGCTCGGGTAGACCCAGTTTTTGCCCCTACGCCCATAGAAAGCCCGCCTCACATTTCGTGGAGGCGGGCGAGGTTGAAAGGAGCTGCGTTGGCGGGGGATTACTTGGAGCTGAGCTCGGGCTTATACTCGATCATCTCCCCCACCGATCTTTCAATGTTCAGCTTATTGTTAGCCATCAACCGGTCGTAGGTGCCGGGCCCGCCGACCTCATCCGCAGCCGCGCGCGTACTGGTCAGAGTCACATCCAGATCCTTCCAACCGTTCTTCAAGCGGTAGGCAATCATGTAACCGGACTCACCGGAGAAGAAGGTTCTCCACACCGCCACATTCAGCCCGCGTTTTTCCCAGATTTTTTTCCAGATTTTCAAATCCGCATGGTGGTCGTCGCTCCGGCCGGGCTTGATCGTCACCTTTGTAATGAGCGTCTTGGTGTCGCTCGATCTGGGTTTCGCGCGGGATCGGTTGATGCTGATGAACGTCAATCCCGGCAAGACCTACTCCGGCGCGACGGGCGTGAAACTCTACTGGCGAATTCTCGCGCGGATCGAGCGTTTGCCGGGTGTGTCGGGCGCTACGATGGCGTCCGGGACTTTTGTGGGTAATCGAGAGTCCGGACCGTTCAGCATCGACAGCGATGCCGGGGCGGACGCTTCCACAGTGACCGCGAGCGGGATGGAGGTGGGATCGCGCTTCTTCGCCACGACCGGCGTGCTGCTCGTGAGTGGCCGCGACTTCACGGAGCGGGATTTCACGGGGACAGGGCCTACCCCCGTGATCGTGAGCGGGTCGCTGGCGCGGATTTTTTTTACTGGCGTCGACCCGGTCGGCCGTCACTTCAAAAGAGGCTCCCGAACGAGCGAGATCATCGGCGTCGCGCGAGACATGCAGTTTGAAAGCCTGCGAGAGGCCACGCCCTTTGGCGTATACATGCCCTTCACCGGCAGGCTCGCGGATGAAGCGCGGCCGATGATCTTCCACGTGCGCACGGCGCTCGAACCGTCGACGCTGGCACCCAGCCTGCGCGCTATCGTGCACGAGTTGGAGCCCGCCGCGCGCATCACGGGGCTTCGCACGATGGACGTGTTCATCGACGAGAGCCTGTCCTGAGAACGCGCGCTGGTGCAGCTCTCCGGGTTTTTCAGCGGTTTCAGCCTACTGCTCGCCAGCCTTGGGCTCTATGGATTTCTGTCCTACGGTGTGCTGCGCCGAACGCGGGAGATCGGGGTCCGCGTCGCCTTGGGTGCCCAAGCGCGGGATGTGGTGGCGCATTTCCTGCGGCGGGGACTCTGGCTCGTGCTGTTCGGGTGTTTTCTGGGCATCGCAGGAGCGCTGGCTGGCGCGCGGCTGCTTGGCAGCCTGCTCTACGGCGTTTCCCCGGTTGATCCACTGACTTACGCGGGCGTCGCCGGACTGCTGATGATGGTGGCAGTGCCCGCCTGCCTGCTGCCCGCACGCCGTGCCGCAAAGTTCGATTCGATGATCGCGCTGCGCTCCGAATGAGATTCGTGCCTACACCCACGCACGACTCGCTTCCCACGTGTGCGGTTGTTGCCAAACCGACCCATTCTTGCACGAATCGGAAATCAACGATTTACGGAATAAGGTGGATTCCCTAACTCGTTAAAAAAAGATCCGCGGAAAATCTGCGTTTCCCAGACGTTCCTATTGGGAACGGCCAGTTTTCGACGGACGTCGGTCGGGCGCTTCGCCGGGCTTGGAAGGTTTGCCGAGGTGGGCCCGCTGGCGCGGCACTTCCAGGGTCACGTTCGCGGCCACCGGCGCCTGGGCCAACTCGGCGAATAACTTCCGCTCGGTCTCCTTCAGGCAACGATCGCATTTGGCTCGCACCAATAGATCGGGCTTTTTCCCGGCCAGCTGGCGGTGAAGATCGAACAGTTCGAACATGTCCCACTCGCGCCCGCACATCAACGACCAACGGGTACAGATAGATGTCCTTGATGCTCTTGCTCGCCTGGCGCGCTCCGGTGCGGCCCCGGCCCTTGGTTTGGCCGACCGCGATCCAATTGGCCGC
>JACQWL010000218.1 GCA_016209255.1 Verrucomicrobiota bacterium
CCGGCGATGAGGATGTGTTCCGTTTCGCGGGCAAGGCCGGCAGCGAGTTCATCGCCGAAATCTTCGCGCGCCGGCTCAGTTCGCCGCTCGATTCCGTGCTCAAGCTGACCGACGCAACCGGCCGGCAGCTGGCCTTCAACGACGACTATGAGGACAAGGGCGCCGGACTCACCACCCATCACGCCGACTCACGGCTCAGCGTCACGTTGCCGGCGGACGGCGCCTATTACGTGCGCGTCGCCGATGCCCAGCACCGGGGCGGCCCGGAATTCGGTTACCGCCTGCGCGTTGGTCCGCCGCGGCCCGATTTCGAGCTGCGCGTCGTGCCCTCGACCATCAACGCCCGCGCCGGCACGCATGTGCCGATCACGGTTTACGCCCTGCGCCGCGATGGATTCAACGGCGAGATTGCGCTCGGGCTACGCGATGCCCCGCGCGGGTTTGCGTTGAGCGGCGCCCGGATTCCCGCGAACCAGGACAAGGTGCCGCTCACGCTGGCCGTGCCGCCGGTTCCGCACGACGAGCCGTTCGAACTCGCGGTGGTCGGGCTGGCGACGATCCAAGGCCGCACGGTGGCTCACACCGCCGCGCCGGCCGAGGACATGATGCAGGCGTTCTTCTACCGGCATCTCGTGCCGGTCAAGCAGCTCATGGTCAACGTCGCCGGGCGCGGCGGGAACTGCCGGGTGCTGACCCGCGTTCCCCTGCGCATCCCGGCCGGCGGCACCGCGCGCATCGAGATCGCGACTCCCTCGGCCCGCGGTCTCGGCAAGGTTCAACTCGAGCTGGCCAGCCCGCCGGAGGGAATCACCGTGCAGAGCTCGTCCGTGCGCGGCGAAGTTGTCTCCATCGTGCTGGCGTGCGACGCGGCGAAGGCGAAGCCCGGATTGCAGGGGAACCTGATCCTCAGTGCGGTCGGGGAGCGCACCAACACGAAGCAACAGAAGAAGCAACCGACGGTGCAGCGCGTCCCGCTCGGATCCGTGCCCGCGATCGCCTTTGAGGTCGTCGCCGGCCGCGCGCCCGCGACCTGAGCCGGATTCACGCCGTCGACCTCCACTTTAACGGTGAACCGACGAGCCCCAATAGGTGGACGGCGACCTTCCGTCTTCGCCCTTCGGGCTACGACGTGGCGGTGGTCAAGTGGCGCGCCGAAGGCTTGGCGAAGGCGGCCGGGCGCCCTCTGGCCGCACCCGCAGGAAAAACGCGCCCGGAGGTCGCGTTCCACCTCGAAGCAACTAAACCCAAATCCCGCAGTTCGCTCGAATGAGCCACTCGCTGGCGCTCGTAGCCACGAGCGCCAGCGAGTGGACACTGCGAAATTCAGGCTGAATTCTGGCGCCTACGCCAGGGCCGCGCTCGGCTCGATCCGGAGCCCCATCCCGGCTGTGGAATCAACGCCGGTGCGGTCGGCCCACGCGGCGAACGCGATCATTCCCGCGTTGTCACCGGCGTGCACTGGCTGCGCCGCGAGAAACGGAATCCGGTCCCGCCCTGCCTCCAGCTCCAGCGCCGCCCGCAAGGGCCGGTTGTTCGCGACCCCGCCCGAGAGGCCGAGGCTGCGGAACCGTCCCTCACCCTGCCGCAGGGCCGCGCGCGTTTTCCGGACCAGCGCATCCACCACGGCTTGCTGATAGCTCGCGCACAGATCGGGCAGCTGCTTCCGCACGTCGTCGGCGGACATCTTTTCCAGCAGGTAACGGAGGCTCGTCTTGAGTCCGGAGAAACTGAAATCCAGTTCGTCGCGCCGGCCGATGCCCCGGGGAAAATCGAATGCATCCGTGCGCCCGTTGGCCGCGATCTGCTCGATCCACGGACCACCCGGGTAACCCAGGCCGAGCAGTTTCGCGCCCTTGTCGAGCGCCTCCCCCGCCGCGTCGTCGCGCGTGGAGGAGAGCACGGCAATCCGACGCTCCCCATCGAGCGTGAACAGCAGCGTGTTTCCCCCCGACACAATCAAGCCGAGGTGCGGCAACAACCCGCCCAACCGCTGCTCGAATTCGGCGGGAGCTCCGGTATGCAGCGCGATGAAGGCAGACCACACGTGGCCGCGCAGGTGATTGACGCCCACCACCGGCACGTGCAACGCGAGCGCCAGCGACTTCGCCGCCGCCACCCCGATCGCCAGGCACGCGGCGAGACCGGGGCCGTTCGTGACCGCGACCGTGTCCACGCCCGCGAATCCGACCTCGGCCCGGGCCCGTTGCAGCAGCGGCGCGAAATTCTTCAGGTGCTCGCGCGTCGCAAGGTCCGGCACGACGCCGCCATGTTTTTCATGCAGCGCAATCTGGCTCTGCACCCACTCGCCGACGAGTCCGCGGGCCGGATCGAATACGGCGACCGCCGTCTCATCGCATGAACTCTCGAGCGCCAGGATCATTTCGCCGCCTGTTGCAGGAGCCTGCAGGCAGGCGCCTACCTCTTCGCCGGCGCGCGTCACCGGGTTTGCCCCGCCGCGCGCTCGCCCAACAGGCGCACACCCTTGAGCACGGCGACGGCGGCCTCCATCTGGCGATCGACCACCGGGTCGAAACCGAAGCGCTCCTTGAAATCGCCCGGATCGGCGAGGTCGGTCCGCGATCGCTGCCGGGCGAGTTTCGCATCCTCCTCCGGCGTCATCACCACCTCGACGTGGGGCGTGATGCCTTTTTCGTGGATGCTGACTCCGCCGGGAGTGTAGTAGCGGGCCGTCGTGAGCCGCATGCCCTCGCCCTGCTCCAGCTTGAACACCGATTGCACGGAGCCCTTGCCGAAGGAGCGCTCGCCAACGACGACCGCGCGACCGGTGTCCTTGAGCGCGCCCGTCACCACTTCCGCCGCACTGGCGCTGCCGGCATTGATCAAAACCACAAGCGGCAGCACGACCGGATCGCCGTCGGCCTCGGCCCGAAAATCCTCTCGATCCGCCGGCTTGCGGCCCTGGGTGTAAACGATCAGTTCGTTCCTTCGGAAAAAAGGCTCGGCCACTTCGACGGCCGCCTCGAGCAGGCCGCCCGGGTTGTTGCGCAAGTCGAGAATCAAGCTGCGAATGCCCTGCTTGAGCAGATCGGCAAGGGCGTGACGGAATTGGCCGGCGGTGTGGTCGGAAAACTCGGTGAGCTGCACATAGCCAATGCCGTCCTCGAGTGCGCGCATGCCGCGGACGCTTTCGATTTTGATCACTTCCCGGACGAGCGTCAGATGCACCGTGTTCTGGGTCGCGGGCCGGAACAGGCTGACGCGCACCCTCGTCTTCGGTTTGCCGCGGAGCCGGCTCACGATGCCGTCGACGTTCGAGCCGGTCTCCACCGCCTTGCCGTCGACGCTCACGATTTCGTCACCCCGCTGGATGCCCGCGCGCTCGCTCGGCGTCCCGGCGAGGGTCGCGACGACGACAATGCGATTTTGCCGGGTTTCGACCTGCAGGCCGACGCCGCCGAATTCGCCCGTGAGATCCTCCTCGAACTCCTGGTTATCCTTCATCTCCAGAAACTCGGAGTGCGGATCGAGCGACTCGAGCATGCCGTGCAGCGCATGGCGCGCGAGCTGCGGGTAGGCGGCGGCCTTTTCGTCGACGTAGTTTTCGTTCACCAGCCGCATCACGTCCTTCACGTAGTTCGCACTGCGCGAGAGTTCGCGGTTGGGAAAGAAATTCCAGGCCGTCGCCGCGCGCCGCCCGGCCATCGAGAGCGCAACGCCCAGCAGGATGCCGGTGGTGAGGATGAGAATCCGTTTGAACATACCCTCCACTGTGGGCATCCGCTTCGGTTTGTAAATGGGTTCGTCTGCTCCATCCCCGACTGCCGCCTCGCCCGAGTTTCTCCAGGTTTTTCGCACCCACGCCGACCCTTCGGGGGCGATGACGTTCGCGCGCTTCATGGATCTCGCGCTCTACCATCCCGCCACGGGATATTACCGCCGCCCGCAGCCCCGCGTCGGCTACGGGCCGGACACGGATTTTTTCACGGCGAGTACCAGCGGCCCGGTTTTCGGCGAACTGATTGCCGCGGCCTGCGTCGACCTGCTCGGGAGCGCCGACCCGCGGGAATTTACGTTCGTGGAAATTGGCGCGGAACCCGCCGCCGCGGCGCAGCCCGGGGCGGGCGGCGGCGTGCTGGCCGGTGTCGCCCATCCCTTCGCCCGGGTCCGCACTCTCGGCGCGGGCGAGTCTCTCGATTTTGGTGGCAACTGCATCGTGTTTTCGAACGAGCTGTTCGATGCCCAGCCCTTCCATCGATTTGTGTTTCGCCGCGGCGCGTGGCGCGAGCTGGGGGTTGCGTGGCGCGAGGGCAACCTCGCCATGGTCGAACTCCCGGAGCCCACACCCGCCCCGTTGCCCGGGAGCACAGTCGAGGGCTACGTGATCGACGCGCCGCTCGCCGCGCGCGCGCTGGCCGGACGGATTGCCGCCGGGTCGTGGTCGGGGCTTTTCGTGGCGGGCGATTATGGCAAGTCGTGGCGCGAGCTCACGGAGGCCACACCGGCCGGCACGGCCCGCGCCTACTTCCGCCACACCCAGTCAAACGATCTCCTCGCCCGCCCCGGTGAACAGGATCTGACGTGCCACGTCTGCTGGGACTGGCTCGCCGCGGAGCTGGAGCAACACGGCTTTGCCCCGGCCGCGGTCGAGTCCCAGGAATCTTTCTTTATCCGGCACGCCGGCGGCTTCATTGCCCGGGCGACTACAGAGGACGCGGCTCACTTCAGCCAGCGGAAACTGTCCCTGCTTCAGCTGCTGCATCCATCCCACCTTGGGCAGAAATTCCAGATTTTATCCGCGCGGCGGTTCACCTAACGAGGCAAAGCCACAGACCACGGACGACAGACCACGGACCTTCCAATCCCGCGGCAGAATTCTTGGATCGGGTGGTCCGTGGTCCGTGGTCTGAGGCCCCGCAGAAACCTCTTGCTTCGCCTGAGTCCGGGCCTTTACTTCCGACCCTTTAATCAACTCGAAATCATCATGGCCAGAATCTGTGCAGTCACCGGTCGCCGCCCCGCCAAGGGCTCGATTATCAATCGCAAGGGTCAGTCGAAGAAGAGCGGCGGCATCGGCACGCACGTGACCAGCATCACGAAGCGCAAATTCCGCCCGAATCTCCAGCGCATCAGGATCAGGACCGCCAACGGCGGCACCAAGCGCGTCTGGGTGTCAGTCAAGGCCATCAAGGGCGGTTTGGTCGAAAAGGTTTGAGGATACACGTTCGGAATCAGCCGGCCTGATCCGTCCGCGTCGGCCCCGGTCGCGGGCGTTTTGTTGCCGTACGGGTTCTCCCGCCGTGTAACTACTCAGGAGACTTCCCGCCCCAGGATGCCTCCTGAGGTATTGCGAAGAATTGAAAATTGAAAATCTGAGACTTGGAATTTCCGATGGCACCGTGCGGCGATTACAGCCATGAACCACGCGGAACTGTCGGAGCAGCTTTGGCGCATTCCCGGCAAATCTGTCGCCACCGCCAAAGGCAAAGACCGGAAGAATGACAAAAGCGGCGGCGACGCTCACCGCAATGAGCGATTCCTGATTGCACGCCCATGAACGGCATCCTGGGCATGCTGCAGGTGCTCGAACACTCGCCGCTCAACCCCGAGCAGAAAACCCAGGTCGAGATCGCGACCGGCTCAAGCAGGTGTTGTATAACCTCACCGGCAATGCGATCAAGTTCACCGAACGCGGCCGGATCACGATTTCCGTGCGTCCGCTCCGCCGCGACGCCCGGGTGGCCACGCTGCAGTTCAGCGTCCACGACACCGGCATTGGGATGGACGACTTCATCGCCAAGCCCGTGCGCCGGGAAATTCTGCGGTCCTGCCTGGAACGCTGGCTGCCGGCGGTGGCAGAATAGGGGGCTCGTTTTCCTGGTCACGCTGCGCGCGGCGTTCCGGCATTGCGTCATGTCTCAGCCTAATTTCGGCAGTTGGTGAACCGCTAATCTTCGCTAATCCGCTCTAATTCAATCGAGGAAGGACCTCTTTCACGATGGCCATCCGATTCACCGATAAGGTGAATCGTCGAACCGATATGGATTCTGATTGAATCGCTTCATCAAGGACCATTAGCGAAGATTAGCGGTTTCTCCTTCTGCGGTTTTTGGGTTTCGAGGGACATAGCGAAAGCGACGGGATCAAGTGGGTGACCGCCACCGCGGGTGGCCCACGGACTAGAGGGCGCGGAAGATCACCGCCGCGTTCTGCCCGCCAAACCCGAGATTGTTGCTCATCACCGTGCGCAGCTCCGCGGGCCGAGCGACGTTCGGCACGTAGTCCAGATCGCAATCCGGATCCGGCTCGTCGAGATTGATGGTCGGCGCGATCGTCTGCGTCTGCAGGGTCTTGATGCAGACGATCGATTCGATGCCCCCTGCGGCGCCAAGCAGGTGCCCGGTCATGGATTTGGTGGAGCTAATCCCTACTTTCCGCGCGTGTTCGCCGAACACCTTCTTGATCGCGAGCGTCTCGAACTTGTCGTTGTAGGGCGTCGACGTGCCGTGGGCGTTGATATAATCGATCTGCGTCGGGTTCACGCCGGCGCTCGCCAATGCGCGCACCATCGCCAACGACAGGCCCTTGCCGTCGGGATCGGGTTGGGTGATGTGGAACGCGTCGCACGTCGCGGCGTAACCGGCGAGTTCGCAGTAGATCCGCGCGCCGCGGGCCCGCGCGTGCTCCAGCGACTCCAGCACCACGACGCCGGCGCCTTCGCCCATGATGAAGCCGTCGCGATTCCGGTCGAACGGGCGGCAGGCTTTCTCCGGCTCGTCGTTGCGCGTGCTCATCGCCTTCATCGAGCAGAAGCTCGCGTAGGCAAACGGCGTGATCGCCGCCTCGCTGCCGCCGGCGATCATGACGTCGGCGTCGCCCCGCCGGATGGCGTGCGCCGCCTCCCCGAGCGCATGCGCGCCGGTGGCACACGCCGACACGATGCCAAAGTTCGGCCCGCGCGCGCCAAACTCGATTGCCACGAGCCCGGCGCACATGTTGCCGATCAGGGCGGGAATCGTGAAGGGCGACACCCGCCGCGGTCCCCGCTCGGCGAGCACCTTGAGCTGGGTCTCGTAGGTGTGCATGCCGCCGATGCCGGAGCCGATGATGACGCCGACGCGGTCGCCATCCTCCTTCGCCATCTCCAACCCCGAATCGACCACCGCCTGCCGTGCCGCCACGAAACCGAATTGCGTGTAACGGTCGTTCCGCCGCGCCTCTTTGGGGTCCATGTGCCGGGCGGGATCCCAATCGCGCACCTCGGCCCCAATCTGGCTGGCGAACTCGGCGGGATCGAACAGCGTCACCCGCTTGATCCCGCATCGGCCGGCGACGAGGCCCGCCCAGAACGCGTCCGCGTTGTGCCCGATCGAGGTGACCACCCCGAGGCCGGTGACAACGACGCCGCGCGTGGATGAAGCAGTGTCCATGGTCGCAATGAGAGTCGCCAGAATCAGAAAGCAAAAAAGCGTTCTGCCAGATATCTCCGCGCGGGAAACAGGCAGAACGCCCGGGAATCTACCGAACTGGCCTTAGGACGGCCCGGCCTTCGCTTTGATGTACTCTATGACCTGCCCCACCGTCTGGAGTTTTTCCGCATCGGCCTCCGGGATTTCGCCCTTAATTTCGTCCTTAAATTCCTCTTCAAAGGCCATGATCAGCTCGACCGTGTCGAGCGAGTCAGCACCAAGATCGTCGAGAAAAGAAGCGGTCGGTGTAATCTGCTCCTCGTTGACGTTGAGCTGATTCACAATGATCTCTTTGACGCGCTGTTCGATGGTTTTTTGGTCGGCCATTTTAACGAAAATGAGAGTGAGGAAATGTTCTGCGGAGGGTTCACATCGCCATGCCACCGTCAACGTTAAAAACTTGGCCCGTAATGTAGCCCGCCTCCTCGGAGCAGAGATACGCCGTCATGTTGGCCACATCGGCCGCCTCGCCGAAGCGTTTGAGCGGCACAACCTCGAGAATCCTTGCCGATGCTTCCGGGTTGTTGACGAACCCGCTCGTCATGTCCGTTTTGATGAATCCGGGGGCGACCGCATTGACAGTCACGCTGCGACCGGCGAATTCGCGCGCCAGGGTCTTGGTCAACCCGATCATGCCGGCCTTCGCCGCCGAGTAGTTCGCCTGGCCCGCGTTGCCCATGATGCCGCTAACAGAAGTGATGTTCACGATCCGGCCCCAGCGGGCGCGGGTCATCGGCCGGCCGAAGTGTTTCGTCCAATGGAAACAACTCGTCAGGTTCGTCGCCATGACGTCAT
Organism: Verrucomicrobiota bacterium; assembly: GCA_016209255.1. Classification (GTDB taxonomy): domain Bacteria; phylum Verrucomicrobiota; class Verrucomicrobiia; order Opitutales; family Opitutaceae; genus ER46. The sequence goes on from JACQWL010000218.1 coordinate 8,223, forward strand.
TCCAGTCCGCCTCGCTCATCCGGAACAGCAGGCCGTCGCGGGTGATGCCGGCGTTGTTCACGAGGATGTCAATGAGGGGAAACTCCTTCTGCAATTCCTCGACCGCCTTCGCGATCGCGGCGCCATCCGCCACATCGACGGCGAGGGCCTTTGCCTTTCCCCCTGCCGCCGCGATGGCCGCAGCCGTCGCACCGCACGAATCGGCGGACTTCGAAACGCAGATCACCGTCACGCCGTGCCCGGCGAGGGTCTCGGCGATGGCCTTCCCGATGCCCCGGCCGGCGCCGGTGATGAGAGCGGTGCGCTTGTTAAACGTCAGCATGAGGGATTGAAAGTAGCGGGTGACGGACGGTGGGTAGCGAGCGGAAAATTCGGCGCGCTTAGTACACGTCGCGCTGATAGCGTTTGTCCTTCTTCAACTGCTTGACGTAGCTGGCCGCCTGTTCGGGTGTCAGCCCGCCCTGCGCCGCGACCAGCTCGTGGAGCGCCGCGTCAACGTCCTTGGCCATGCGCTTCGCGTCACCGCAGACATAAAAGTGCGCGCCGCCTTCGAGCCACGACCAAAGCGCCGCGGCGTTTTCCCGCATCCGATCCTGGACATAAACCTTGTGCGCCTGATCGCGCGAAAACGCCGTGTCGAGTCGCACGAGCTGGCCATCCGCGAGATACTGCTGCCACTCCTCCTCGTAGAGAAAATCCGTCGCGCGGCGCTGGTCGCCAAAAAACACCCAGTTCCGGCCGGTCGCGCCCGAGGCCGCGCGATCCTGAACGAAGGCCCGAAACGGCGCGATGCCCGTGCCCGGCCCGACCATGATGCAGTCTCTCGTGCCATCCGGCGGCAGCCGGAAATGCGAGTGCGAGACAAAGATTGGAACGTGCCCTTCCCGCAACGGCACCCGATCGGCGAGAAACGTCGAACATACGCCGACGCGGTCGCGCCCATTGGTCCGGTAACGGGTGATGACGATCGTCAGATGGACCTCGCCCGGGAACACGCGGGGAGACGAAGCGATCGAGTAAAGCCTCGGCATGAGCCGGCGCATCATGTCCACGAACTCCTGGGGAGTGAACCGGACACTCGGAAACTCCGCCAACAAATCGACAAATCCGCGCTCGGCCAAAAACGCGTTGGCCGCTTCCCTGGCGCCAGGCGCGGACAGGGCCGCCAGCCGGCCCTGCTCTTCCGGATCGGCCGCCTTCGCCGCAAATTTTTCCAGGACCGCCCGCGTGGGGCCCGCGAGCGCCAGCTTTGACGTGAGGGCCTCGCGAAAGTCGACCGGCGCAGCGACTCTTGGCAGCGACACGGACTCGGCGCCCGTCGCACCCAGCCGCTGCAGGATTTCCGCCACCTCTGCCGGCCGGTTGAGGGGAAAAACGCCAATCGAATCGCCGGCCTCGTAACCGGGTCCGCCCTCGCCGAGGTTGAGCACGAGGTGGCGCGTCTCCTTGGCTGAGCCGGGCTTGGTGAGCAGGCGATTCTCGATCAGCACGGCCGGATAAGGCCGATCTTTCGAATACACGCTCGGGGAAACGGTGGCGCTCTCGGACATGATTGGCGGGATGAAGCGAGACGGGCCGCCCACTGGCAAGGCACATTCGTCATCTTGCGCAGGCTTGGGGCGCATCCCACTTTTTGGACAAGCACCGCTCTCGGGCATGCTCGCCTTGTAGGCCCGGCCGGTGGCCGGGCTCAATGCCTTGCCCGCCCGACGGACGGGCCTACACCTGTCAAAAAGTGGGATGCGCCCCGCAGGCTTGCGGTGCCGTCGGATTTGCCGCCCAGTGTAGGCGTCCATGGCCTCCATACATCCCCCTTCGCCTGCCGGGGGAGTGTTTCGTGTTTACTAACTTTCCAAATCGGATATCCGTAGCTTGTAAATTTTCCATCGGAATTTTGTCGGTGTTAAAAAACCAGAAAAGTCGAGACCGCGGAATGCACACAGAGAAAGAACCCCATCATGTATTGGCCTTTCATCGTGTATGCGATCCTGGCGGTGTCTATTGCAGCCGGGATGCTGCTTGTTTCGCACTTCGTCGGTCCGCGCCATCGTGAACGGGCGACCGGCGAGCCCTACGAATCGGGGGTCTTGCCGACCGGTTCTGCGCGGCTGCGGCTGTCGATTCAATTCTACCTGACCGCGATCCTGTTCGTCATCTTCGATCTGGAGCTGGTGTATATTTTCGCCTGGGCGGTGGCGATTCGCGAACTGGGTTGGGAGGGATACTTGGGCGTAGTCGTGTTCATTGCCATCCTGCTGTCCGGCCTGATCTACGAGTGGCGGATGGGGTCGCTGGACTGGGCCGGCGCCAAAGGGCGCACCCGATCGTGACGCATATGAACTGGGAGTTGACCAACGCGAGTGCAGCGGTCGCGCCGCGCCGGGATCCGGCGGCGGCGGACGAGGTGATTGGCAAGGTGCTCGCCATGTCCCGGCTCCAGGATCTCATCGCCTGGGGACGGAGAAATTCGCTCTGGCCCTTCAATTTCGGCCTCTCCTGCTGCTTCGTGGAGATGGCCACGAGCGTGACGAGCAAATACGACGTCGCGCGGTTCGGCGCCGAAGTGCTGCGGGGGACGCCGCGCCAGGCCGATGTCATGGTCATCGCCGGGACGGTGTTCATCAAGATGGCCCCCGTCATCCAGCGGCTTTACGAGCAGATGATGGAGCCCCGGTGGGTGATCTCGATGGGTTCCTGCGCCAACTCGGGCGGCATGTATGATATTTATAGCGTCGTGCAGGGCGTCGATAAATTCCTGCCCGTGGATGTTTATGTGCCCGGCTGTCCGCCTCGCCCCGACGCTTTCATGGAGGGTTTGATCCTCCTGAGCAAAGCCGTCGGCCAGGAGAAGCGTCCGCTGGCCTGGTGGCTGGGCCCGCAGGGAATACAGCAGCCCGGTCGCGACTCGCAGCGCGACCTCAAACGCGACACCCGAATGAAAATGCAATTTCTGCGCCCGCCGGACGAGGTCTAGCCGGCCCGGGCTTGAAACAACCGAGTAACCGCCCCTCTGCGCTGCCACCCATGAGTAACCTGTTCGACCGATGAATGCCGACGCCGGTATCGGCCGGGAGCTGAGAGAAAGCTTTCCGGGCATTGATCTCACGGAGCAGCAAACCCGTGACCGGATACCGACGTTTTGGGTGACGCGGGAGAAACTCGTCCAAGTGCTGCGCTTCCTGAAGGAGGACACCACGCCTCGCTACCGGATGCTCTTCGACCTGACGGCCATCGACGAGCGCGTGCGCGTGCATCGCGAGGGGCAGCCGCCCGCGGACTTCACGGTGGTGTATCACCTGCTGTGCCTCGACCCGGTGCAGGAGGTGCGCCTCAAGGTCGCGCTCAGCGGCGACACCCCCGTGATTCCATCCATCACCGGGCTGTGGGCGTCGGCCAACTGGTATGAGCGCGAAGCCTGGGACCTGTTCGGCATCCGCTTCGAAATGCATCCGAACCTCCGCCGCATCCTGATGCCGCTGACGTGGCAGGGGCACCCGCTGCGCAAGGAGCACCCGGCGCGCGCGACGGAGATGGGCCCTTTCCGCCTGACCGAGGAGAAACAGGAGGCCGAGCAGGCGGCACTGCAATTTCATCCCGAAGAGTGGGGCCTGCGACGTTCCACCGAGGATCACGATTTCATGTTCCTCAACATCGGCCCGCAGCATCCGGGAACGCACGGCGTGATCCGCCTCGTGCTGCAGCTCGATGGCGAGGAGATCGTCGATGTCGTGCCGGAAATCGGCTTCCACCATCGCGGGGCGGAGAAGATGGGCGAGCGCCAATCGTGGCACACCTACATCCCCTACACGGACCGCGTCGATTACCTCGGCGGCGTGATGAACAACCTGCCCTATGTGCTGGCGGTCGAGAAGCTCGCCGGCATCGAGGTGCCCGACCGGGTGAAGGTCATCCGGGTCATGCTGTGCGAGCTCTTCCGCCTCTCCAGCCACCTCGTGTGGTATGGCACGTTCGCGCAGGACGTCGGGCAGCTGTCGCCCGTGTTTTACACCTTCAACGACCGCGAGCGCGTCCTCGGCATCATCGAAACGGTGTGCGGCGCCCGGATGCATCCGAACTGGTTTCGCATTGGGGGAGTCGCCGCCGACCTGCCCAAGGGCTGGGATCGCCTCGTCCGGGAGGTTCTCGCCTACCTGCCGCCGCGGCTGAAGGAATACGACGGCATGGTCATGGGGAACCGGATCCTCAAGGCCCGCACGGTCGGGATCGGCCGCTACACGGCGGAGCAGGCCATCGAATGGGGCGTGACCGGTCCCGGCCTGCGCGCCACCGGCCTGGAGTGGGATTTGCGGAAAAAGCGGCCGTATTCCGGCTACGAGAATTTCGAGTTCGACATCCCTACCGGGCGCAACGGCGACTGCTACGACCGGGGACTGGTGCGTGTCGAGGAGATGCGGCAGAGCCTGCGCATCATCGAGCAGTGCGTGCGGAACATGCCGGCCGGCCCCTGCAAGGCCGATCATCCGCTGGCCACGCCGCCACGGAAAGACCGGACGATGCAGGACATCGAGACGCTCATCACCCACTTCCTCAGCGTGAGCTGGGGCCCGGTCATCCCGGCCGGCGAAGCCTGCGTGATGGTCGAGGCGACCAAGGGGCTCAACTCATACTACCTCGTGAGCGACAAGGACACGATCTCGTATCGCACGCGGATCCGTTCGCCGTCGTTTCCGCACATGCAGGCTGTCCCGTGGATCAGCCGGGGCGCGATGGTGCCGGACCTCCTCGCGATCCTCGGCAGCGTGGACTACGTCCTCGCCGACATCGACCGCTGAACCGCCGCGCCGCCACCCGAGGCCACCCGACGATGCTCAACGAAACCGAACAGCGCGAGATCGAGGCGGAAGCCGCCGCCTATCCCCACCGCCGCTCGGCCTGCATCGATGCCCTCAACATCGTGCAGCGGCAGCGCGGGTGGATTTCCGACGAGAGCGTGAAGGACATCGCGGCCTTCCTCGCCATGACGCCCGCGGAGGTCGATGCCGTGGCCACCTTCTACAACCTGATCTACCGGCGGCCCGTCGGACGCACGGTCATCCACCTGTGCGACAGCATCAGTTGCTGGGTGATGGGTTGCGGCCAGTTGTGCGCGCACCTGCGGCGCACGCAGGGCATCGGCATGGGCGACACGACGGCCGACGGGCAGTTCACGCTGCTCCCCATTCAATGTCTCGGCGCCTGCGACCACGCGCCGGCAGTCATGATCGACGGCGAGCTGCAGGCGGACCTGGATCCCCCCCGGCTCGACGCGTTGCTGCGCGAGCACGCCGCAAAAAATTCCCGCGACGCCAGCGAACCCCGCGCGCCGTCGCCGGAGCCCTCGCCATGGAGAAGCCACTGACCGGGCACATCCGCCCCGGCGGCGAACCGCTGTCGCTCGCCGACTTTGAGCGCGTGGGCGGCTACGCGTCCGTGCGCAAGGCGCTCAAGACGATGGCGCCCGAGGAGGTGACGCGGGTCGTGAGCAACTCGGGGCTGCGCGGCCGCGGTGGCGCCGGCTTCCTCGCGGGGATGAAGTGGAGCTTCGTGCCGATGGGGAAAGACGCGCCCCGGCCAAAATACCTTGTGTGCAACGCCGACGAAATGGAGCCGGGCACGTTCAAGGATCGCTATCTCATGGAGGGCAATCCGCACCAGCTCGTCGAGGCGCTCATCGTCAGCGCCTACGCCATCGGCGCGGAGGTGGCCTTCATTTTCCTGCGCGCCGAATACGCGTTGTCGCGCCGGCGGCTCGAGCGGGCGCTGGCCGAGGCGCGCGCCGGCGGCTACCTCGGCCCCAACATCCTCGGCAGCGGCTTCGCGCTCGAGGTGCGGATTCACACGAGCGCGGGCCGCTACATCTGCGGTGAGGAGACGGCGCTGCTCAACGCGCTCGAGGGCCGGCGGGCGATTCCGCGCGCCAAGCC
>JACQWL010000015.1 GCA_016209255.1 Verrucomicrobiota bacterium
CGGCGACACCCCGTCGTAATGCCCCCGCTCCACCATGAACGGCCGGGGCGCGATCAAGCCGGAAATTTCGGCATAATTGAATGTATCGGCGAAGTTGAATTCGATCTGCGAGAAATGTCCCCCCCAGGCAAAAATGAAGTCGGAAAGGAGGTTCGAGTTTTTCCAAACCCGCTCGGTCCAATCGCCCGAACAAATCGACAGCGCGTATTCTTCGATCACCGCCGGAAGAAACACGGCGGATTTCCCACCGTAGGACAGGCCGTAAAACCCGATCCGCTCAGGCGCGACCATCGGGAGGCCCTGCAGCCAGCGGACGAGCTGCTGATGCTGCCCGATCATGATTGACCACATCGACTGCTTGAGCGGGTGACCCATTCGCTGAATCAACGGAAATTTCTCGGCCAGCGTATAGAGATTTTGCGGCGCATAGACAATGAACCCGCGGTCGGCCAGCTCCGCCCCGGCCGCCTGGTAGATTGTCTGTCCGACGAAATGGGGGTCGGTCACTTTTTTGGGAAAATCTTGGTGACCGTGCTGCACGACCACCACGGGGCGGCGCTCGCCCGGGCGGAGACCCTTCGGAACGAGAATGACGCCGTAGTTGATTACCTCCGGCCAGACGTCCATCACGACTTCATAGCCATTGTAGCGGGGCTCATCCAGAAACTGACGCGTCCGGGCGTTGGGCGGCAGACTCGGCGGAGGCGAGCGCCCCAGCACTTCTTCCCAGAAATACTGGCGGTAGTCGCCCGTCAGCTCCACCCACTTGTCGAGGGGGTACGGTTTGTCCGGCACAAAGGCCCGTTGTTGCTGGTACGTGTTGCGCGCGAGCGGCGCCAGCGGGTCTTTCTTCGCCCAGAATTCGGAGCGGCGAAACGGGCTGGCCCTCATCACTTCCTGCGTATGCGCCACCAGTTGATCATATTGCCGATGAAGACGTGTTGCCGGATCAAAGCCGCGACGCCGGTCGGTCAGGACGCCGTCCGCCACCGGGGCCGGGGCTCCAGCCCCGAGCTTGCGCAAGAAGGCGGCCACGCCCGCGTCCGTAAATGGCTCTCCCTGCCCGTCGCCGCTGATCGCCAGGGTCAGCATCGCGGGCGCGCCAACCCTCCGGTAGTTGCTCGCGGCGAGTTCGTACTCCGCCCGCACCGATTCAATGGGCGGAGAGGCCAGCGCGCCATCCGTCGCTTGCGCGGGGGCATTCGTTGCCGGCCGGCCCGGTCCCACGGGACCCCGCGATGCCTCCACCACCAACCCGCGCGGAGCAATCAGCCGGGCCACTCCCGCATCACCGAATTCGTGCAGGAGTCCCCACACATTGCGGTAGGTGGGCTCCCGCCAAAGCTCCTCCCGCTTCTGAAAGTAGCCGCTCACGAGGGTCGCGTCGATCCGGGTGTCGGCCGCCGCGCTGTACATCGCGATCAGGCCGCCTTCCCCGAATCCCAGCACCCCGACCGGGAGGGAGGCGTCGCGCAACTTGAAGTAATCCACGGCCGCGAGGGTCCGCTGCACTTCGTAGCCGATGATGTGGCGGTTCAGGCAATACCCGACGATATAAACAAGCTCGCGATGGGAAAGGTTCGGCGCCTTCCGCCCGCCGAGTGGCCCGGACCACTTTCCCGACCGGTCGATCAAGGTTGGCACCAGTACCCGGCAGCCGCTCTCCGCGAGCCGGCGCGCCACCTGTCTGCGCCCCGGCACGCCGTTCTCGAGCCCCGCGACGGATTCAGGCGCCCAGTCCGCTTCCGGCAAGACGACGACCTGCGCCCGGGCCGGCCCCTTTGGCTCGAGCAGCAATCCCTCCGCGTCAACTCCGGGCAGCACCCGCCACCGCACCGCATGGACGGACACTCCGGCCGATTCCGCCGCCAGCGCCGGTTGCGAGATCTTGGCCACCAACTCGAGGTCGTCCGCGGCCACCCGGGTATCCTTCAATCCGATATAGTCTTGGAATCTCTTCCGGTTCGGCTCGACCGAGGTCTCGTAAGCCTGCTGCGAGGAATAATCCGGCTTCCAAAGTGTCTCCCGGGCGCCCGCCACCCGCTTGATTTCATTCGCCATGAAGGCGCTGGCGCCGTCAATGACCCGCTCCGTCAGATTCTGCTCTTCGCGCAGCGGGGCCGTTCCAGGCATGGGCACAACGTCGGCGGCCAAGGACGCGGGCCCGGACGCGGCAAAAGCACAAGTCAGCAGGATGAACGGGAATCGGATCGAGGATTTCATAGGCTGGGGTCAGTGGGTGCAATCCACTCCACGTTTGTCGTTTCTCGCGCACGGGATCAATCAGTATGTCGGCGTCTCGGCGGGTCTCCCGATTGTCGGGTAAAGCTCGTTAAACGGCGCAGCCTTACTCAGAGGTACGCCCGGCATCGCAGATGCCTCGCGGCTGCCGCTGGCATTCCAGGTCTGGATCGGGTATTCCCGTGCGCTGTGAATGCGCTCCCCTCTATCATTATCTCGATCATCATCGCGGCCACCGCATGGGCGCTGCCGCTCGCGGCGGCACCCACCGCACCGGTGTCGTTGCAGGTGCTCGCGCCCAATGGCGGCTGGTGCTGGTTCCAGGACGAGCGCGCCATTCTCGCGGGCGACACCGTCGTCTTCGGCGCGGTGAAGTCGCCCTCCGGCGACATCGACGCCCACGCGTGGAACCCAAAGTCGGGCGCCGTGCAGAGCTTCACCCTCGCGCCGAAGCACGAGTCCGACGACCACGACGTGCCGGCGTTTCTCGCGCTGCCCGATGGCCGCATCCTCGCGAGCTGGGCCAACCACGGCGGCGTCAAGCCCAAGGAGATGAACACCCACGTCTGGTGGCGGCGCACCACCGGGCCCGGTGACATCCGCGCGTGGAGCCCGACGGAATCGGTGACGCTGCCGAGCAGCGCGACCTACACCAATCTCTTCCGGCTCACGGCCGAGCGAGGGCGGATCTACAATTTCAACCGCTCGGTGGGCTTCAACCCCAACTACCTCGTGTCCGACGACGCCGGCCGCTCCTTCCGCTACGGCGGCCGGCTGCTCTCGTGGCCGCACCCCGCCAAAACCGATCCGAAGAGTTCGGGCCAGACCGGGGGCGGCCGTCCCTATGTGAAATACGCCTCGAACGGCCGTGACACGATTCACGTCCTCACGACCGAAGATCACCCGCGCGCCTACTACAACGGCATCTACCACGGCTTCATCCGCGGCGGCATGCTGCACGGCAGCGACGGCCAGGCGATCGCGCCGCTCAGCCAGACGGCGGAGTCGGTCGTCAAGCCCGACCAGCTCACGCCCGTGTACATGGGCGACGCCGAGCATGTGGCCTGGACCGTGGACATGCACCTCGATGCCCACGAGCGTCCCGTGGTGGTTTTTTCCGTGCAGGTGAACGGCTCCTCGACGCAACACCTGCGAAGCGCCACGGGGATGGACCTGCGGTATTTCTACGCGCGATACAACGGCCAGCGGTGGCACGTGCATCCGCTGGCCCACGCCGGCACCGAACTCTACGGCGTGGAAAGCGACTACTCGGGCCTCGCCGCCATCGTGCCGCACCGCCCCGAGCGCGTGTTCATCTCCACCAATGCGGACCCGGTTTCCGGCCGGCCGCTCGTGAGCGCGACCGACGGGCGCCGGCACCACGAGATTTATTCAGGCCTCACCGCGGATGGCGGCGCCACGTGGGCGTGGACCCCATGACGCGCAACTCCACCGCCGACAACCTGCGCCCGATCGTTCCGATTGGCGACCGGCTTGGCACGTTGGTCCTGTGGCTGCGCGGCACGATGCGCACCTATCGCGACTACGACTTCGAAGTCGTCGGCTGCGTCGAGCCGCGGTAAGTCCTGTCGATTCAGAATTTGCCCACGGAACACACGGAAAACACGGAAATGAAACTGCCTGTACCGCTCATTCACGCGCGGTCGAGTTTTCAAAGTAAGTTTTTCCCTGTCATTCTGAGCGCAGCGAAGAATCCATTTGGACATCCGCAGCCCACATAGGCTTCGCTACTCTCGCTGGATTCTTCGCTGTGCTCAGAATGACAATCAGGTTTGAAAACACCCCCTAATCCATTCGTGTGTTTCGTGCTTCACTCCGGTGGCATGGAAACGGCCAACCGTGGTCGAAGATACAAGTGACGAACGCCCAGGTATGCCTCCCGTGAATTCCTCAATCCGTTTCCTCCCCCCCTATGAAAACTCCAATGATTCAGCTCTTGGCGCTCGCGGGCGGCCTGTTCACGCCCAGCCCGGCCTTCGGCGATTGGCAGGTTTGGACAACCACGGAGACCCGCCATGTCCTGCGCGGTGATCTCCCGGAGCGCGCGCCGGCCGTCCGGCTCGCGGCCGCCCGGAACGAATGGGAAAGCTTCCAAATCCTGTTGCGATCGGACGCGCCGGTGGGCGCGGTGCGCGTGGAAGCGGGCGATCTGCGTGGGCCGGGCGGGGTCGTGCTCGCGACCCGGGACGCGCGGCTGTTCCGCCAGCACCAACTCCGTTTGGACACGGGAACGTATCGCAACGAGACCTTCAAGCCGGACTGGTACCCGGATCCGTTGATCCCTTTCGAGCACCCGGTGCCGGGCAGGAAGCTCGAAGGAGCGCGCATCCGGGCGGTGCCGTTCGATCTGCCAGCCGGCGAGACACACGGCTTCTGGGTCGACCTTCATGTGCCGGCGAACGCGAAGCCCGGCCAGTATCAGGGAACCTATCGCGTGATTGCGGCGGGCGGCCGGAGCGTGCCGGTTCCAGTTTCACTGACCGTGTGGGACTTTGACCTGCCGCGGGTCGCGACGCTCGTCACCGAATTCGGATCGCCCGCCGAGCGCATGCGGGGATGGTATCGGCAGCGGGCCGCCGATAAAAAGGAAACTGAGCCGGCGGATTGGGAGGCGGTCGCGGCCCAGTGCGCCCAGTTGCTCACGGAGCATCGTTTCAACGCGACTCCGCCACCGTCGACGCTCCGCCCCGTGCGCCAGCCGGACGGGAGTTTTCAGATCCCGGATCAGGAAGTCGAAGTGTTGCGCGAGTTCATGGACCGCTACCAAGTCAACGCGCTCGCGATTCCGCGCGTGACCACGGCGATCAAGGATCCGGAGTTGGAGCGCGACACGCTGCGGGCCTGGCTGGCCGCCTTCGATCGGCTGGCGCGCGAACTCGACCGGCCGCAGACCGTTTTCTTCACGTATCTCAAGGACGAGCCGAACACGCTCGAGGACTATCGCTTCGTGCAGAAATGGGGCCGCGCAATCCGGGAAGCGAAGTCAGTGGTGCAAGTGATGGTCGTGGAGCAGCCGTGGACGGAGCCGGGAAACACGGGTGCGAACAGTGCCTGGGGCGACCTCTACGGCGCGGTCGACATCTGGTGTCCGCTTTTTTCTCTGCACCGGCCGGAACGCGGGGCGGAGCGGCCGGCGCTGGGCGAAACGCTTTGGACGTACACCGCGCTGTGCCAGGGCCTGCCGACGCCGTGGTGGCATATCGACGCCCCGCTGTTGAACTATCGGGTGCCGGCATGGATGGCGTGGCGCGACGGGATGAAGGGTCTGCTCTACTGGGGCGGCATGTCGTATTGGCGGCAGGTGGACGACCCGTGGGCGGAGGCGCCGTACTTTATTGGCAAGGGCGTCATCCAGCAGGGGCAGAAAGGCAGGCGTTACAACGGCGAAGGCTCGCTCGTGTATCCGGCGCGCGCGGTCGGCTACGACGGCATCGTCGCGACCGTGCGCCTCAAGGCCCTGCGCGACGCGATTGAGGACTATGAATATCTGGCGATCCTGGAGCGGGCCGGCCGGCGCGCCACCGCCGAGGCCATCGTGCGCCCGCTTACCGCGTCGTGGTTCCAGTGGGAAAAGGATCCCGCGGCCTACGAACGCGCGCGCGCCCAGCTGGCCGCAGCGATCGTCGGGCTGAAACCGAGTGGGCGGTAGGGCGTGTTTTCAAACCCGCGATGGATTGGCGCCATCGCGGCATGAAGCCGCTCCTACAGTTTGCCCCCGGAATGCCCCGAAGATTCTTACGTATAGCACCAGCCGCCGGGACGGTGAAAACATTCCGAGCCACCCCGGCTTCCCCTTGTGTCCTCGGCGCTCAACACCACTGTGGCGTTCAAGGAGAACCCACATGAACTTTCGTTTGCGATCGACATTTCGGCAGGCACTCGGGGCCGCTTTCTTTTGTGGCGGGTTGGCGGCTTTGTCTGTTTCGGCCGCCGAAACGTGGAGAGCCGGCACCGCCAGGGCCAACATCACCCCGGAAGGATCGATGTGGATGGCCGGCTATACGCGGAATCGTCCGACCGTCGAAAAGACCCAGGACCTGTGGGTAAAGGCGCTCGCGTTGCAGGACGCAACCGGCAAGCGCTCCGTCGTCTTTACCGCCGATCTTTGCGGCATTACGGCGGCCGTCTCCGAGGCCGTCGCCGGGGAGCTCCAGCGCGCGCTGCAGTTCCCACGTTCCAGTGTTCTCGTCAATGTCTCCCATACGCATTCCGGGCCGGTGGTGGAGGGATACCTCCCGGCGGTGTACGAGATCCCGAAGGAGGATCGGCCCGCGGTCGCCCTCTACCGCCAGGGCTTGGAACGTACGATGGTTCGCATTGCGACCGAAGCGGTGGCGAACCTGGCGCCGGCCGGCTTGAGCTGGGGAAACGGCTGGACAACCTTCGGCGTCAACCGCCGCAACAACCCCGAGGCCGACGTGCCTCGGCTGCGGGCCGAGGGTCGGCTTGTGGGACCGGTTGACCCGGATGTGCCGGTGCTGCGCATCACCGACCTTGATGGCCGGATCAAGGCGATCGTATTCGGCTACGCGTGTCACGCGACCGTGCTTCAGGATTCCGCGTGGAACGGCGATTACGCTGGCTACGCCCAAGCCGCCCTCGAAACGCGCCGCCCAGGCGCCGTGGCGATGTTCTTCGCGGGATGCGGGGCCGATACGAATCCGCTCCCGCGAAGCACGCTGCTGCTGGCGAAAAAGTACGGGGAGCAGTTGGCCGATACGGTCGAGGCGGTGCTCGGTGCGCCCATGAATCCCGTGAGCGCGAGCAGCCAGTCCGCCTTTGCCACGATCGAGCTTCCCTACGAGCGCGTGCCGTCTCAGGAGGAACTGGTCGCGGAAGCGGAGAGTCAGAAGACCGGCGTGTCGCCTTATGAGCGTGGCGGGAAGTACACGCAACTCCGGGCGCGGCATCTGCTGGGGAAGCTGGCCCAGCATGGGCAACTCGCCCCGGCTCACGCCTATCCGATCCAGGTCTGGCGTCTGGGCCGCGATCTCGTATGGATCGCCTTGGGCGGGGAAGTCGTCGCCGATTATTCGCTCCGCCTCAAACGTGAGCTGGGCCCGGGCACCTGGGTCGCCGGCTACAGCAACGATGTCATGGCCTACATTCCTTCCGAGCGCGTCTTGGGGGAGGGCGGATACGAAGGCTCGCGTTCGATGATCGTATACGGCCATCCCAGTCCGTGGGCGCCGGGTTTGGAGGACAAGATCATCGCCAAAACCAGGGAACTCGCCGTGGCGGTTCGTTCCCGCTGAGCAGCCACGCGTCATGCCTTCCGCCGCATTGCCCGTCCTCACCATTCCCCGCACGTTCCTTAACAACGCCCTGCTGGAACAGAACCACGCGGAACGCAAAGACGCCTGGGAGTTCGGCGCCTGGGAGAAACTGGCGCTGCGCTAAGCCATAACAATTCAGTCGAACGCACTTTTCATTCGTAACGACGAGAACTGAAAGGTGGACGGCGACCTCCGGGCGCCGTTGAAGCCGCGTCCGAGGGAAAAACGCGCCCGGATGCGCCGGAGGGCGCACAGGGGCTTGTCCTCCTTTGGCGGATCGCGTTCCGCCTCGTGCCAACTGAATCGTTACGTTAAGCCGGCCGGGTAGAAAGCGAGCGGGTGGAAATCATCCCACGCGACATGCTCGATTCGCTCTCGGAGTGACAGGGCGCGTAGTGTGTCCAGAAGTCGCTGTCGGGCTGAGGACCTCACGGCCTGGATGGTAGTAAATCCAGAGCGTGTAGCTGCCGGACGCCGTGGCGAGCGGATCGGCAAGAATGACCCCAAACCGGTCAACGCGAGCCTCGCAAACTTTGGGCCAGGGCCTGCGCGAGTTCGTCCCGGGACACCGGTTTGCGCAGCACGGCGCGAGCGGCGCCCCGTTCCAAAATTCGCTGCCGCACGGTTTCGACATAGCCGGTCGCCACCACGATGGGGATGTCGGGACGGATCCGTACGAGATGCTCGATCAACTCCTCGCCGGTCATTCCGGGCATGGCGAGGTCGGACACCACGAGGTCGAAGGCCGAGGGTGCGGCGGTGAAACGGGCCCGCGCTTCCTCCGGCCGGGTGCAGCGGGTGACCGTGTAGCCCAGGCTTTCGGCCATTTTTTCCGTGACGAAGCCGCTCACGGTGTCGTCGTCGACGACGAGAATGCGTTCGCCGTTGCCACGAGGCACTTCCGGCGGCGGGGGGACCGGCGGGACGGGTTCGGCGGCGACGGCGGGAAAATACAGTTCAAACGTCGTGCCCGCTCCGACCTCGCTGCGCACCACGATGGCGCCCTCGTGGGATTTCACGATGCCGTGCACCACGGCGAGACCGAGGCCGGCGCCCGAGCCAACGTCCTTGGTCGTGAAGAGTGGCTCGAAGATGTGTTCCAGCATCGCGGCATCCATGCCGCTGCCGTTGTCCGCAACCGTGAGTCGCGCGCACAAACCCGCGCGGAGGTCGGGTTGCGCCGCGCCCTGCCCGGCGGTGACCGTCCATGGTTCCAGCGTCACCACGATGCGCCCGCCGCCCGGCGCGAGGGCGTGCCACGCGTTGGTGCAAAGGTTCAGGACAACCTGGTGGATTTGCGTGACATCGGCCCGTGCCGGCGGCGTTTCAGGCTGGAGCCGGGCCTCGAGCTCGACCGTCGCGGGCAGGGTGGAGCGAAGCAGGCGCAGGGCCTCGCCCACGACGACATGCAGGCGTAGCGGCACGCGTTCGCCTTCAGTCTTTCGGCTGAAGGTGAGCACCTGGCACACGAGTTCGCGGGCGCGCTGGGAAGAGGCGGCGATCCGATCGAGCCAGGCATGCACGGAGTGCCCCGGCGGCAGCTCGAGGCGGGCGAGGTCGACGAACCCAAAGGTGCCATTGAGAATGTTGTTGAATTCGTGCGCGATGCCGCCGGCAAGCGTGCCGAGCGATTCCAGCTTGCGGCTTTGCCGCATCTGCGCCTCGACCTTCGTCCGCTCTTCCTCGGCGCGTTTGAGGTTCGTGACATCAGTGATCGTGCCGACGTAGCCCGCGAGCGTTCCGTCGGCCTGAAAATGGGCGCGCGACTGGCCGACGAGCCACGTCACGCCGCCATCGGGTCGCACGAAGCGAAACTCGGCCGCCGAGGACTCGCCGCGGCGCACGGCCTCCGCCCACGCGCTGGCAACGCGGTTGCGATCATCGGGATGCAGCGCCGTCGTCCAGCCCGCGCCCAACGCCTGCGCCGGCGTCAGGCCGGCGATTTCGCACCACCGCTGGTTGACGAAGATGCACTGACCGGCGGGGTCGGAACTGAAGATGCCGACCGGGGACAGCTCGGCGAGCGCACGGAACCGCTCCTCGCTCTCGCGCAGGGCGGCCTCTGCGCGCCGGCGCTTGGTGATGTCGCGAAAACTCCAGACCCGCCCGACCGGGCGGTCCCGGAGGATTTGGGGCCGGCAGGAGCGCTCGAGTACGCGGCCGTCCCGGCAATACAGCACGTCGAACACCCCGCGCTCCGACTGGGCGTGGCGCTCGTTGATGCTGGCGAGAAACTCCTCCGGCGCGACGAGCTGGTCGAGGATGGTGCGCAGAAGGCTGGCGTCGTCGGGGCGGTCGTCGGGGTCGTCGGGCAGCCGCCACATCGCGGCGAAGTTGCGATTGTAGGTGTCGATCCGGCCCCCGGCGTTGACCACGAGGATGGCGTCGGCGGTCGACTCGAGGGTGGCGCGCATCAGTGCGAGCGAGCAATCGCGGGCTGCTTCCGACTGCTTGCGGGCGGAGATGTCCTGGATGGAGTTGAGGCTGTAGGGCTGGCCGCCGAAGGTGACGAGCGTGCCGCTGTGGAGCACGGTGAAGGTTTCACCGTTCTTGCGGCGCATCTCGGCCTCGAAGTCCTTGACCGATCCCTGGGCGCGCAATTGTTGGATATATTGGTCGCGCCGGTCCGGATCGACCCAGAGTTTCAGGTCGACCGAGGTCCGGCCGACGACCTCGTCGCGGGCATAGCCGAAGGCGGCGAGGGCGGCGGGGTTGAACTCGATGATGCTTCCCTGGGGCAGCGAGAGCAGGCCGATGGCGATCGGGCTCTGGTCAAAAACGCCGCGGAAGTGTTCCTCGCTTTCGCGCAGGGCGACGTTGCGGGCCTCGGCCTCGCGCACCGCCTCCTCGTAGGTGGCGGCGTTTTGGAGCACGAGGGCGGCCATCTGCGCCAGCAACGTGCCTTCGTGCAGGTCGGTGACGGACAAAGGGGTGTCGGGTTGCTCGCGGGCCAGCCCGAGGACGCCGACGCACTCCGTGCCGCGCATGATTGGGAACACGGCCACAACCTGCACCCCGCGCTCGCGGTAAATCGCGCGGCTGTCCGGGGACGCGGAATACTGGTCGGTGACGACCGGCAGGCCCGTGTCGATGGCATGCCAGGAAATCGCGGGTTCGTTGCGTCCGACGCGATCGCCGATCAGGTAATCGCGACCCTTCGAGAACGCCCGGACCACGAGGGCATCGCCCTCGAGCAGGGAAATCTCGGCATGAGGCGATTTCAGCAGGACGGAGGCACGCTCGACCAGGGCCTGGAGCAGATCGGCCACGCTCCGCCGCGCGAGCAGTTCGAGGGTCGTCTGGTTCAGCGCGGCAAGGAACTCGACCTGCCGCCGGTCGGAGTCCTCGGCCCGCCGGCGTTCGGTCACGTCGATGATCGCGCCGTCCCAGACCACGCTCTGGTCGGAAAGCGCGCGGGGTTGCGAGCGGAAACTCACCCAACGCTCCGTGCCGTCCGCCCGGCGGATGCGAACCTCGTGTTGGAACGGACTGAGATCGCGATGCGAGCGCATGCCGGCCTCGGCCATGCCGGGTTCGTCGGCCGAGTGAATCCGGGCCGACAGCCACGCGACATCGACCGGGAGCTGCGGCGGAAGCTCCCCGAAAATTCGTTCGAAGCCGCGCCCCAGGTAAGTCAGCAGCCGCCGGCCGTCGGCCGTGACGACATACTGATACAGGGCGCCCGCGGGAAAATTCTCGCTGATCAACTGAAGCTGGCGGCCGGGCTCGCGGACAGCAGCCTCCGCCTCGCTGGCCCGACTGGGCGGCGTGGCCGGGGTGGGATCACCGGCGGGTGACTCGGGCACGTTCATCGCGGCATGATTCCGGCGGTTGTGGGGACGAAGATTCGCACTTCGTCGATGACGATTCTCATGATGCACCGGCGAAGTTATGGTCCGGCACGAGGTGGTAAAGCCGAATGAGCGCGGTTGGTGCGGAGCGGGTTTCTACATGGGTAAATTGCCCCGGAAACGACGGCGCGAATTTGCAGGTGCGCCCCGATGAATTTTCGCACGGAAATTGAGGAACACTTAACAGAGTGACGCTAATCCTCCGTTTTCTTGGGCGGGGCTTTCGGCGCGGGCGGCTTGGTGTTGGTGACCCAGTAGACGGCGTTGCGCACCATCTGGCGGTACGCGGGCGACTCCATTTCGTCGGCGTAGCCGAGGGCGACGTGAAAAATCCGGGTTTCGCTGTGGACCCGCGTCCATGCCACCGGCATGCGGCCGTTCTTGGTTTCGCCTTCCAGGATGACCGTGATGTCCGGCGCCATATCGGTGTAACGATAGAGGTCACGGCGCGTGGTCAACGCCACGCCGATCTTGGTCGGGTTGACGACGCCTTCCCATATTGGATGCGGCCGAAAGAGGAGCCGCTCCGCGTCGCCGAAATTCCCGGTGCCGTTGCGCCCATATTTCGCGCCGAGCACCTCGGCGTCAAAGTCCGGCCAGTCCAACCACGCATGACTCGTCGAGCGCAGCGCGATCACGCCCTTGCCGGATGCGAAAAAACGCCGGATGACCGCGAGGTTGTGCTCATCGAGCTTCTTGCGCCGGACGAAAAATACGGCCGCGTCCGCGTCCAGCAACCGCTCCACGCCGTCAAAGCCGGTGCCGGCCGCATTCACGACGAGCACGTCGCAAATCATTTTGTGCTCCGTCTGCAGATAGTCCGCCAGGGCCCGGAGCGAGGTGTCCGTGCTGTAGGGCTTGGATTCGTTCGCCCCCGAAACCAGGCAGACCCGAAAGGTGCGCGGCGTTTCAGCCG
>JACQWL010000219.1 GCA_016209255.1 Verrucomicrobiota bacterium
CTGCTGAGCCGCTCAAAACCACGCGGCGTAAGTCGGGCGATGACGATCTCCCCCTTCTCCGTGGTGATCCAGGTCCGGTCGCCGTTTTGGACGAAATGCGCCGTGGCCCAGCGGCCATTCGCCAGCAGTGAAGTGTCCTCCCAGACACGGTCACCGGTGGCGAGGTTCAGGCAACGCATTTCTCCGTAGCTGTCGATGCCGTAGGCATGGCCTTCCCGGATTAAGGGCGTCATGATGATGCTGTGGAGACCGTCCGTCTTGCGCTCGCTCGGTCCCGCTCGCTTCCAGAGCAAATCCGGCGTGCCGAGGTCCGGCTTCAGGGCATAGAGCACCGAACCATCATAGAAGGCGGACAAGAACACCTTTCGGCCCGTTTCGTCCAACACCGGATCGGCCACGTTGAGGATCATCTTGGCTGGCTTGTAGGGCACCTTCCAAAGGACGCTACCAGTGGCGGGTTCGAGGCACGCCAGCCAGCGCCCGGTCCATGCGAGCATCACGTCGCGATCTCCCTGCCGGATCAGACGTGGCGCGGAGTACGACGCCTTTCCATCCAACGCGCGCCAACGTTCCTCACCCGTCTTCGCGTCCAAGGCCACGAGACAAGCGTCCGGCTGGCCGCCGATCTGAAAAATAACCAGGTCGCCCGCGACCAGCGGCGCGGCGGTCACGCCCCAGACGCTCACGCTCGCCTTCAGCTCCGAGGCCAGATCCCGGGCCCAGAGCACCCTGCCATCCGTCACCTCGAAACCGTGCGCGTGCCCCATCGCGCCCAAGGAGAAGGCGCGTCCATCCGCCACGGTCACCGCAGCACGCGGGCCAATTGCGTAGTCGAGGTCACGATACACGCAAGGATAGGCATGCGTCCACAGCGGTCTGCCCGTTACCCGATCAAAGCACAGCACCCGTTCCTGCTGTTCCGGCGCGGTTACCCGATCCGTCAGGACGACCCAATCGCCCGCCACCGTGGGGCCGCTGTAGCCGGGCCCAATCGAGGCCGTCCACCGGGGTTTCAATTCGGCGGTGGCGAAGGCCTCCATGATCCCCGTCTCCCGCCAGACGCCGTCGCGTCCCGGTCCCCGCCACTGCGGCCAGTCGTCGGCTCGGGCGGGCGGCAACGGAAGGAGCGTCAGACCCAGGCCGAGCGACAGGGGACGGAGTAGAGGGTAACTTGTCATGGGGAAAACGATCGGACTCGCAATCTTAGGTCAGCGACACACGACTTCAAAAGTGAGCGACGGCGAAAGCGATTGTTTTTTGGCGGCGCGAGCTTCCCTGCGTCATCCCGCTTGCGCCGGCCGGGGCGATCCGCGAGGCTCTCCACACCCACCATGAAATGTTTCGGACTCACCCGTGAAGATTCCCCCGGCGCCGGGCAGGTGACGAATGCCCGGTCGCCCGGCCTGTCGTTTTCGATGCTCTACGGCAGTGTGAGTTTCGGCGCCGTGAGTGTGCTCGCCTACTCGATTTGGGCCTATCGGCTGGTGCCGGGAACTGCGGCGATGTATGCGACCATCGCGGCGGTCTACGTCGGACTCTCCGGGCTGGCACTGAGCCGGTTGGTGCTGGCACCGGGTGCGTGGAAACGATTTCCGCTGTTTTTCGCGACCGTCTTCATCGTTTACGCCCTCTGCTGGTGCGCATTCTGGTTCGGGCTGAAAGGAAAATTCCACGCCGATCTTTTTGGCGCGGTCGCTGGCCTGGCAGTGGCGACGTGGATGCTGCAGGGCGCCTTCGGCCAGCCGCGCGGCTACCTGCGGCTCTTCGCCGTGTTGTTGGCGTTGCACAGCGCCGGTTACTACCTCGGCGGCGAACTTTACGCGCTCGTGCGCGGCTCAACCGGCCGGCTGCTCTGGGGCGCGGCCCACGGGCTCGGGTTTGGGGCTGGGCTGGGCTACGTTCTGTTTCAGTGCCAGATCCCGCCCACGCGGAGCGCTAATTCCAAGGTGCGGTGAAGATGAGACGAACGTCGCGTTTTTGTAGGAGCCTGCTTGCAGGCGATGCCAGTGTGTGCCGCCGGAAAGGGTTCCGAATCGCCTGCAAGCAGGCTCCTACAGCCAGGCGATTTGATCTCATCTTGAAAGCGGGTTGGAATAAGCAGGTATCGCATCCGACAATCGCGCGGGAACGGATCGAGGCGTGACATCGCGCGTGCGCCGAAATGGAATGCGTTCATCTCGATAATGACCACCCACAACGAAGCTCAAGCCTGCGACGCAATCATCATTGGCGGCGGACCCGCCGGGTCCTGCGCCGGCGCGATCCTCGCCGAATACGGCCATCGCACCCTCATCCTCGAACGCGAGAAGTTTCCCCGCTTTCACATCGGCGAATCGCTCATCCCGTTCACGTTTCATCCGCTCGAACGGATCGGCATGATTCCGAAGATGAGGGCGTCGGCCTTCGTCAAGAAATACAGCGTCACCTTCGTGCAGCCCGACGGCCGGCGCTCGCAGCCGTTCTATTTTTTCACCCGCTACGACCGGGAGACCGTCGCGCAGACGTGGCAGGTGCTGCGGTCGGAATTCGACCAGATGCTCCTCGACAACGCGCGCGAGAAGGGCGCCGAAGTACGCGAGGAGACGACGGTCAAGCGCCTGCTGATGGACGGCGATCGCGTGGTGGGCGTCGAAGCCACCGACAAGTCCGGCCGCACCTACGAGGTGCGCGCCCCGATCACGCTCGATTGCTCCGGCAAGGAGGCCTTCACCTCGAATCGCAATGGCTGGCGGATGAACGATCCGTACCTGAACAAGATCGCGGTCTGGACCTACTATAAGGATTCCAAGCGCGGCGTGGGGATCGACGAGGGCGACACCACCGTCGCCTATGTCCCGGACAAGGGCTGGTTCTGGCACATCCCGCAGCACAACGGCATGACCAGCGTCGGCGTCGTCGCCGAGGGCAAATACCTCACGCGCGGCGGCGTCAAAGACCTGAAGGCGATCTTTCACCGCGAAGTGGAGGAGAACCTTTGGATCAAGGATCGACTGTCGGTCGGCCGGTCGACCGGCGACTACTACATCCTCAGCGAGTATTCCCGCCATTCGCGTTACGGCGCCGCGCCCGGATTGGTGCTCGTGGGCGACGCATTCGCGTTCCTCGATCCGGTGTTCAGCAGTGGCGTCATGCTCGCGCTCAAGAGCGGCCACCTCGTCGGTGAAACGATTCACGCCGGCCTGCTCGCGGGCGATCTTTCGCCGGCCCGGTTCGCGACCTACTGCGCGAGCATGCGGCAGGGCGTCGAGAACATGCGCAAGCTGGTCTATGCGTTCTACGATCCGGCCTTTTCCTTCCGCGAGGTCATCCAGCGCTATCCCGACGCGGCCGGCGAGATCACGGACTGCCTCTCGGGCGACGTGAACAAGGACTTCTCCCAATTGTGGCGTCGCTTCCGCGAGTTCGTGCCGCTGCCGGACGATTTGCCCTATGGCGAGCCGCTGGATTCCGCGGTGTCGCGCGGCGTTTGAGTTAGCAGAGGCGAAGCGGCGACCGACCCAGCCGCGCGCGGAGCGCACGGCCCACCACCAAGCCAGTGCTGGCGTAATTGTGAAACTCATCGATGAAGGACCGATTGTTTCCGCCGAAGTCTCGGGACTTGCCCCGGGGGTGTTTTCGGTCGCACTCGCGATGACTCGGGCGAATACACTTCGCGGAGTAGCGGCCCTCGTCCTCGCCCTCCCGTCTTTTTCGCTGGGCGCCCCGGCTGGCGGGCCGGGAACCTACGCAGGCCTCATCTTTCACGCGCCGCCGAAGCCGCTGCCGGCGGGCGCGGTGACGGAAGACTGGCCGCATTTCCTCGGTCCGCATCACAACGCCACGACCGGCGAAACCAAGCTGCTCGGAGCCTGGCCGAAACGAGGCCCGAACAAGGTCTGGGAGATGGCTGCCGGCGAAGGGTACGCCTGCCCCGTGTTCGCCGGCGGCCGCCTCGTCTACTTTCATCGTGTCGATGGCAGGGAGACACTCGATTGCCTCGATCCGGAGACGGGCCGGCGCTTCTGGCGTTTCGCCTACCCGGTGGACTACGAGGACCGCTACGGCTTCAGCCCGGGTCCACGCTCCAGCGCGGTAATTGACCAGGGTCGCGTCTACGCCGCGGGCGTGACGGCCATGCTGCATTGCCTCGAGCTCGAGACCGGCAAGGTCATCTGGCGGCGCGACCTGATGGCGGAATTCCAGATTCCGCAATACTTCTTCGGATACGGCCCGACACCGCTCGTCTGGCAGGATCGCGTCATCGTCAACGTCGGCGGCAAGGCCCGCGGCGGCGTCAATGGTACGTGCGTGGCCGCATTCGACAAACTCACCGGCAAGACCCTGTGGGAAGTGGAGGACGCCTGGGGCGCCGGTTACGCTTCGCCCATCGTCGCCCGGCTTCGCGGCCGGGACGTTGCGCTTGTCATCGCCGCCGGCGAAAGTCGTCCCAGCGTCGGCGGGGTGCTGGCGATCGATCCGCGGGACGGCCGGGTCTTCGATCGCTTTCCGTGGCGGGCCAAAGCGTACGAGTCGGTCATCGCCGGCACGCCCCTGGTCCTCGACGGGCAAAGGGTCTTCATTTCCGAGTGCTACGAAAAGGGCGGCACGCTGCTGGAGTTCGACGGGAATCTGAAATCGAAGCAGGTCTGGACCGAACGCGGCTTCGGCCTGCATTGGATGATGCCGCTCCAGATCGACGGCCATCTCTACGGCTTTGCCGGCCGCAACCCGCCCGACACGGAATTCAAGTGCCTCGACGCCGGCACGGGCAGGATTGTCTGGAGCGACGACACGCGGTTCGAGCAAGACGGCCGGGTCAACAGCTTCTTTCGCGCCAGCCTCCTCCGGGCGGGCGGACGGGTTTTCTGCCTCGGGGAGGACGGTCTCCTGGCCGAATTCGAACTCACGCCCAAGGGTGCGGTCACCCGGCAGCGCGTCCGCCTGTTCGAGGCCCATTCCACGTGGACGCTGCCCGCGCTCCACCGGGGCCTCCTGTATGTCACGCACAACACCCGCGACCTTCGCGACCACCAGCCGCCGCGGATCCTCTGTTACGATTTTCGCGGAGAGTGAGGCAGCAGCCTGTCGGGCGTGCGCGCGCGGGATCGTCGAGAATCCGAGTACCCGCGCGGCGAATGGAGATTTCCTCCTCCACCGGCTGCAGGCATTGCTCCGTGAGATTCATCGGAGAAAGCGATCAGTTAGATTGTCATCCATTAAATGACAAACCCCTCTGAAAAATGATGAGTTTCCGGGGGCAGACTTTACGGAGTGATACCAAAGCAGCGCGGCACGCTGCGCGATGAAGGCTCTGTCGTCGTCGCCCACCACTGTCGGCCGGGCACGGAAGCTCCGCGCCGGGCCGATGGTAGGATCGGCATCAGGAATCGGCCGGCGCGCCGGTGCGTTTGGCGAACAACTCGGGGTGGCGGGCGCGGCTCATGGCGGTGTCGTGGGTGATTTTGCAGCGGAGGTAGAGGTCGTGGAGGCAGGTATCCATGAGGACCATGCCTTCGCGGGCTCCGGTTTGCAGGCAGAGTTCGAGCTGGTGGAGCTGGCTTTCCCGGATGGTGTTGCGCACCGCCGTGTTGGCGATGAGGAGCTCGCAGGCGAGGGCGCGGCCGCCGTCGACCGAGGGCAGCAGGTCCTGGCAAACGATGCCCTGGAGGGTGTTGGCCAGCTGCATGACGATCTGGCGCTGGGCGTTGCCTTCGAACGTGCCGATGATCCGTTCCAGGGCCTGCGCCGTGCTGGGGGAATGGAGGGTGGCGAGCACGAGGTGGCCGGTTTCGGCGGCGGTGACGGCGGTGGAAATGGCCGCGTGGTCGCGCATCTCGCCGACAACGATTACATCGGGATCCTGGCGCAGGGCGTGGATGAGCGCGTGGCCAAACGAGCGCGTGTCGGTGAGGACCTCCTGTTGCACGATGATGGCGAGGTTGTTCTCGTGCACGTATTCGATCGGATCCTCGATGGTGACGATCTTGCAGCGGCGCTCGTGATTGATCAGGTTGATGAGGTAATTGAGCGTGGTGGTTTTGCCGGACCCGGTGGGGCCGGTGACGAGGATCAGGCCGTTGCGCTTGCGGGCGAGGTCGTCGAGCTTCGCGGGCAGGCCAAGTTCGTCGCGGGTGAAAACGCGCGTGCCGCAAAAGCGGATGCTCATTTCGGGCGCGCCGTTGCGGCGGTAAAGGGTCACCCGCATGCGGCCAACCGTCGGATGATGGAGCGAGATGCAGAGTTCCCAATCGCGCTCGAAGGCCGCGCGCTGGGCGTCGTTGAGCAGGGTGTCGACGAGATGCGTGGTCTCGGCGGCGGTGAGGGCGTCGGCATCGGTCAGGATGATTTCGCCGTTGATCCGGAGGGTGGGAGGGAGGCCGACAATGAGGTGCAGATCGGAGGCGCGCTCGGTGGCGACCAAGACGAGCAGGCGATCGAGTTTGGAGGTCATGCAAAGAGACTTTTTACCCGGCGCCAGAGTGAGCCGCCGACAGTGGTGCGGTTGGCCTCCTTCAAGGCGTTTTCGAGGCCGGGACACTCCGGGTCGAGCAGGCGGGCTTGCGCCAGCGATTCGCGGGCGCGTCCGCCCATGCCGAGCGCGAGCTGACACTGGCCGGCCTGCAACCACACGACGGCCCGCCCGGGAGCGAGTTCGGCGGCCTGCTGGGCGTAGCGCAGCGCGAGGGCGAAACTCCGGTGAAAGCGGTGAATGCGCGAGGCCTGCCAGCAGTGCAGCCAGTCGCCGCGGGCCAGGGTCAGGGCCTGGTCGAAACAATACGAGGCGCGGGCTTCGCCCCGGGCCAGGAGCACGTCGCCCCGCGCCAGCCAGACGTAGGGGGTGTTGCCGCGCTCCTCGATGGCGGCATCGGAAAAGGCGAGGGCCGAGTCGAGGTCGGCCATGCGGGCCCGCACGACCGCCTTGGCCGCGAGCAGTTCGGGATGGGTGGGAAAGCGTTCGAGGGCCTTGTCCGCCCACAGCCTGGCCTCCCGCAGCTCTCCCAGTTCGACGAGCATGCGGACCTGGGCGGTCCAGGCGTCCGGGTTGGCGGCGTTGTACTCGAGGACCTTCGAGTAGGCGCGGAGGGCGAGGTCGTATCGTCCTTTATGGTACAAGTCATGGGCCTCGGCCAGGTAATAGGCCTCGTCCTTGACGATCTCGCGTTTGACCGCCTCGGGTTTGCCGCCGCCGAATTCGAGATTATCGAAGCGGCTCATAATGCTGTTGGCGCAGGAACCAGCGCCGGTAGGGGCGGCCGACGAGGTTGGCATCGTCCACGAGCGCCGCCTTGCGGGCGAAGTCCGCCGCCTCGCCCTCGTTGCGAAACTCGCGGCCCAATTCGAGGGGCCAGACGAACGTGTTCCGCTCCGGCACCGTCAGGCCACCGTGCCGGGGCATGGACGAGCGGCGCGGATAAGCTCGGCCGTTTACGGTGAACGTGTCCGCGTGGAACGTGACGACATCGCCCGGCTGGCCGATCGCCCGCCCGAGGTAAACGCCCGCGGGCAGCCTGAAGCCGCCGGCCTGCCATCCACGCGTGCGAAACGCCACGATCGCGTCCCGCTCCACCGGGTTAGGCCGCGTCCAGGCATCGATCAACAGCACGCCCCGGTCGGTGTGCAGCGGGATGACGACGGTCGCGAGCACCCGGCGGCTCGCGATCGTATAGACGAACGCCAGGGCCAGCACCACGCCGACATAACGGCCGACCCGGTGGGTCGGCTGGGGCCAAAGCCGGCCGGAGTAAAAGTACTCGGCGATGCCGAGGCCGTGGAGCGTGATCATCACGCCGGCCGCCCAGCCGGCGGCCGGCCAGCCCAGGCACAGGACCGCGATTACGGCGCACGCGCCGTACATGAGCGCCGCCCACCGGAAATAGGACGATTTCCCCAAGGCCGCCCAGCCGTAGGCCGGGATCAGGACGACCGCCACACTCTGCCACGTCAGGCCGATCGGCTTGATGCTGATCGGCGCGCTGGGGACCCGCAGATGGGTGCGGCGCAAAAAGGCGTACCATACGTTCCATGCGCCCCGCAGGGCCCCGGCGCGGGGTGGCTCAAAAACGGGGCGCGGCAGCGGGCGCAGAATCATGTTCAGTGCTGGCGCTCGATGTTGATGCGCACGTCCTCCTCCGGCGCGTAATATTCGTGCGTCAGGCTTTGCGATTTCACCTCGCCGACGATCTCCTGGAAGATCTTCATGGCGTCGAGACAGCGTCTGCCTTTGTAGCCTTGGACCTGCACTTCCACGCTGCCGTCCGGGGCGATGGTGATTTCGAATTCGCGTTGTGGCATGGTTAGTTCTCCCAGTGGCGGACTTTGAGGCGGATGGTTCGATCGTCCGAGGTCTCTTCCTCGACCACGACGAATTCGCGCCGGCGCATCTCGTCCTTGATGCGCTGGTAAACGTAGCTTTGCACGACGGCGCGGGAGAGTTCCGCGCCCAGGGCGCGCAACTGGGCATCGGTGCGATCGGCGCCGGTGACGCAGAGCGAGGCACGGCCGCGCTCATCGCGCGAGAAGGTGACGGTGACGCCATCGCGGTGGACGGCGATGCGCTGGTCGCGGCCGAGGGTGCCGGTGACGACCTCGCTGTTGGCGATTTCGAGCAGCACCTTGGGGGTATTCGCGGTGGCGCCACGCGCGGTTTCCATGCTTTCGAGGACGGTGTAACCGAGCGAGGTGGCGGCGGCGGCGACGGCGGCGCTGAACGCAGGCCACGCGGCGATTACAACCGGGGTAAGAATGCAGACGACACTCATAGTTTGATCGGGGGGAGATTAGACTGCTTTTTTCTACCGCGGCGCATGCCGCAACCAAAGGATTTTGGCCAAAAATTTTGACCGCGGATTACGCAGATGAAGCGGATAAAGACGAGATGTAGCGAATCTATCCGTGCCATCAGCGTAATCCGCGGTAAAAATCAGAGGCTTTGAATTCGTCGCAAGCCCGTTTCCGGCGGCGCATGGCGGGCGTCGGCAAGCGACGCCCCTACACTCACCGTGCGGTGGCTGTGACCTCATGGGAAATCCGGCTTTTTGCTGCATGGTTCCCTTCTAGAATTCCATGCGGCGGCGGCCGGGGTCGTTGAGGGTGGGGCGGGGGACGCTGGCGTGGCGGGCCCGGCCATCGGCCCACGCGCGCAGGCGGCTGAGTTGTTCGTCCATCGTTTTCGAGAGGGGCACGGTCTGCCGCAGCGCCTCGAGGATGTGTTCGGTGGACAGCTCCTGCTTGGTGTAGAACGCATCGTAAAGCGAGCTGATGATCGCCTGCTCGATCTCGGCCCCGCTGAACTCCTTGCTGGCGGACACCAATTCGGGAATCCGGAACGACTCCGGGGCGCGACCCCGCTTGGCGAGGTGAATGTGGAGAATCTGCGTGCGCTCCTCCTCGATCGGGAGGTCGACGAAAAAGATTTCGTCGAGGCGGCCTTTGCGGAGGAGTTCGGGCGGGAGTTGTGAGATGTCGTTGGCGGTGGCGACGACGAAGACCGGGGCGGTTTTTTCGGAAAGCCAGGTGAGAAAGGTGCCAAAGACGCGCGCGGTGGTGCCGCCGTCGCTCGAACCCGAGCCCTGAGAGCCGGCGAAGGCCTTGTCGATTTCGTCCACCCAGAGGATCGCCGGCGCGACCGATTCGGCCACGGCGATGGCCTTGCGCACGTTTTCCTCGGAGGAGCCGACGAGGCTGCCGAACATGCGGCCCTTGTCGAAGCGCAGGAGGGGGAGTTGCCAGAGGCTCGCCACGGCTTTGGCGCAGAGACTTTTGCCGCAGCCCTGCACGCCGAGCATGAGGATGCCCTTGGGGGGCGGGAGGCCGAACTGGCGGGCCTCCTCGCCGAAAGCGATCGAGCGTTTTTCCAGCCAGTCCTTGAGGATGCTCATTCCGCCGACGTGGGTGAAGCTCTCGGTGGAGGCGTAGTACTCCAGCAACCCGCTCTTGCGGATGATCTGCTGCTTTTCGGAGAAGACATCGTTCACGTCGGCGCCGCTCAGGCGCTCGTCTTTGACGATGATCTTGGCAAAGACGTTTTCGGCTTCGTTCAACGTCAGCCCGAGGGCGGCGCTCAGGAGGCGGTCGCGCCCGCCCGCGTCGAGGTCGATGGTGACCTGGTGGAATTGCTTCACGTCGTCGACGATGCGGTCGAGGAGCACGCCGAGTTCGGCGCGGGTCGGCAAGGGGTAGGTCAACACCGTGATCTCCTTGTCGAGTTCGGGCGGGATCTCCATTAGTGGCGCAATCAGGATGATGGTCTTGAAGCTGTTTTTGAGATGGAGGGCGATTTCCTTGAGCTTCCGGATGACGGCGAAATTGCTCTTGGTCAGGAACGGATGGAAATCCTTGAAAATGAAAATGGCGGGTTCGACCTGGTCGATGACCTGGTCGAGCGCGGCGAGCGGGTCGCGCGTGGCGGCGTTGCGGTTTTTTTGGGACTGGATGGAGGTGCCGCCGGGGACGAGACCGGTGGTGTAGCTCCACTCGAAGACCTTTTTTTGCCGGCGCTTGGCGATCTCGATGATCGTGTTTTGGACGCGGACCTCCTCGCCAGAGACGACATAGAGGATGGGGTAGCGGGCGCGGATGAGGGTTTCGATTTCCTGCTGGAGGATCGTCATGGGTGTGAGAGGGGAGGAAGGGGTGGATCGGCGAAGGTGTCACCCCGGAAATGCCGCACGTTGATCTCAGCCTCAGCCACATCGTGTCGAAAGGCTTGTCCGGCGATCGCAGGCGGGCCGGCGCCGTCGCCCGCGCGCTGGCGCATGGCTTCGTTGGCCGGGTCGAGTGTGGCCAGGACCCGGGCCAGCGCGGGAGTGATGTTGTGCGCCAGAATGCGACCGTCGGGCAGGATGAGGAGTTCGCCGGAACATTGATGGTCGTCGAGGGTGGCGGCGTAGTTGCTC
>JACQWL010000232.1 GCA_016209255.1 Verrucomicrobiota bacterium
CACCGGATTTTGGAAATGCAGGCCCCGGAGCGTACCCCGGCCGGAGAGAGAGAAATTGTCCTGCACGAAATCGAGCGGCATGCCCGCCTCGCGGTAGCGCTGCCGGTTCCACGACTCCAGGAAGAAGCCGCGGTTGTCTCCGAACACCTTCGGTTCGATGAGCAACAGACCGGCGAGGTTGCACTGGGTGACGTTCATTTGGCGGAGAATAAATCGGGGTCGCTTCGGCCAGCGCAACAACTTCCGATTGAAGGCGCCGGCGCGACACCGCCGCCGCCGCGGATCCTCACTTCCGGCGGTAGTCGCCGCGGCTGAAATATTTCTCGAGCCAGACGTAGGCGCAGATGAAGAAATAGCGGCTGCCCATTTCCTTGATCTTGAGCTTGGCGACGCCGAATTTGCGGTTGCGCCATGAGATCGGCGTGACGGCAAAGCTGTAGCCACGCACGATCGCCTTCAGTGGGAGCTCGACCGTCAGGTTGAAATGCGGTGCGAGAAACGGACGGCAGCCGTCGATCACGGTCCGCCG
Organism: Verrucomicrobiota bacterium; assembly: GCA_016209255.1. Taxonomy (GTDB): domain Bacteria; phylum Verrucomicrobiota; class Verrucomicrobiia; order Opitutales; family Opitutaceae; genus ER46. Next base: position 530 of record JACQWL010000232.1, read on the forward strand.
GTAGGCCTTGAAGGCGTTCGTGGTGTCGTTGAGCGGGATATTGAAGCCGACGCGGACGAGAAAATTCGCGAGCCGGTTGACGAGGAGTTTGACGCGCGGATAGTCGACGACTTCCGAACCGGGCATGAAGCGGCTGCCGAAGGCGCAGTCGCTGCCTTGGTTGAGCAACCGCCAGTATTTCACCGCGTCGGCCGGCGAGTCCGAGGCGTCGGCCATCATGATCACGACCGCGTCGCCGCGGCTGTGTTCGAGGCCCCAGGTCACCGCGCGCCCGAACCCGTGGGGGCCGGCGTTTCGCGTCGGCGCGAGGGTGGGAAATCTCCGGCTGAGCTCTTGCAGCACGTCCCAAGTGCGGTCGTGGCTGCCGTCATCGACCGCGATGATTTCATGTGGGACACCGGCGGCGGTGAAGGTGCGAAAAATATCCTCGATCGTCGAGGGCAACGACTCCGCTTCGTCGCGGGCCGGGATGACGACGGAGAAAAGCGTGAGCGGCGCGGCGGCGGTCATGCGGCGGGCGGCGGAGTTAGCATCGCTTGGGTAAACCGTAACGGATGCAGTGCGACGCAGGGCCGTCGCTCGCCGACGGGCCGCTTTGCGACGGAAAGACGCGGCATGGCGATCCCTCGACAGGCTCGGGACCCTGAGCTTGTCGAACGGGCAAGCGCCAGCCCTACAATACTCGGTGACCGTCCGTTCATTCTTGAACGTGGATTCGACTGCATGGATACGGTTAAGTACTCCTCAAGATCAGTGAGAGAATTCAGGGATAGAGTAACCTATTGGGTTACTCTGTAATTGGCGGTTCTGGCGGGCGCACGTGACAGCGCAGGGTTAGAGTGGCGCCGACACCTCGAGCCATTCCGGATGGGCGCGGGCGTGGACCGCGATTTCATCGAGGATGGCCGGCGTCGGGATCGCCGGCCGCCATCGCCAGAGGCGGGTCGCCTTGGCGTGGTCGAGCACGAGCCAGGGAATGTCGAACGGCCTCGGCGTCGGGTCGGCGGCGACGGCATGCGGGCCGAGGCTCGCGGCGCACCACTCGCTGAGCTGCCGCAACGACATCGCCGACGCCGTGCCGCCCGAAAAATTCGCGATGCGTTCCCCGGCGGCCAGCTTCGGGGCGGAAAGTTGTTGTGCGAGCACGGGCATCAGGTCGCGCGGGTGCAGACAGTCGCGAACCTGATGGCCGGTGCCGCCGAAACCGATGTATTTCAGCGGACGGCGGCGCAGCCAGCCATTGATCCAATACGCGAAAATTCCCTGGTCGGGGCGCCCGAACTGGCCGGCGCCGGCGAGCAGGCCGCAGCGGTTGATGAACACCGGCAGGCCGAAGGTCTCGCCGTATTCGAGCGCCAGGATTTCACTGGCAAGCTTGGTGGCGCCGTAGAGCGACACGGGTGCGCACGTGGAAAAGGTCTCGTCGACGCCGGCGGCGCTCAAGCCGGGTGGAAGCGCGGCGCCGGAGGCAGGCCGAAACGCACCGCCCACTGGCTCGGTGGGCAGCGCGGCGAGCGGCGCAATGGAGTAGACGCGGCTCGTGCTGAGCAGGATGAATCCAGCGCGGTGCTGCTTGCAGAATTCGAGCATGGTCACCGTGCCCCCCAGGTTGTGTTCGACGAGCTGGCGGGAACTCATGCGGCCGTCCACGCCGCCCAGCACGCTGGGGTTGGCCGCCGCGTCGATCACCCAGTCGACGGCCGGGAGCGCCTCGAGATCGCTGGCGGCGCGCAAATCGCCGTGGAAAAGTGTCACGCCGAGTTTCTTCAGTTCCGCCCGGTTGGTCTCGCTGCCGGGGCGGATGAAGTTGTCGAAGCCACAGAGCTTGTGGCCGGCGCCAGCTTCGGCGAAGGCGCGCGCGAGCGTGCTGCCCACGAAACCGCAAACGCCGGAGATCAAAATGCGCATCGGGCGGAGCATGCGAAAAAGCGTGGAATCGGGAAGCGCGATCTTTCGGGGGAATGTTTTGACGCGTCGGGAAGGCGACCGTTGAGTGGCGCCGATGAGCCAGCTGCGCGGCGACTACAAGACCGTCTGGAACTCCCTCTCGGGTTCCAAGGAGGACGCCTATCGCCATGTGTCCGGCTACACCGACGAGGACAGGTTTCACCTCGATGGCGAGGACACGGTCGACATCCTGCGCGAGACGGTCGGCGTCAGGCCGGACGACGTTTATCTGGAAATCGGCTGCGGGGTCGGCCGCGTCGGTCGCGTGCTCTCGTCGTTCGTGAAGGAATGGATCGGCTGCGATGTCTCGGCGAACATGCTCCGGCTCGCCGGCCGGCGGCTGCTTGGCCTGCCCAACATCCGGCTGCAGGAAATCTCGGGCTACGATTTGCATCCGATTCCGGACGCCTCGGTCGACGTGGTCTACGCCACGGTCGTGTTCATGCACCTCGAAGAATGGGACCGTTACAACTACGTGCTCGAGGCGATGCGCGTGTTGAAGCCGGGCGGGCGTTTTTATTGCGACAATGTCGACCTCGCGTCGCCGGCGGGCTGGGCCGTGTTTGAAGAGAGTCGGAGCCAGTTCAAACCCAGCCAGCGACCCTCGCAGATCTCGAAGTGCTCGACGAAACCGGAGATCGAAGCGTACCTCACGCACGCCGGGTTTACTGACGTCCGCGTGGCCGGCCGGCTGGATTTTTGGGTCTACGGGTGGGCGACGAAGCCGATGGCGTAGAGACCGGCCGCCGCGGCGGCGGGGCGGTACTGAGCCGGAACGATGCAGTGCGAAACCGCGAATCGACGCGAATAGACGCGAATGCGACCGAGGCGCACAAGTTTCAGAATGGGCCGAAATAAGATCGGGCCGGTCGATGAATCTTCACCTTAGTTTCTTCCCTGTCATTCTGAGCGCAGCGAAGAATCCACTTGGACATCCGCAGCCCGCGGAGGCTTCGCTACTCCCGCTGGATTCTTCCCCCTTCGCTCCACTCAGCGCTACAGCATCACTCCGGCATTCGTGCGAATTCGTGTAACTTGTGCGCCTCTGGCACATTCGTGGGCCAACGGCCTGGTCAGGTTCCTGCCGCAAGCCATCGGATTTCTCCCACGCATAACACGAATTCGCACGAATCAAGGCCCCAATCGTTCTGCACTTTCTTGGGAATGACTCAGGTTTGAAAACACTCCCTAACCGCCGCCGGAGGGCGGCGCAGGTTGGGCGGGCGGCGGTGCAGGCGTTTGCTCGGAGGCTTTCTTTTGCGCCTCCTCGTAGGCCTTGCGCTGGGCCATGCCGATTTCCAGCAGGTCGCTGACGAGCATCCGGGCTTCCACCTCCTGCTTCGCCTGGATTTCGGGCGTCGCGGGCGGTTTGAAAGCGGGCGTCGCGGGCGCGGCCGGCCGGCTCGCGGCGTCAGTGGCGACGGGCAACGACGGCGGCGGTGGCGGCTGGATCTGTTGGACAAAGGTCGGTGTCGGAAGCGGCGCCGACGGCGTGGCGAAACCGGACGGCATCGGCGCGACGGGCGCGGGGGTGTTGAGTGGCCCGGCGCCTTTGCGGAGCGTGAGGATCTTCTGCCCGCCATTCACCCGCAGCACGGCCTGCTCGAGCCGCGAGTCGTAGTTCAGCACCGTGATGCCTTCGACCGTTTCACCAATCCCAATCCAGCGGCTCTTTTTGACGGTCTTGTCGTAGATGATCAGGTCGGTCTTCTTGCCGATCGAACTCACCCCGGCGAATTCGAGCGTTTCATTCGCCGCCACCATCGCGGTGGCCGCGCCCTGGGGAATGAAAGGAGAATCCTTGCGCAACGGAGTCTGCGCCGTGCCGGCCACGGTGGCGAAGATCGCGAGCGCAGCGGCGACGCTCCGGAATGGAGTGTCGGACACCGGGCCAGGGGAGCGGGAATGGGCGGCCATCTTCACGACAGAGACGCTAGGGCGGGATCGAGGGTACGTCAAACCCGCTGTTGGGGGCGCACCCCGCTTCTTGGAGACGAATGAACGGACAGTCACCAATTGATGTTGGGCTGTCGCCATGCCGCGTTTCTCCGTTGGAGAGCGGCAGCGAATCGTAGTCCTCTTTTTCGATGGCGCGCCGTTTTCCTGATTGCGGTTCGGCACAAGCGTGGTTGGCTCTGCGCATGGAGTTGTCGAAAGACATCATCGAGGCCATCGCGGAGAAAACGCTGGAGAAGTTTCTCGCCGGGCCGTTTGGCGAGTTGCGCGACGGCCAGAAAGCCCTCGCGGAGCGCATCGACCGGATCGAGGCGCGGATGGACCGACTGGAAGCGAAGCTCGACCGCGTGGAGTTGCGCATCGACGCGCTCGGCGCCCGCATCGACGAGATGGGTGCTCGGCTCGATGCCCGCATCGACGCCCTCACGCGCGAGCAGGCACGGCTGGCGGAGGAAGTGGCCGCGTTGAAGACCGACCGAAGCGTGACCGCCGATGTGATCCATCGGCTCTCGCGCGTCGAGGACAAGCTTTACGCCTGAGCGGCACCGGCACGGGGCCGGTGCCCATTGGCTGGGGTGCTCAGTTTCGATGCGCCGTCCGCACCTCGCGCTGATGGGCCCGCCGCAGCCGGCGGTGATAGCGGGAGAGTGCCTGGCGGTATGACGGCTGAAGTGCCGAATTGACAGGGCGCGCGATTCAGCGAAGTTTCCGGCCATGACCGCCACGCAAGTCATCAGGCAAATCAAGGCGCTGCCGGCGCGCGAGCGGGCGAGGGTCAACCGTCAGGTGTATTCCAACCACGTGCCGAATGCCACGACGTGAAAAGTGCTCGCCGAGGCGGAAGCGGGACGCGGATTGATTCGTTGCAAGAATCTCGACGACATGATGGCGAGCCTGACGTCATCGGGTCGGTGAAGACGCCGATCTACACGACGCGCTTTCGGCGGGAGTTTGCGCGAATGTTGCGGCGGGGAAAGGACGGGGCGAAATTCAAGGCCGTGGCGGCCAGGCTGCTCGCGGCCGAGCCGCTGGAGCCGAAGCACGAGGATCATCCGCTCAAAGGCAGCTTTCTTGGCTGGCGCGACTGCCACATCGAGCCGGACTGGGTTCTCGTCGACCGGCGGACGTCTGCCGAGGTGATTTTCGGCCGAACGGGAACACACAGCGATCTTTTCTAAAAAATCGCGAAAAGTAATTGTCGTTAGAGGCAGTTGCTCGGACCGAGGGGAAAGACAGGGAACGAGGCCCACTGCGGAGGGCCAGTTGCGGAAATTCATCCTTCAGTGCGTCCCCGGGAGGGGACATTGGGACAGGGGCGCGGTCGGCAATCGGCTACGGAACGTTCGAAGCGTATCACATGCGTTTTGGCCGTCAAGTGCTGCGGCCTGCCCGCAGGCCTTGGCGGTGCATTCACAAGTTGTCGGTGAGCGTCAGTTCCAGAGGTGCGACGAGCCGACGGGCTCAGGTCGTCAAAAGTTAATTCTCATTCCCGATCGGGGGAATGATTGGACGCGCCGTTAACATGCAACGGCTGACCCCGTTTGGCCGGCGCTCGGTGTGTTGCGTTGAATGCGAGAAGTGCACGCCGCGAACGCTGAACTCAGTGTTCGCAGGACATGCTGCTGAAGTGAGGCTTCAGCCGCTCGTCTGCTCCCGCGTTCGTCAAGGCACCTCGTAAACCTCGACCAGCGAAACACCGGTCGTGTTGTTCACGCCGCTGACCTGAACCGTGTAGTTTCCGGGCGCGAGCGTCGCGAGGATTGCCGCATCGGTCGAGCCGGACGGAAGCGTGAACGCGCCGACTTGCGTGAACGCGGCCGAGAGTTGCGCAGTCGTTGCGGCGCTGGCGCCGGCGGATGTACCCCAGTTGTCGTTGCCTCCAATCGCCGTCTGCCCGGAAAACAGCGTGAGCTGCGGGTCGGCCACGAGGCCGCCGACACCAAAGGGCG
>JACQWL010000233.1 GCA_016209255.1 Verrucomicrobiota bacterium
CGGATCGCCCTGCACCTGATCGTAATTCCAGCCGAGGCACGCGGCGCAATGCCGGGTGTAGGCCATGTCCTTCTCGGTCTCGCCGATCCCGAGCCCGACATAGGCCGCCCGGTTGTAGTTCGAGATCCAATGTTGTTCGATCTCCATGAGGTATTCGGTGTCGTCCGGCCCGAATTTCTCGGTGTATTCCTTGCGCAGCCGGGCTTCGCGATCCGGGCCCGGCGGCGCGTGGACCTTGATCCAGCCCGGGCTGTACCAATAGGTGCCGGGGTGCTCCTGCAGATACGCCGCGTAGCGATCCTTGTCGCCGAGAAAAAGCGTCACGCAGTCGTGGGCGCGCGCGATGACGAGCGGACAGCGCGCGTGCCGCAGGTTTTCCACCCCGCGACTGCACAAGCCATAGACCAGCGCGATGGCGTCCACCGTCGGGTCCGCCTCCGCCCGGCCGATCGCGGCCTGGAGCTCGCGCTGCAGGCGGGCGGGCTCGTTGTGCAGGCCTTGGGGCATGAAAAACAGCTCCCGGATGTGCGGGAGGCCGGCCGCCAGGTGGCGCACCTCGGCCTCGAGCACGTTGCAGGCAATCACGGAGAGCATGAAGGATGTGGCAGGTGGGTCGTTGCGAAGCTGGCGGTGACGGAGCCCCGGCGGGAACGGACACATGCTGATGAAACCAGCCGGTCAGACGACGACAATCTATCTCCGCAGCTTCCGATTTACTTTTCCCCTGGGATCGGGATAGAAATGATGCATGCCCGAACTCATTGAACTCACGACCGCGGTCGCCGCCGGGAAACGGGTCGATACCGTGCGGTTGACGCAGGAACTGCTGGATGCCGGCCACAGCCCGCAATCGATCGTCGAACAGGGCCTCGTGCCCGGCATGGCGATCGTCGGCGAGCAGTTCAAACGCAACGAAATCTTCGTGCCCGAGATGCTCATCGCGGCCCGGGCGATGAAGGAGGCGCTCAAGGTGCTCGAGCCGCTGCTCGTGAAGGCCGGCATCAAGCCGAAATACACCGTCATCATCGGCACCGTTCAGGGGGATCTGCATGACATCGGCAAGAATCTCATCTCGATGATGTGGCGCGGGGCGAATTTCGCCGTGGTGGATCTCGGCACCAACGTAAGCGCCGAGCGCTATCTGGCGGCGGCGCGCGAGCATAACGCGAACCTCGTCGGCCTATCCGCCCTGCTGACCACGACCATGCCCGCAATGAAGGAGACGGTGCGCGTCCTCAAAGCCGCCGCTCTGCCAAATCTCAAGGTGATGATCGGCGGCGCCCCGATCACGCAGGAGTTCGCCGATGACATCGGGGCCGACGGCTATGCCGCCGATGCCGGCACCGCCGTCGAGGTTGCCCGCCGGCTGATGGGCGAGGCGGCGTGAGCGCCCAGCCCGCATTTTTCACCCTCGGCCTGCTTTCCGCGTTTGTTCGCCGGCGTGCGCGGCGGGGAGAGGGTGAAATATCCGGGCCCGGAGATCGAATTAGTCGTGGGTTTTCCCAACGATTGCCTGGATTGCGGCGTGAACCGCGCCATGCGATCGGCGGGTTCATTCTAATTCGCTATCAAGATGAGACCGAATCGCCTGCCTGTAGGAGCCTGCTTGCAGGCGATTCGGGGCGCTCTCCGTCGACACACGCTGAAATCGCCTGCAAGCAGGCTCCTACAAAAACCCGGTGTCTGTCTCATCTTGAACGCAATTTAGAATACCCATGACACCACGCGAAAAGGTCCGTCGCGCCCTGCGGCACGAGCCCGGTCCCGTGCCGGTGGATTTCGGCAGCACCGGCGTGACCGGCATGCACGTGAGCTGTGTCGCCGCGCTACGCCGCCACCTCGGCCTGCCCGAACACCCGGTGAAAGTGTGGGAGCCGTTCCAGATGCTTGGCGAAGTCGAGGCGGATCTGTTGGCGGCGCTCGGCTCCGATTGCATCGGCGCGAGGGGGCGCGGCACGATGTTCGGGTTTGCCAACGAGGGCTGGCACGAGTGGCGGACGCCGTGGGGGCAGGTGGTGCTGGTGCCCGAGGGCTTCCGGCCGCGGGAGGAAGGGGCGGGCGACGTTTTTCTTTTCCCGGAGGGTGACGCCTCCGTGCCCCCGAGCGGGCACATGCCGGCGGGAGGTTATTTTTTCGACGCGATTATCCGGCAGCCACCCATCGCCGAGGCGGAGCTCGATCCGGCCGACAACTGCGAGGAATTCAAACCCTTCAGCCCGGCCGACCTGGCCCACTGGACGGCAGAGATCGCCCGTGTCCGCGGCGCCACGCGCTCGGTGCACGCCAGCGTTGGCGGCACGGGCTTCGGCGACATCGCGCTCGTGCCCGCCGCGTTTCTGAAACACCCCCGGGGGATTCGCGACGTGAACGAATGGTATATCTCGCTCGTCGAGCGCCGCGATTACATCCACCGCGTTTTCTCGTTCCAGTGCGAGGTCGCGCTGAAGAATCTCGAAACGTTTGCCCGCCTTGCCGGCGACGCGGTCGACGTGCTCTTCGTGTGCGGCACGGACTTCGGCACGCAGACCTCGCAGTTCTGTTCGCCCGCGACCTTCGACGAGCTGTTCGCGCCTTACTACCGGCAGGTCAACGACTGGGTGCACCGGCACACCGCATGGAAGACGTTCAAGCATTCGTGCGGCGCGGTCCGTCCGCTCATCGACCGCTTCATCGCCGCCGGCTTCGACATCCTCAATCCGGTGCAGTGCTCCGCGAAGGACATGGATCCGGTGGGGCTCAAGGCCGACTTCGGCGACCGCATCGTTTTCTGGGGCGGCGGCGTGGACACGCAGCACATGCTCCCCTTCGGCACGCCCGCGGCGGTGCGAACGCAGGTCACGGAACGCCTGTGCGCCTTCTCGCCCGGCGGCGGCTTCGTCTTCAACACCATCCACAACATCCAGGCACGCACGCCGGTGGAAAACATCGTGGCCATGGTCGACGCGATCCGGGACTTCAACGGCGCGCCGCGCTGAGTCGTGTCCGCCGAACAGAAATGAATGACCAGGCAATGACCGCGGAACACGCGGAATACGCAGAAGCAGAAATACCGGGGAGAAAGTTTCCCGTCATTTTTCCGCGTGGTCCGCGTGGTCTGCGGTCAATGGGCTTGGGCATTTCATTCGGCTTGCCCGCGTCCGGCGGGCTTGCGCGCCTCTGGTGCGTTGCGGCTGCGCCGCGTGCGGTTTTTTGTCCGCATTTATCCGCGTGATTCGCGGGGGGAAAGACCGTACCCTCCTGTGCTCCGGAACGCCCGACCGCCATCTTCATGAATCCGCGAACCGCCGCCCTGGGTCAGGAACTCTCGAAGCGTCCGCTGCTCGGCGACGGCGCCACGGGCACGCAGTTGCAGGCCATGGGGCTTGCGCCCGGCGCTTGCGGCGAGCTTTGGAACACCGAGCATCCCGATCGCGTGCGCCGGGTGAACCAACTTTATCTCGAGGCGGGCTCCGATTTGCTCACGACGAACACGTTTGGCGGCACTTCGTTCGTGCTGGAGTCCCATGGCGTGGCCGGGCGGGGGCGCGAGCTCAACCTCGCGGGAGCGCGGCTGGCCCGGGAAATTGCCGGTGATCGGGCGTGGGTGCTCGGCGACATCGGACCTTTTGGCGGCATGCTCGAGCCGCTGGGGGAAACGCCGTCGGAAGCGGTCGCGGCCGCCTTTCGCGAACAGGCGGAGGCGCTGATCGAGGGTGGGGCGGACGCGATCTTGGTCGAGACCATGTCCGATCCCGCCGAAGCCGCGCTGGCGGTGCGGGCGGCGAAGGGGGCGGGCGCCGGGCTCGTGCTCGCCACCTACACGTTCCAAAAAACCGCGGTGGGCTATCGCACGATGATGGGCACCAACGCGGGTGACGCCGTAGCGGCGGTGATTGCCGCCGGAGCCGAGGTGGTCGGAGCCAATTGCGGCACGGAGCTTTCCCTCGAAGACTACGAGCGACTCACCGCCGAGCTGGTGGCCGCGGCCGCCGGCCGGCCGGTCATCGTGCAGCCGAACGCCGGAGCGCCCCGGCTGGTCGAGGGGCGGATCTGCTACGCCGAATCCGCCGGGGAGTTCGCTGCCGCCGCCCCGCGTTTTCTCCTCGCCGGAGCGCGCCTGGTCGGCGGTTGCTGCGGCAGCACCCCGGCGCATATCGCCGCCATGGCGGCGATCCTGAAATCGTGATGACTGCCGCCGCCACCGACACGCCTTTTCCCACCCGCGTCCTTGTCGTCGAAGACGAACGCAAGACCCGCGACTCCGTTGCCGAAGGGCTCCGGCTGGAAGGCTGGACGGTGAAGGCCGCCGCGGACGGTGACGCGGCGGACGCGCTGCTGGAGCGGGAAACGTTCGACCTCGTCGTGCTCGACTGGATGCTGCCCGACCGGGATGGGCTCACCGTGCTCCGCTCGGCGCGCACGAATGGCATCCAGACACCGGTGCTCATGCTTACGGCACGCGGTGCGCTCGACGACCGCGTGACCGGGCTGGAAGCCGGGGCGGACGATTACCTCGCGAAGCCGTTTGCGTTTGCGGAACTGCTGGCCCGCTGCCGGGCGCTGCTGCGCCCGCCGATCCTGGGCGCCGGGCAGCTGCTGCGTTGCGGCGATTTGCAGCTGGATACCCGGGCGCGCGTGGCGGTGCGCGCCGGAAAGGAAATCCCGCTGACCCCGCGGGAGGTGGATGTGCTGGAGTATCTGTTGCGTTACCAGGGGCAGATCGTGACACGCGAAATGCTCGAACGGGAGGTTTGGAAACAGACGCAGCGTGTCACCTCGCTCGACAATGTGATCGACGTCCAGCTCATGCGGCTGCGCCGCAAGGTGGATGGCGACGGCGCGGAGAAGTTGATTCACACGCTGCGCGGGCTCGGCTACCGGCTCGGGAAAGAGCCCGCGTGAAACCGTGGTGGCGACACCGCACTCTGCGGTTCCGGCTGGCCGTATGGCATGGGTTGGGCGGCACACTGCCGATCGCGAAATCGGGTCGCTTGCTTCGACCGCCACTCGGAAAGTGAACCGGCTGCGTCGGTCGCGGGCGTGTAATGCCGGGCGGATCGTGAATTCCCCGACCTGACAAAAATGTTACGTTAACGGACTCGTCAGTGCGGGCTGCGCATGTTTTATGCGCTTGTGCAATGGCCGCAGCGAGCAACCCCGGGCCTGAGGCTGCCGACCGACATTGGGCGTGGCGTTTCGGCGCCGGCGCGCGATGGCGGTGGGAGTGGCCATTGCGCTCGTGGCGCGCCGGGCGCGCGGCCAGGTTTCGCGTGGTCGCGCGCCGCCGCCCCGCTCCTGGCCCTGCTCGCCGCATTGCCGGTCGCCTACATCGCCGCACGGGTGTGCGACGCGAGCCGTAACATCGCCTTTTGGGACGAGTTCGAGAGCGTGCTCGACTTCATGCTCCGCCTCGACACCGGAATAAGCTGGAGCGATTTCCTGCGGCACGCTGTTTCGATCAACAGCGAGCACCGCACGGTCACGAGCCGGCTGCTCTTCGCCCTGAGCTACTGGCTGACGGGCGGGGTGAATTTCCATGTGATTGGCGCGATCGGCAACCTGTGCTTCCTCGGGTTCTGCGCCTTGCTGATCTACTCCGTGCGCAGCTTCGAGCGGCGCGTGCGGCTCGCGGTGTTGCTGGCGTTCGGGCTGTTTCAGCTCGAGCTGTACGAGCCGTTTCTCTGGTCGGGCGCCTCGATCGATCATTTTCAGATCCTGCTGCTTGGGGGTGGCGCGCTGGCCGCGCTCGCCCACAACACGCGGGTGGCGCTGCTTGGGGCCGGACTGCTCGCAGTGCTCGCCTCCTTCACGCTCGCCCACGGCGCCGTGGTGTGGCCCATCGGGGCGGTCATGCTCGGGCGCGTGCGCCGCTGGCGGGCGCTGGCGGGATGGTGCGGGCTCGCAGTGCTGACGTTCGCGGTCTTCCTGCAGGACTACGAAATCGCCGCCGCGCACCGTTTCACGGATTTCTCCGCCGCGGGCCTTGGCCGTCTCCTCCACTTCTGGTTCGCCCTGCTCGGTGGGCCACTGACCTTTGGCGACCGCGGCAGCGCACCGGCCTTTGGTTTCGCGTTGCTGCTCTTGTTCGCTTGGGTCGGTGCCCGTGGCGCCTGGGCCCGCGAGCCCGCCATCGTGCCCGTGGCGCTGTTTGCCCTCGGTTCGCTCGCCCTCGTGGCCTGCGGCCGGGTGGCCGTGGCCGGCCCGCACATCGAGTCGCGCTATCTCGCGCTCGGCGCGCTCGCCTGGACGCTCGCGGCCTACATCGTGCTGGAGCGGTGCACTTCGCCCGCGCAGCCTTACCGGTTGCTGGCGTGGTGTCTGCCCGCGCTGGGCGCCTTCAATGTCGCGGCTAACGTTCACATCGCCGGGCGGGCGGAGACCTTTCTCTATTCCCGCGATTACCCCGCAATTCGTTTCAAGCTTTACGGCCAGGAGGGTCGCGCCGGCGATTTCCGGCTGCATCCCGTCGAGGGCCGGGCGGAGAAGATCCTGGCGGAGACCACCGCCCGTGGGATCTACCGGCTCCCGCCGTTCTCCGCGCAAAAAGTGTTTCGCCTCGGGCCTCCCAGTTCGCGCCTTGTCACCTATGTTACCAATCTCACGACCAACGACCATGCGGTGGGCTTCGAGGGCTGGGCGATGATCCGGTCGAAGCGTTCGCGACGCGGGCAGATCCACGTTGTGCTGCGCTCGGTCAGCTCGGAACTTGTCTTCAGCACGATGAGCGTGTCCCGGCCCGATGTGGCCCTCGCCCTGAAGGAGCCGCTCTGGCGCTATTGCGGCTACAGTTTCGTGGCGTCCCGCGCGCAGCTGCCGGCTGACGATTTCCAGATCGGCCTGCTCATCGCCAATGGCGACCGCGCCGAATACACCATGACGGACCACTGGCTCTGGCTCGCCGGCCCGCTGTCGCAGACCACGCAGCTTGCCCGCAACCCCTGAGCCGGCATCGCCCCCCAGTCCGACTCACCCCGGGATTCGCGCCGGGGAAAGTGTCACGTAATAAGTGACACTTCCATCCATTTTTCCCAGTAGTGGCGGTTTTAGTGTCACGTATTAAGTGACACCCTATCTGTTTCTCCCAGCAAGGCTGGTTTTAGTGTCACTTAATACGTGACACTCTTCCCGGGGGGCGTGGCTGCAAACGGCGCTTGGTGGCGCAGGGCTGGCAACCCGGGAGAAACGCGGTGGCCGATGCGCCGGGTCGGCCCGGAGGGGCAGCGCGCCGCGGCGTGCGAGCGAGACAAGGGTATTCGCTCAAGGCGGACGGGCCAGCAACGCCTTGCCGGCGCCGGTGAGCACCAGCCGGTGATCGGTCATGATGTATTCGGAATCGCCGCCGCGTTTGATGAGGAATCCAAGCTGAAATTCGCCGGCCGGCAGGTCGTCGCGCCGCCGGGCAAAAAGGAATCCAGAGAAATGCCAGCCCGGCTCGCGATACGCGGCGGCGACGTCGGGCCGCTGCACGGTCACGGTCGTGAAAAGGTGGGTGGCGGTGGCGGAGCGCAGCACGACATGCAGCTCGCCGCGCTTCGTTCCCCGGCCGGGGATGGCCGCCCAGCCGTCAATGAAAGCGGAGCGATCATTCACGGTGAGCTCGTCGACAAAATACGCGATGCGCGCGCTGGGCCGCGCGGCGGGGAACGGGCGCGGGACGCAAACCGGGCCCATGCGAAAGACGCCGCGGCTCTCCGCCTCGTCGAGCATCCGGGTTGCGTGCGCGGGCACGGGATGGAGCGCAAACGGTCCGCGGCCGTCGGTGCCTTGCTGCGTGAAGCGCGACACCGCGCGATCGCGGCACTCGAGCCAGGAGTCGGCCATGGCCGCGAAGCGGTGATTTGCGGCGAGGTTGAAACCGACGAACAGCGGCAGGCATCCGGCGAGCAGAAGAAACGGCTGCCGGGGGTTCGAGAAGCGTTCGAGCACCATGAATGCGACCAAGGCCCACGACAGCGTGCCGAGTACGAGGTAGCGGGAGTGCACGACGGCGCCGGACGAGTCGGTCCGGCCAAAGGCGACGAGCCCAAGCGCGGCGATGCCATACCATGCGAGTGGATACGCGATGGGTTCCTGCCGCCCCGCCCCCCGCCAGCCGAGCCAGCCCAGCGCGGCAAGCAAGGTGCCGCCCAGCCATGGCGCGACGCCGTTGTGGTTGAGGGCCGGCACGGCACCGAGCATCGTCAGCCAGTAATGCGCGATCTTCGCGGCTCCGGTGAGAGAAGGAACCGTGAAGTGGTGCGTACTGTGGGCCTCGAACCCGATGGCATATCCGATCGTTGCCAGCGCCGCGAGCACGCCCCAGCCGAGGAGTTCGCGGGAGCGCCGTTCGCGCCACAGCATCGCCGCGCCCACCGGCCAGACCAGAATCCCGTGCGCCAGCGTAAACGTGGCCAGCAGGGCACACAGACCCGCGACCAGCCACCCGGCGCGGGTGCCGCGCGCCAGTCCGGCGATTGCCACGCCGACGAGCATCACGACCTGGAAATGGTCGATCGACGAGCCCGACCAGTAGAAGTTCTCGTAGTTCTCCAACTGGAACAACCCGCAGCCGAGCACGACGCCGAGGCGCACGCGGCGTTCGGCCGTGCCGGCGGCCGCGACCAGCAGCACGCACAGGGCCATGAGGCAGGCGTTCCCGAGGAAGCTGATGACGGCGAAATTCACCGTGCCGGTGAGCCAGTAACTCGTGGCGTACACCAGGCGGCTCGTCACCATGCGGTGCTCGTTGTTGACCGCGAAGAGTTCGCGCAAGAACTCGCCCGGCGTGATCCCGTCGTCGAGGCGCAGCACAAAAGCGAGCGCCGTGTCGAATTCGTCCCAGTAGACGACGTTGCGACCGGCCTCCGCCGCCCGCGTCCAGAGATGGGCGACGGGCGCCAGGGCGAGCAGCACGAGCAACCCGATCGCGATCCGGCGCGGCGTCAACCACCGCGGCAGAAATCCGGGCAACCGGCGCAGTGAATCGATTGCGGGGCTGGAAAAACCAGCGGGAGAGGGGGTGCCGGCTGACATGGGCAATCGCTACCGCTGAGGCCGGCAGCCGGCACTTACCTCAGCTCGTGAACCTTGAGGTTGCGAAATGCGCACGCGTCGCTGTGGTACGTAAGCATGATGTGGCCGGCGATTTTGTCGCCGAAACCGGCGTCCTGGCTGAATTTGCTCCCGGCGAGACCGGCTTTGACGGCGGCGCTGCCGAGTTCGTAGGCGAGGACGTTTTTGCCGTTGAGCCAGTGCTCGACCCGCTGGCCGTGCACGACGATGCGCGCGGTGTTCCACTCGCCGGGCGGGCGGAGCGGCTTGTCGGCGGCGGGCGGAAGCACGTCGTAAAACGCGGCCGTCTGGCGGTTCGCTCCCTTCTTCCCGTCAGGGTGTCTCGCATCGTCGATCATCTGGTATTCGTGGCCCGGAGATTTCGGGCGGTCCTCGGTGACGAAATATTTCACGCCATTGTTGCCCGCCACGCTGATCCGCCACTCCCACGACAGCTCGAAGTCGTTGAATTTTTTCTCGGTGATAATCGCGCTGCCCTTCACCTTGGCCACCGTGCGGAGCGTGCCCTCCTTGATTTCCCAGCCCGCGGCCGGCGGCCCCTGCATCAGGTAACCGCGCCAGCCGTTGAACGTGGAGCCGTCGAACAGCAGCTGCCAGCCGGCGGATTTTTCGGCTTCCGTGAGGGTGTTCTCGGCGGCGTGGGCCGGGACGGTGCCAAGGGCAAACGCGAAGAGGGTGGTGAGACGGAGAGGATTCATGGATAAAAAGCGCAGTGAGTTGTGCTGGGATGTGAGTTCAAGATCCATCCTTCTTTTGGAACTGCTCAGGAGACATCCCGCCCCAGGATGCCTCCTGAGGTGTTGCGAGGAATTGAAAATTGATAATTGAAAATCTGAGACTTGGAATTTCCGATAGCGCCGTGCGCCGATTACAGCCATGAACCACGAGGAAAATCTGTCTCCACCGCCAAAGGCTAAGGTTGGAAGAATGACGAAAGCGGCGACGCCAGCCGCAATTGGCGATTCCTGATTTTCAATTTTCAATTTTCAATCGTAACAACTCGGCTGGCATCCCGTCCCAGGATGCCTCCTGAACAGTAACGGTTTATCATGAGAACGACGTTTGTATTTGGAATCTTGCTGGCAGCCGCGGCGATCGGTTGGGTGGCCATGGCAGCCGGAACCCGGTCCAGTGGCCCTCCGGCGGCCGCCGATCTCGTCCGCACGGCCGAAGAGATGGAACAAGCAGCGTCGAACTGGCTGGCTGCGCTCAGCCCCGATCAGCAGCGCCGCGCCGTCTATCGTTTCAAGGATGAGGAGCGGCGGAATTTCCACTATTTCCCCATCCCCCGCCGCGGCGTGCCGCTCAAGGAGCTTAATGACGCGCAGCGCCAGCTTGCGTACGTGCTCGTCAGCACGGCCCTAAGCGCCCGTGGCTACATGAAGGCGCTCACGGTCATGAGCCTGGGCCAGGTGCTGCGCGATCTGGATCCCGAGCCCAGCCCGTTCCGGGACTCGGACCAATACTACTTTACGATATTCGGAAGCTGGAACAAAGACCGATCCCAGTTTTTGCCGGACCGGAAAGGGACTTGGGGCTGGAGGATCGAGGGTTTTCACCTGTCGATCAACGTTACGATTGTGGATGGGAAGGCGGTCGTTTCGGCGCCTACTTTCATGGGCGCGCACCCGGCCACGGTGAAGGAGGGCCGGCGGATGGGACTCCGGGCGCTGCCGAAGGAGGAAGACCTCGGCCGCCGGCTCGCTCAATCGCTCGACGCCGATCAACGCCGCGTTGCGTTTCACGAACTCCCGATATTTGAAGAGACAGTGGGTGGACTTCTGACGGGAAATGCGCGGAAAATCGAGCGGACGGCGCCCGAAGGCCTGCCCGAATCGAAGTTGAGGCTAGAGCAGGCGGCAGCCCTTTGGGAGCTGGTGCAACACTATGCCCACAATCATCGCGCGGAACTTGCCGAACAGGATTTGGCGAAGATCGATCAGGCAGGGCGGGAGAAAATCCATTTCCGTTGGGCGGGCGGGCTCAAGCCGGGCGAGGGCCATCACTACATGATACAGGGACCGACGTTTATCATCGAGTACGACAACACCCAAGACGGCGCCAACCACGTCCATTGCGTCTGGCGCGATTTCGACAACGACTTCGGCGACGACCTCCTGCGCCGCCACTACGAGCAGCAACAGCACCGCCGCTGACGGTATCTCGGAGAAATCCTGGTAGGTTCGGGAGGCGCTCTTGCAGGGGATAGTATTGCGGTCTTTTTTCCCGGACTGCGCCGGGAAAAAGAGACTACGCAGCCATCTACATCCGGAGATTTCACCACCAAGGCACCGAGGCACAAAGGCCCGGCCCAACAATTGAGTTTCTCTGTGTCTAACAAGAACCGACAAGCTTTCTTGGCGCACCGAAACACACAAAACGCGCGAAAACCAAACCGCTTTCGTTTTTTTGGCGCGTTTCGTGGGCAAGAATCGCCGGATTCAAGGCCTTGCCAGTACAGGTTCACGCGTTCCCTCAGCGCTCCAGCGCGCGCAAGACCGGCAGGCCGATCAGCAGGAGCGCGCCGAGAAATATCAATCCGAAGACCAGCCCCAGCGTCCAGAATTCCCGGCGCGTAAAAAAGCCGCTGCCATAATAGACCGGCGCCGGACCGGTCGCGTAGGGCGTGATGACGCCCATGATGCCGAGCGAAAACGCCAGCAGCAGTGCAAACGTCCGGACCGGCATGTCCGGCACCGCCACGCCCGCGGCGAGAATGACCGGCAGCACCGCCGTGGTGTGCGCCGTGAGGCTGGCGAACATGTAGTGAATCAGGAAAAACAGTACGACGAGTGTCGTCATCACGATCACCGGCGAATGGCCGGCCAGCAGCGCCGCCGCCGCGCGGCCAAACCAGCCGACAAATCCGACCTTGTTCAGGCCGTCCGCGAGCACGACGAGCGTCGCGAACCATGCGAGTACATTCCACGCCGATTTGTTGCCCAGGATGTCCTCCCAGGAAAAAACCCGGCAAACCAGCATCAGCGAGATCGCCACGAGCGCCACGAGGGTCGGATCGATGGTGCGGCCGCCAAAAACCCACAGACCGAGCGCCATCGCCACGAGCGACGCCATGATCAGTTCGCGCGCGGTCACGCCGCCCATTTTGGCCAGTTCCTGCGCCGCCCATTTCGGCACCTCGGCGCTCATGCGAATCTCCGGCGGATAGAGCTTATAAATGAGCCACGGCAGGATCAGCACCAGCAGCCCGCCCACCGGAAGAAAGCCCACGAACCACTGCATCCAGGTGATTTCAACCCCGGTGATTTTCCTGACTAACTCGAGGGCCAGCAGATTGGGCGCCAGCGCGGTCACAAACATCGAGCTCGTCACACACGTGGTCGCGAAGGCGACCCACATCAGGTACGAGCCGATCCGGCGGGCCGACGCGCCCGGATGCGATCCGTAGAGCTCGGGGATGCTGCGAATCACCGGGAAAATCGTGCCCGCGCTGCGTGCCGTGTTGGACGGGGTGAAGGGGGCCAGCACGACATCCGCCAATGCGATCGCATAGCCGAGCCCGATCGTCCGCCCGCCGAGCCGCCGCACGAGCCCGAGTGCAATCCGCCGGCCGAGACCGGTTTTTTCGTAGCCCATCGCGAAAACGAACGCGCCGAAGATCAGCCAGACGGTGCTGTTGCCGAATCCGGCGAGCGCCCATTTGATCGCCTCCGCCGGCGCCTTGAAGGCGGGCTCGGCGAGCTGCGCCGGCGTGAACGCGAGTCCTGTCACCGCGATGAACGTCACGCCGATCAACCCGACCCCCGCCGCGGGGATCGGCTCGGTGATCAATGCGAGAATGACCGCCGCAAACACGGCGAAATAGAGCCAGGCGTTGGCGGCGAGCCCGTTCGGCACTGGCAGCAAGGCGATGCCGGCGCCGACGAGCACGGGAAGGGCGGCGCGCCAGACAACCGCCGCCGCCGCTCGCGCCGGTTTTCGCTCCGCTGCGGCCGGCGCACCGCCCGCGGCGTCGCCCCGATCATCGCCGGCCATGCGTTTCATGCCTGGAGTTGCCCCACAATCGCGGCGGTGATCTGCGCGGTCGTGAGTCCGCCTCCAATGTCGGGCGTCAGGTTGCACCCCGCCAGCGCCCGTTCCACCGCTGCCCGCACACGGGTGGCCGCGGCTTTTTCGCCGAGCCAGTCCAGCATCATGGCCGCGCTGAGGATCGCCCCGGTCGGATTGGCAATGCCCTTGCCGGCGATGTCCGGGGCCGAGCCATGCACGGGTTCGAAGAGCGAGGGGAAGCGCCGCTCGGGATTGAGATTGGCCGAGGGGTTCAGGCCCAGGCTGCCCGTGATGCCCCCGGTGAGATCGCTGAGAATGTCGCCGAAAAGATTCGAACCGACGACGACATCGAACGTGTGCGGACGCCGCACCAGCTCCAGCGTGGCGGCATCGATGTGCAGCTTGTCGACCGCCACATCGCCGAACTGGGGCGCCAGCTCCACCAACACCCGGTCCCACAGCACGTAGGCGTAGCGCTGGGCGTTGGACTTTGTGATCATCGTCAGTTTGCGCCGCCGCGTTCGCGCCAGCTCGAACGAGAAGCGCAGGATCCGCTCGATGCCGCGCCGGGTGTGCACCGCGGTCTGGACCGCGACCTCGTCCGGGGTGCCGGCCGCCAGCACGCCGCCGTTGTCGACGTACTCGCCCTCCGAATTTTCCCGCACGACCACGAGATCGATCGGCTGCTCGCTGCGCAACGGCCCGCGCACGCCGGGAAACGTCCGCGCCGGCCGCACGCACGCATAAAGATCGAACGCCTGCCGCAGCCGGATCAGCGGCGTGAGCGTGACGTGATCCGGCAACCGCGCCGGCCAGCCGACCGCCCCGAGAAAAATCGCGTCGAAGGGACGCAGCGTGGCCAGGAAATCTTCCGGCGCCACCCGGCCATGGCGGTCGTAATGGGTCATGCCCCAGTCGAACCGCTCGTAAGCGAGGTGAAATCCGCCGCCCTGACGCTCGACGGCATCGAGCGCGGCGACCGTGGCATCCACCACTTCAGGGCCGATGCCATCTCCGGGGTACAGGGCAATGCGATGAGTTTTCACAGGATACGGGCGATGTGATCAGGTGTTGGCCGCTGCGCCAATGCGTATTTTCGCCATTGTTCGCGTTCGCTACTGCCACCTGCGCCGTCCTTGCGGCAGGCGAACGGATCGAGGTCACAGTGCTGACAGTGATTTCCGAGCTTCACTCCCGAAAGCGGAAACTGGGGTCTTTCCATTGCCGGGAAGCAGAGCAGTGAAAGCGCAAAGTGAAACGATCGAGATCTGGACAACCGCACGGTCCAACCAATATTTGGGCCCGATGCCTATCAATGTTACCTGGCCCGCGCGTGCCTGCGTGGGACTGGCTGCAATGCTGGCGGCGGCGGCCGGCGTTTCCGCAGCCGATCTGAAAACTGCGGCGCGTCCGCGTGGAGTCGCTTCCATCCGCGTTCCGGCGGGCATGATCGTCGAGGAAGTCGCCCGCGAGCCGCTGGTGAAGTATCCACTCTTTGCCTGTTTTGACGATCGCGGGCGCTTGTTCGTTGCCGAAGGGACCGGCACCAATCTGCCCGGTCCGCAACTCTTGCCGCTCAAACTCGGCAAAATCGTGTTGCTCGAAGACACCGACGGCGATGGGAGATTCGATTCGAGCAAGGTTTTCGCCGACCAGTTGGTCTTTCCGCAAGGTGTGTTGTGGCGCAATGGAGCACTTTATGTCGCCTCGCATCCGAGCATCTGGCGGCTGGAGGACACGGATGGCGACGGTGTGGCGGATAAACGGACTGAATTAATCGGCAAATTCGGCTTCACGGGCAACGGCTGTGACATTCACGGGCCATTCGCCAGCCCGGACGGTTGGCTGTACTGGACCGACGGGCGGCACGGTTACCGAATCCAAACACGCGAAGGGGCGCTGCTTGAAGGCTTGGCCGCCCGCGTCTTTCGGTGCCGGGTAGATGGGAGTGGCATTGAGCGCGTGGCCGGAGGCGCCTTTGACAACCCGGTCGAGCTGATTTTTACCGAGACCGGCGATTTGATCGGCACGATGGATCAGGGCGGGCCCGGGGACATGTTGCTGCACTATATAGAAGGCGGCGTTTACCCGCGCGACGACAACCCGACGGTGAAAGAATTCCCGCGCACTGGTCCGCCGTTGCCGCCGATCGTCACCTTCAGCCCCGCACTGCCCGCCGGGTTGTGCGGGTTGCTCCACCTTCGTTCCGGGTATTTCGGCCCGGAGTACCAAGGCACGGTCTTGAGCACCCAGTTCAACCTCCACCTCGTCCAGCAGCACGTGCTGACCCGCGAGGGGACCACCTTCCGATCGGTGAACAAGGATTTCTTCGTCTCGTCGGATGATAATTTTCACCTGACCGATGTGCTCGAAGACGCTGATGGAAGCCTGCTGGTCGTGGATATGGGCGCCTGGTTCAGTTATGGCTGCCCGGGCATCAAGATCGCCCAGCCCACCGTGACAGGGACGATCTACCGCGTCCGCCGCGCCGACGCGCCGCCGATGCAGGATCCGTGGGGAAAATCGTTGAAGCTGGATGCGATGCCGCCCACGCGGCTGGTGGAGTTGCTCAACGAGCCGCGCGTGAAAGTGCGCGAGGAAGTGGTGGAGCGGCTGGTGAAGCTCGGCGCCCCGGCGGTGGAGGCGCTGGCCGCCGAGGTGCGGCGCGACGGCAAGCGCACTCCGGGTCCAGCGCGGCCGGCCCCGCAGCGTCGCGAAGCGCTCTGGATTCTCTCCCGCATCAACACCCCGATGGCCCGCGCCGCGGTGCGCGAGGCCTTGGCCGATGCGGATGCGACGCTCCGCCAGGTCGCGGTCCATTGCGTGAGCGTGGAGCGGGATGCGGACGCGCTCTCCGCGCTGACGCGCATGGTGGTGGACGACGAACCGCCGCTGCGACTGAAAGCGGCCGAGGCCCTTGGCCGCTTGGGTCGGCACGAAGCGGTGCCCGCGCTGCTGGCCAGCTTGGGCGCTGGCGTCAGGGATCGCTATCTCGAGCACGCGCTGATCTATGCGCTGATTAACGTCGGCGATTTTCAGGCGACGCTGGTGGCGTTGGGCGATTCCCGGCCGCACCTCCGCCGCGCGGGTCTGATCGCGCTCGACCAGATGCACGGCACGCAGAAACCCATGTCGGTTCCGGCCGGGGAAGCGGCGGCCAAAGACAATCCATTTCGCGGCAAAACCTTCGAGTATTTGGGCAACACGAAATTGACCCGGCAGCAGGTTGCGCCGCTGCTCGATACCGATGACGGCGATCTGCAACAGACAGCGCTCGAGGTGATCAGCCGCCGGCCCGGTTGGTCCGACGAAATCGTTTTGCTGGCCGCGCAATGGCTGCGCAGCGCGGAACTGGACCTCAAACAGCAGCAGGCGCTCGCCGGCACGCTGCTCGCCTTTTGCGATCAGGAAAAAGTCCAGCAACTGGTCTCCCGTGCCCTCGAGGACCCAGCCACCTCGGAGAACAACCGGCGGCTGCTCTTCGGGGTGATGGCGCGCTGCCGGCTCGAACAGCTGCCAGCCGCGTGGTTCAGTGCGCTCGACCAAACCTTGCGTAACGCCGTGGCGCCGGAGAATGCGCCTGCCGTGGTCCGCGACGCCCTCCACGTCATTCGCTCACGCAAGCTCGCCAGGTTCGACCAACCGCTCGCCGCCATTGCCGATCGCGCCGAGCTGCCGGCAGACCTTCGCGTAAGCGCCCTGGCCTGCTTCGCGCCGCGAGCGACCTTGAGCGTGCCGGTGTTCAAGCTGTTGACGGCGCAACTCGCCGGCGACATCGAGCCCCTGCTCCAAGTGACGGCCGCGACCGCGCTCGGCGCAGCGCAGCTCAATCATGAGCAATTGCTCAAGCTGGCCAGGCACGTGGCGCAGGCCGGCCCTTTGGTGGCGCCGTTGCTAACGCCCGCGTTTCTCACCACCCAGGACACCGAAGCCGGCTTGGCGCTCGTAGCGGCGTTAAAGCAATCGGCTGGCGCCCGCGCTCTGACCGGCAACGATCTTGCGGCGCTGGTCGACCGCTTTTCGCCGGAAGTTTCCGCCGCGGCCCAGCCATTGTTCGAACAGCGCGCCAGCGCGCTGGCGCAGCAGGAAAAATACCTCGCTGAACTGGGCGCGCGCATGGAGTTGAGTCCGGGTGATTCGCAGCGCGGGGAAAGAGTTTACTATTCGAATGAAGCGGGTTGTTACGCCTGCCATGGCATTCAAGGCAAGGGCGGCAAGCTCGGGCCGGATCTCTCGCAGGTCGGCCGCTTTCGCACCCCGCGCGCGTTGCTCGAGGCGATCGTTTTTCCCAGCGCGAGCATCGCGGATGACTTCCGGCTGTTTGTGATCGCGGACAAGAGCGGTGCGACCGTCGTTGGCATGATCGCCCGCGAAACCGCCGATGCCATCTACCTGCGCACCCCGCAACTCGCCGAAGTCCGCATCGTCCGCGGCGACATCAAAAGTCTCGCCGCATTGGAGACCTCGCTGATGCCGGAGGGCCTGGAGAAAATGCTTACTCCGCAGCAACTCAGCGACCTGGTGGAGTATTTGTTTGAGCGAAGGTAAAAACCATGGCCGCCATTAAACTTTCCCGCCGCCGGTTTCTGGCGGCTGCCGCATTGGCGCCCTTGGCGTTCAAGCGCCTCGCGGCGGCAATCCCGCCGGCCCGCCCAAAATACAAATATATCGATATCCACACGCACCTCGGCGCGTTCTACCACGGCCAGACCGTCACCGTAGATGGGCTGCTGGGCTGGATGGATGAGCACGATGTCGAGCGTGCAGTGGTCCAACCGCTGATCTCGCCCGAAGCGGCCCCCTCGGTGCACACGAACGAAGCGGCGCTCGCGGCCGCCAAGTCGCACCCTGACCGGCTCA
>JACQWL010000235.1 GCA_016209255.1 Verrucomicrobiota bacterium
GCCGGCGGTGCCGCAAAGCTGCAGGCAGCCAAAACTGCCGTACATGTCGCCCGTGGCCACCACGACCGCGTCGGCGCCGCACCGGTGCTTGAGATGCACGATATTGCGCTCCGCCGTGCCGGTGTTGCGCGCGGTCAGAAAACCTGGCCCGAGGATGGGATAAATACTTTCCAACGCGTGGATGCCGTAGGTTTCCCAGCTTTTCGGCGTGGTGATGCTGACAAAACGCAGCTCCCCCAGCTCGCGGGTCGAGAGCCGGTAAGGCAGGAACTCCTTGGCGTAGCGCATGGCACTCGACGACATGATCGGTTTGCCCGCGGCCACCCAATCGGAAAACACCCGCAAGTCGGGCGCGTTGTCGGCGAGCGGCTTGTCGACGAAAACCGGCAATCCGGCTTCGACGAACGGCCGGGCGCGCATCACATGCTCGTTGCCAATGTCGGTCGCGATGATGACCGCGTCGACCTGGCCGATTACGTCAGTGGGTTTTTCGACCACATTGGGAATGCGGGAGCATTTCGCCACCTGCTCGGCCGTGAAACCACCGTCGCCCGTGCAGCAGATGTGGGTCACCTTCGCCCCCGGAATCGTCAGCGTGTCGGACGGCTCTTTGTTGAGATATGCGGGAATGCCCGCGTAGGGGCATTCCTTCGTCATGCTTTCACGGTCGTAACCGTTGAACATGGCGCTCCAGGAGTAGGGATGCCCGTTTCCAGCGGAGCAGCCCAGCATCGCGAGACGTATCTCGTTTGGGTTTTTGATCAAAGCCATGGGTTTGTTTTCTGCCGCGTGTCCGGCGGCGCGTGTTATTCGACGTTAATCGTCAGCTTGCCCGTCTTGTACTGGCTTTCCCAGACCTTCAGCACGTCCTCCGTGTAGCGCTCGACCGAACGCGTTTCGCCGACGTGCTTGAGCAGTTCGGGCAGCCAGCGTTTGCCGAAGCGCACGTGTTGCGTCTCGTCGGCGATGTCATAACGAACGAACTGCTCGCTCAGTTCGTCGCCAGATTTTCTGTGCGCCTCGACCCGGCGGTGGCGGTACGGAAACGCATGGACCTCGTTGCCCATGGTGAGCATGCAATACTGCATCACGGGCGGAAACTGGCTGCGCCATTGGAAGATTTGCAGATACTGGGGCGACTGAAACGGGTCCATGCCGTGCCGGTGCATCCACTCGTAACCCATCAGGCAATGACGCACCTCATCGTAAAGATGGCGCGCAGTGTCGAATTGAAACTCCCACGGCATGTCACTCAGCGAGAACAACACCAGCGCAACCGTCTCCGCTGCCAGCATCTCGGTCGAGTAGCGCTCGAATTCCTCGGCCGTGTGCTGCGCGTATTCCTCCTCGGGGGGCATCTGCGCGATATCCGCACCGCGCTGGGTGAACCGTGCGTCGCGAGCCGCCTCGCGCGGCGCGCAAAATTCCGTCCGACAAGATGGCGGAGCCGGCCGGCGATCCGGCCGCGCGTTCAGCCCGCTCACGCCCCCTGCGGCGGCGAGCAACTGCCGGGCATAACGCTCCCAGGCGCGCGCCCCGGCCGCGATCCGGCCGGCCGTTTCCGCCTGGGTTACCAGCGGCTCCACGCGCGCCAGCTGTGAACGCAGATCGAGGAGAGCGTGCTTGATGGCGTGGACACTCGGCAAATCGCTGTTCGGAAACGTAGCCTTCTCATGAGTTTCCAGGGCCTCGATCAGGCTCGGCATGAGCACGCGGTAAAAAGCCAGGGCCAGCGCGAATTCGTCAGGCGCGTGCAGCATTTCGCTCATCAGCGCCACCAGCGCAGGGTCGGATGGATTCTGGAAGGCGGGCGACTGGATTTCGCGCAAGCGCAGATAGAGGGCGTTCACATGCAGGGCGCTTTCCCAAATCGAGCGGCCCATCTCGCATTTGAGCTCGCATGTCGCCGCCTTCGGCAGCCAGCCCGCAAGGAGGCGCATGCCCTCTTGCGCAACGAAACGGTACCGGTTCAACCGCGCGCGATTGGCATCAATGGCGATGGCGTCGCCCGGCGATGCCGGCAGGGCAGCCGCCGGGAAACTCGGTTGGCGCGACCGGGACTTGACTCCGTCGGTCGCGGGTCGACGGCGCTGGCGAGAACGGTTGGAAGCACCAACGGAGGATGTTTTCACGGGAAGAGAAATGATTTTCAATGGCTCGCAGAAGTGTTTCTCGGCCAGGAAACCGACGGTTCAGGCTTTGATGCTGGCGCAGAACACCCGAACCCCGGTGTCCGCCGAGGCGAGGGCGGCAAGGTTGAAACGCAGGGTCTGCAGCGCGGCTTCCAGCGTGCAAAGCTGCGCTGATCTGCCTTCGATCTGATCAAGAAAGCAATTGGCCTGCGCGATAAAGGGCGCATCGCGGTCCGCGGGCGGAACCTCGCGCCAGTTCCAGGCCGAGTCGCCGAGGCGGAAGGTGCCCCAGCGGCGGTTATGAACTTCGATTTTCACGCTGCCGATGGCGGTGTTGAACTGCAGCGTGCTCTCGTTGGGGGCCTGAAATTGATTGAGGGTGTAATTCGCAAGTATGTCGCCATGGCGGGCGCTGAGATTGACCGTATCCTCCACCGTGACGCCGGGCAACACTTGGTGACTGCAATCACAAAGAATGCTGTCGGCGGGCCCGATCACCCTTTCCACCCAGTTGGCAGTGTGCGTGAGCGCGTCCTGAATGGCGCCGCCGCCCGTCTTGCGGTCGCGATAGTACGTCTGGGAGTAGTGCGCGGTATGGGCGGGGCGCCCGCCCGGAAAATGCTGGCCGCTCGTCGAGGTCACGTGCCGGATCGCGCCGAATTCGCCGCCTTGCAGGAAGTCGCGAGCTTGGATCAGCAGCGGGTAGACATGCAGGACGTATGCGACCGCCGCCTGCCGGCCGGCGTGATCGCGCGCCCGGAGCAAGTCGTCGACCCCGGAGAGCGACTGTGCAAGCGGCTTCTCGATCAGGACGTGGCCGCCCCGCTGCAGGACCCGCACCGCCATCGCCACGTGCAGATGCGCGGGAGTGCAGACTACGACCGCATCAAAGCTCCCCTGCGCCAGCGCCATTTCCCAATCGCCGAACGCCGGCACCTGGTAAGTTTGGGCCACTCTTTGCAGCAAAGCCGGGTTGGCGTCGCAGGCGGTTACCGCCGTCCGCCCGGTGCGCTGGAAGCAGCGCAAATGCCGTTCGCCGATGCTGCCGCAGCCGATGATTAATATAGAATGTTCAGCCATTGAATTGTAGAATTCGAAACTGCAACGCGAGCGGGCTGGCGCCTGCGGCTGAAGGTACGCATCCCAGGCTGCATGGTCAAAAATTTACCGGAGCACTTGTGTTGTCGTCGCATCGAAGAGATGGGCATTGTCGATGAGGACCGTAACCTTGATCTTCAGGCCAGCCTCAAAGCGGTCCGAAGCCCGCACCCGGGCGATGAAGGAGTGCGCGCCGGTGTCGAGATAGAGATACGTTTCCGATCCCATGGGCTCGGAGACCTCGACGGTGACGTCGATGGTGTGAGCCGGATTGGGGGCGGAGACAGTGCGGGAGTCCTGTACATCCTCCGGGCGGATGCCAAGCACGATGGGCTTGTCGACATAGCCGGCGGCCTTGGCGGCAAGCGATTCGCTGAGCTGAAAGGTGATCGGCGCGGCCTTGGCGTTGGTCTCCACGAAGGAGAGATGGTTGCCGGCGCGACGAAGTGCGCCATTGAAGAAATTCATCGCCGGGCTGCCGATGAAGGCCGCGACAAACATGTTTTGCGGGTGGTTGTAGAGGCGGAGAGGTTCGTCAACCTGCATGACGTTGCCGTCCTTCATTACGCAGATGCGGTCGCCCATGGTCATCGCCTCGATCTGGTCGTGGGTGACATAGACGGTCGTCTTCCCCACTCGGCGGTGGAGCTTCAGCAACTCGGTCCGCATCTGGACGCGGAGGAGCGCGTCGAGGTTGCTGAGTGGCTCGTCCATCAGGAAGGCCACGGGATCGCGGATGATGGCC
>JACQWL010000246.1 GCA_016209255.1 Verrucomicrobiota bacterium
ATGGGATTTTGGCATGAGCAGGAGTGAGGGTGAAAGTGAGGGTGAACGTGCGAGTGAGAGTGAGAGTGAGAGTGAGAGTGAGAGTGAGAGTGGGGGTTAAGGTGCGCGGGCAATGAATCTGAGCGCGGCAGCCTGTCGCCACGTTCACCCTCCCTTTCCCTTTCCCTTTCACTTTCACTTTCACCGTCACCTTACCAAACCTTGCCATGCCCGGGAAATACTTATTTAGCGGTCTGTGATGCCGCGCGAGTATCAGTTCCCCTTTGAGCTGCGCCACCTCGTTTACTTTCGCGAGGTGGCCCGCCAGCTGCATTTTCGCAAAGCGGCCGAAACGCTCGCGATCGCGCAGCCGGCGCTCAGCCGTACCATCGCCCAGCTCGAGGTCGCGCTCGATTCCGATCTCCTCAACCGCACGCGGCGCGGCGTGGAAATCACCCCGGCCGGCCGGCTCCTGCTCGAGCGCACCGAACCTGTCCTGCGCAGCCTCGCCGCGATTCCACGGGACGTGCAGGCCCTTGCCGGCGGACAAGTTGGCCAGGTCCGCGTCGCGTTCACCGGGCTGGCGATGGCCACCGTCCTGCCGCGGATTCTCCGCAAGTTTCACCGGCAGCATCCCGGGATCCGGCTCGAGCTGACCGAGTCGCCCACCTCCGCCCAACTCGCCGCGCTGCAATCGGGCGATCTGGCCTGCGGGTTTTTTCATCCCGATGCGCCGACGCCCGGACTCCACACGCGTCTGCTCCTGCGCGAGCGCAACGGCGTGCTGCTTCCCGCCGCCCACCCGCTCGCCCGTCGCCGTGCCTTGCGGCTGCGCGATCTGGTGGCAACACCGTTTGTCCTTTTTCCCCGAGCTCACAATCCCGGGTTTTACGATCGCATCCTCGCGGCCTTCGCGAGCGCCGACGTTACGCCCCGGATCGCCGAGGAAGTGTGGCCGCGGGCGAATGGCATCGGGCTGGTCCGCGCGGGGCTCGGCGCGACGTTTATGACGCCATCCGAGGCGCAGCATCTCCCGCCGGAGGTCACTTTTCGTCCGCTGCGGGGTCCGGCGCCCGAAAGCCGGCTCGTCCTCGGCTGGCGGAGATCCCCCGCGCCCGAACCCGCGCTCGCCGCCTTTCTCGGCGTCGCCGGTGCCACGCTGTCGCCCGAGCGCACGGCTTGAGCCGGATCGATGCAGTCGGCCGCGAACCGATCTCGTGGATTTGAAAACCGAATGGTGCCGCGGTGGGCAGCCCGCTGGCGGACGCTGGTTGGGCGCGAGCGAGCTCGCGGCCTACCTGATCGCGACGTGCCCTCGGGCACCTCGCACGGCGGGCGTCGGCAAGCAACGCCCCTACCCGCGAACCTTTACCTGCAGAGGGCGCAGCCGGGCAGCGCCCTGCGCCCTACAACACCTCTTTCGGCAGCAGCGCCATCAGCTTCTTTATGTCCTGCACCGCCTCCCGGTGGCAGACGAGAATCGCATCCGCCGTCTCGACCACCACGAGATCCTTCACGCCGCACAGCGCAATCACCCGGCCGTTGCTCACCGCGATGTTGTTCGCCGCGCCCGTCGCCACGACCGCCCCCCGCACCGCGTTGCCGGCGGCATCGGCCGGCAGATGTTTCGACAGCGCCGTCCACAACCCGACATCGTCCCAGTCGAATTCCGCGAGCAGCGTCTCGACCGAGCGCGCCTTCTCCATGATCGCGTAATCGACGGAAATCTTGGGCAGCGCGGGAAACCGCTGCGCGACGTAACCGCCGAAGTCGCCCGGCGGAAATTCCCGGATGAACGTCGCCAGCTCCGGGGCGTTGACGGCGGCCTCGGCCAGGAACGCGGCGACACGCCAGACGAACATTCCGGCGTTCCAAACGTGGTTTTCGCCCGCGACGTATTGCCCAGCCGTGGTCCGATCCGGTTTTTCCACGAACCGTCGCGCCTTTCTGATCGTGAAGGGTCCGAGTTTCCGTCCACCCGCCGGCTCGAGTTCGAGGTAGCCAAACGCCGTGGACGGAAATGCCGGCTTGACCCCAAAGGTGAGGAGGAAATCTCCATTGGCCGCTTCCCGCAGGGCGATCCCAAGCTGCGCCTCGAACATCTGGCCATTCGCGATAAACGCGTCCGCCGGCAGCAGCGCGAGGGTCGCCGAATCTCCCGCCCGCGCCCGCACCAGTGCCGTGGCCAGCGCCGCCGCCGGCGCCGTGTCGCGCTTCGCGGGCTCCGCAACGACCTGCTCATCCGGCACGAGCCCCTGCAAGGCACTGCGTGTGCCGGGCAACTGCGCCTCGTTGGTCAGCACGAAAATGTTCTCGCGCGGCACCGCCGTTCCGATTCGCCGGACCGTCTCTTCGAGCAGCGTGCGCCCAGAGAACAGCTTCAAAAGATGCTTCGGCACCCGCGCCCGGCTCATCGGCCAAAACCGTTCGCCGCTGCCACCGGCCATGATGCACGCAAAAAACTGGGAGGAGTCGTTCATCGGGTGAAGTGCTGTTCTCCCAGCCGCGCCCGCCGACGCCAAGCCCGAATCGGAAGAAAGCTCCTCAGATCCGCACCGCGATTTTTCCGAACTGCTCGCCGCGCTCCATCAGCGCAAACGCGTCCGCCCCATGCTCGAGCGGAAAGACCCCGCTCACGACCGGACGCAGATTGTGCCGCACGACGAACGCGACCATCGCCGCCCAGTCCGCCGGCGAACCCATGGTCGTTCCGAGCAGCGAGATTTGCCGCCAGAAAACCTTGCGCATCGGCAGCACCGGGGGATTCCCCCGGGTCGCGCCGAAGAAAATAATCCGTCCGCCCGGCGTGGCGAGGTCGATCAAGTGCTCAAATCCTTCGCCGCCGGCGCTGTCGACGATCACGTCGAAAAAGCCATGATCCTTCGCCGCCGCCTTCGCCCAGTCCTCGGTCTTGTAGTTGAAGCCGCCCTTCGCCCCCAACTCCACGGCGCGCGCGATTTTCGCGTCCGAACTCGACGTCACCCAGGCTTCCGCCTTCGCCGCCAGCGCGAACTGCAGCGCGAATACGGCCACCCCGCCCCCGACACCGTTGATGAGCACGCGTTCGCCCGCCTGTACTCTCGCCCGCGAAAAAACCGCGCGATAGGCGGTCAGCCCGGCGAGCGGCAGCGCCGCGGCTTCCTCCCAGGTCAGGTGCGCGGGTTTCGAGGCGAGCTGCGTGACCGGCACCGCAACTCTCTCCGCGAGGGTGCCATCGCGCGGGAGCCCGAGAATCGAAAAATGGGGGCCCGCTGCCCGCTCGCTGCCGCCCCAGTGGAAACTCGGGTTGATGATCACGTCGTGACCCTGCCAGGCGTCGTCCGAGCCTTCGCCGACCGCGACGACCACGCCCGCGCCGTCCGATCCCGGAATGCAGGGCCACTTCAGCCCGGCATACTGGCCCGACTTGATCCAGACGTCGCGGTGATTGAGCGCCGCCGCGCGCAACGCCACGACGACCTCGCCCGCCGCCGGCTGCGGATCCGGCACCTCGACGACCCCGAGTTGATTGACGGCCAGGAATTGTAGCGCGCGCATGATGAAAAGCAGCAAGACGATCCGGGCAGGACGTGACAAGCCCGCTGGTTCTTGTTTCTTCATCTCCCGTCGTGCTTCTCGCGTTTCACCAACCCTATGGTGTCCTCTCGCAGTTCACGCCCGAGCCCGGATCCCGCTGGCGCACGCTGGCTCGCGCTGGAACTCACCGAGGGCAAGAACCGCCAGGTCCGCCGGATGACCGCCGCCCTCGGGCATCCCACTCTGCGCCTGATCCGCGTGCGCATCGGCGATCTGGCCCTCGGCGAGCTTGCGCCGGGAACGTGGCGGGAACTCAACGCAGCGGAACGCGCCGCGGTGTTTTCGTAGGTCGCGCCCTGGTTCCACAGCCCGCCACTGGAAGGGTCCTCCTCAGCCCCTCTCAAAATCATTGTTCGCCGGACGCTTCACCCGGCGGAATCGATTCGTCGATCGCCTTTGAAAGGGCGGCGAAAGCCGCGCTGCCGAACTCCTTGTCGTCCATGTAGCGGGTCACGATCTTGTCGTTGTCGGTCATGCGTTGGACCATCAGGTCTTCAATGAGCTGACGCAGGCCGAGCTGAAATTTGTCGAACGGATTCGCGCGCCGGAGCTTGACGACTTGCTCGTTGGCCGTGGCCTTCTCCCTGATCTGTTCAAAGAAGAAGCGATCTTCATCCGTGAAATTCGTGCCGAAGCGCTCATTGAGCACCTTGATGATCTCGGATAACGGCGCTTTTTCTTCCTTCGCTTTGCCGGTGCCAACATCGGTGGGGCTCTTCACCCCCTCGGGCTCGCCCTCCTGCAGGGGGATATCGCCCGAGAAGATCCGCTGTAGTCGGTAATATTGCAGCCCGACCTCGTCGCCGAGCTTCACCCGCTCGGTGTCGCGATCGAGCTGAAGATGCGGCAGAAGGAATCGTCCGTAGCTGTAGAGCATCTCCAAGCCAGGATCGCCGTACGGGATGATCTGACTCATGAAGGAGTAGATGTTGACGTATCCGTTCAACTTCTCGCGGAACTCACTGCGTTTCGCCTCGTCCTCCATCGCCTTGAAGCGATCCACCGCCGGCTGCAGGTGCAGCTGCATCCCCGCGTGGTCCTGGGCGGTTTGCCGGGCCACGGGCTTGTAGAACACACGGG
>JACQWL010000016.1 GCA_016209255.1 Verrucomicrobiota bacterium
CACCGCCAGCGGGGGCGGCGTCACGGTCATGGAGCGGGCAGGTGGTGACCGCCAGCCGCTGCGCGACGGGCCGACTGCCGGCAAGGCCGGCCCGATTGCCGGCAGTTTCCTCACGGTTCCCTGGGAAAACCTGACCGACCCCATCATCACCGGGCGCGAGGCGCTGGGTTTTTCGAAAATTTACGCGGATTTGCCCGAGCCCGTGCTGCGCAACGGCCAGACGCACTGCACCGCCAGCTGGGGCGGCTTCACGTTCATGGAGCTTTCAGTTGGTGAACTCCAGCCGCTGAGCGAAGGGCAGAATGCCGTCAATGCCGGCACGGGGAATAGTGCCGGCACCCTGCACTACAAGTACATGCCGCGCACCGGAGAACCGGGGCGCGCGGATGTGCAGTACGCGGTCGTGACGCCGATCGCGGTTCCCAACCGGGTTGTCAAGGCGGTGGGGCGCGGCGACGGAAAACTGAGCTTTCACCGTGCGCGGTGGGAGGACATGCCGACGCAATATATGATCGTCAACACGTTGGAGTCGCTGGAGATCGTGGAGTATCGCGGGGCCACCGTTGCCCACACGGTCGGAGGCAAGGATTTGAGCGATCAGCAAATCCTCCTTGAGCCGTAACGATTCAATTGGCTCGAAGTGGCAACGCGACTCGCCGCAGGCGAGCAAGCCCCTGTGCGCCTCCGGCGCATCCGGGCGCGTTTCTCCAGTGGATACGGGCAACCGGCGCCCGGAGGTCGCCGGCCCACCTATTGGTCTCCGTCTGTTTACTCCGAAAGTGGAGGCCGACTGCATGGATACGGCTGAGGAAGCCGGTCCGGCCTGATCATCAATGCATCTGGCTCCCGCCGGCGACGCTGATGGCCAGGCCGGTGAGATAATCGGATTCTGCGGAGGCCAGGAACGCCGCCAGGGCGGCGACGTCGCCAATCTCCGCCATGCGTCCCAGCGGGGAGAGCGCCGCGGCGTTTGCCATCATGGCCGCCCGCTGTTCGTCCGGCGAGAGGTTCGCCGGGGCCAGGGCGGTGGCGATGTCGTCGATACGCTCCGTGACGACGAGGCTCGGACAGATGGCGTTCACCGTGATACCGTGCGGCGCCAGTTCGTGCGCCAGGCTTTGCGTGAAACCGACGACGGCGAATTTCGACGCGCAGTAGGCGGCATAGCGGGCGGAGCCCTTCTTGCCGGCGGTCGAGGCGATATTGATGATCCTACTCCCGCGGGAGGAGCCTGGTCCGGCGAGCATGGCGCGGGCCACCGCCCGGCTGCAGAGGAAGGTGCCCTTGCTGTTGGTGCGCTGGACGCGGTCCCAGTCGGCCTCCTCCAGTTCCACCACCGGCACACGATCCCGGCCCGCCCGCGCGCCGGCATTGTTGATCAGGATGTCGATCCGGCCGAACGTCGCGATCACCCGGTCCACCATGGCCTGAACCTGTGACGCATCGCCGATATCGGCGACGATGCCGGTCGACCGCCGGCCAAAGGCCTCAATTTCACCGACCACCTGTGCCATTCCGCCCCATTTGCTTCCGGGCGCCGAGGTGGCGTGGATATCGTTGACGGCAACGTTGGCGCCCTCTTGCGCCAGGCGCATCGCGATGGCGCGGCCAATGCCACGCTCACCGCCGGCAC
This sequence comes from Verrucomicrobiota bacterium, assembly GCA_016209255.1. Taxonomy (GTDB): domain Bacteria; phylum Verrucomicrobiota; class Verrucomicrobiia; order Opitutales; family Opitutaceae; genus ER46. The sequence goes on from JACQWL010000016.1 coordinate 1,634, forward strand.
CCGTGACCAGGGCAACTTTACCATTTAGGTTGTACATAAATTGTTTCTCGATCTCACCGGCACCCGCGGCCCGCCCTTGCGCCAGAACAAAATCGCTCCGGATCGGTCATGTTTGCGATCAGGTTCCTTTCGTGCCGGGCCGCGCCTTGGTGGGTGCCGAAAAAAGAGAACGACGATCAGGCCGAACTTCTGGGCGTGGACCAAGGTCAAGCCCTACACCTGATTCGGTGTGGCGCCAGTGCATGGATTCGACGCAGGCTGCGGCCACGAGTGTCAGTGAGGCACCGTCACGCTCAGTCCGCCGTCAACGACGAGTTCCGCGCCGGTGATATATTTCGCCCGATCGGACGCGAGGAACAACGCGGCTTCGGCGATATCCCACGCGGTCCCCATCCGACCCAAGGGCACGACTTTGTGGCGCCGCTCCTTCATCTCCTCCAGCGAGCATCCAGCGTAGGCTCCGCGCAGGACAACGCCGATCCGGGGTGTATCGATCAGGCCCGCGACGATGGTATTGGCGCGAATCCCGAAGGCCGCATAGTCAATCGCGAGAGTGCGGGTGAAGGCGATCGCCGCCGCCTTGGTCGCCGCGTAGGCGAGCGAGGAATAACCGAGGTGGCGGTGGGCGGCAATCGAGGAGGTCGTCAGGATGACACCCCGGCGCCGCTCCATCATTCCCGGCAAGACGGCCTGCGTTGAAACGTGAAGGGACGTCACATTGGCGTCCTGGATGCGCCGCCAGTCGGCCGCGCTGGTATCGCGCGGGTTGCCGCTCTTCGACAGGGCGACGTTGTTGTGGAGCACGTCGATGGCGCCCAGCCGGCTGGTCGCGTCGCTCACCAGCCGGGCAATGGAGGCATCGTCGAGGACATCGACTTGGAATGCCTCCGCCACGCCCCCTTCGCTCCGGATGATGTCCACCGTTTCACCGGCCGACGCCAGGTTGAGGTCGGCGACCGCGACGCGGGCTCCGGCGCAGGCGTAAAGGACGGATATGGCCCGGCCGATACCCCAACCCGGGGCAATGGAACCCCCTCCGATCACCAGACAGATTCGCTCCGCCAAAATCTTTTCGCGTGATTCAGTTTCTTTCACGGGTGCAGACTGTGTACGGCGGCGAGAGGTTTGACCATATTGAAACGCATCATATTGCCGAAGGTGGAATCGCAGCCAGCATGGAGGGGCGCATCCGACTGACTGGACAGTCGTGTTCGTAGTTCCGCCGTCAGCCGGCAAGAGAACATGCCGGAACCGGCTGAAGTGGGAACAACAAACGGGGCGAGTCGGCCTGAGAGTGGTTTCGGTCCAAACAATCGGATGCGCCCGCGTGGGGTTTCTTCTTGCCTACAGGTTGATCAGCCGCGCTTGTAGCGACCTCCCCGAGATGTCTGAGTCCGTCCGCACCCCCAGCGAGCCGCCCTACCCGCCTGCACCTTACGCCTGGTACGTGGTCGGGGTACTGACGTTTGTTTATATCTTCTCGTTTATCGACCGCACGATTCTGAACCTGCTGGTCGCGCCGATTCGCCGCGATTTGAACATCAATGACACGCAGATGAGTCTGCTCATGGGCACGGCATTTGCCTTCTTCTACACCTTCTTTGGCATCCCCCTCGGCCGCATGGCCGACTCCATGAACCGGCGCAGTTCGCACTCAGCGTCTACGGCACCGGGATTTATCTCGGGGGCGGTCTCGCCCTGTTGTTGGGCGGCATGGTGATCAAGCTGGCTTCCGCCCAGGAATCGTGGGTTCTACCGGTCATCGGAGCCACCCGGCCCTGGCAGATCATCTTCTTTGTGGTGGGGCTGCCCGGCGTTGTGTTCTCGCTGTTGCTTTTTACCGTGCGCGAGCCGCTCCGGCGCGGCATGCGGCAGGTGCGGGGAGCGGGCGGGGCATTGACGAATGTCGAGATTCCGCTGCGTGAGGTCATCGCCTATATCAAGGCGAACAAGGTCACCTTCCTCTGTCACAATCTGGGGATTTCGTTGCTCGCCGTTTCATCCTACGGCTCCAAGGCGTGGATCCCGACGTTCTTTGTCCGGACCCATCATTGGACGGCGGGGGATATTGGCATCCGTTTCGGCGTCATCGTCGCCATCTGCGGAACGCTTGGCATCGTCACCGGGGGGCGCCTGGCGGACTACCTGGCGTCGCGCGGTCAGCGCGAGGCGAACCTGCAGGTCATGTCGTTGGCGCCGATTCTCGCGGCGCCCATCAGTCTGGCATTTCCGTTGATCGACAGTCCGACGCTGGCGCTGGCCCTGTTGGTCCCGCTGATCTTCATCATGGCGGCACCGTTCGGCTGCGCGCCTGCGGCCATCACGCAAATCATGCCCGCGCCGATGCGCGGGCAAGCGGCCGCGCTCTACATTTTTGTGAACGTTCTGGTTGGCCTTGGTTGCGGAGCGACCGCGATCGCAGTCGTGACCGATTATGTCTTTCAGGACGACAACATGCTGCGCTATTCCCTGGCCATCGTGACCGCCGCCGCCCAGGTGGCGTCGGCGATTGTACTGTGGTTCGGTCTCAAGCCGTTCATCCGCAGCCTTGACCGGCTCCAGGACTGGAACGCGGCGCAGTCGGTGAGTTAGGAACCGCGTCGCAATAAGCGGGGGATCGTCGCGGTGGCTGCGCCCCGTCGCAGCCGCTTTTGGGCCGGAACTCCGCGGCGCCGAGCAAGCGTCGAGCGGCCTTCGCCAACCGTTTTAGCCGGGAAGTAAACCACGTTTCGAAAATATCCGCAAAAAGGAGGTGAAATTGCCGGAGCGAGAGGTACTTTGGCCCGGATCGAAACAACATTACCCATGAACCTCATGCCGACCGTCTTGCCGCCACTCCGCGGTTCCTGCCCTCTCCTGCTCCGGCTGGTAGCGGCCGTAATCTTCCTCTCTCCCTTTTGCGTTTTGGCGCAAGCACCGGGCACGGGTGAAATCAGCGGCCGGGTATCGAACAAGGCCCTGGGGCTATTTCTGGAAGGGGCCCGGATCGAGTTGGTGGGAGCGAATCGGGCGGTTCTCACCGACCGCGACGGGCGCTTCCGCCTGGTCGATGTCCCTGCCGGCACGGCCACCCTGGCCGTTTCCTATACCGGTCTCAATCTTCAGCGCGTGGTCGTCGACGTGATCGCCGCGCGGGTCGTCACCCACGACTTCGACCTGATCTCGGATGTCTATGTGATGGACGCCTTCACGGTGGCCAGCATTCGCGAGGGCCAGGCGGCCGCCATCACGCAGCAGCGGAATGCCCCCAATGTGAAGAACGTCACGGCCGGCGACGCGTTTGGCAACATCGCCGACGGCAACGCGGCCGAGGTGCTCAAACTGCTGCCGGGAATCTCCGCGATCAATGACGAGAACGAGGCCCGCTATCTGATGGTACGGGGCATCGACGCGAACCTGAACAACGTGACCTTCGATGGCATGAAACTGGCAAGTGGCGGCCAGGGAGCCAATCGACAGACCGGGATCAGCGAGATTCCGCTCGGGGCGATCGAGATCATGGAAGTGACCAAGTCCCCGACGCCGGACATGGATGGCGATTCGATTGGTGGAAATATCAATATGCGGCCGGCGAGCATATTTGATCGGGCCGAGCCGCGGCGGATAACCTATGCGATCAGCGCCAGCGGTCGGACGGTCGGGAAGTACGTGCGCGCCACCGCCTATACCTCGAATCGGATCCGGCCCACGATCGCGCTGGGCTATGCGAATGTCTTCGGGAAAAATCGGAACATTGGCGTCGCCCTGAATCTCAGTCACACGGTCAACTGGGTCGCCGCCGGCGGCAATCTGCTGGCCTCGTGGCAACCGACCCGGGAGAGCCCGGCGTATATGCGGAGTTTGGCAGTGTACGACTTCCATTCCACGGATCGGATGCGGTCGGGCGCCAACCTGCGGCTGGACTACAAGGTCAGCGACAACTCGCTGCTCTACGTCAATAGCTTCTATACTTACTACGATAACAAGAACCAGTTCGAAGGTGGAAATCAGAATGTTTCCGCCCTTCGGGCGCAGGTCGCCACCCTCGATGCATCCGGCCGGCCAATTCCGGCTCAGGTGCAGTTTCCCTTCGGCCACCCCAGCTACCGGCCGGGTGGCTTTAATGCCGCGGGAGCCCGCGTCGAGGCCTCGATCCTCCCGGGTTATACCGATCGGGTGACCGAGCTGGTCAATTCGACCTATTCGTTTGCCAAGACACCGGTCAACCGGGTGACCAAAAGGTATTCCTTCCAGCCTGGTGGCCGCCATCGCTATGGCCAGCTCGAGATCGACTACGCCGGAATCTACGAGGAGAGCCCCGCCTGGGAGAGCGGAATGGTGAGAGATCCGAACGCCGTCCGTGGCTACACCGTCACGGTCGCCAACACGGCCTGGCGATTGGACGGCACCAAGACCGGATCGGCCGGACGCCGTGAGCTGACACAGACTGGAGGCGTTAACGTCCGGGATCCGGCGAACTGGGTCCTGAGTGGATTGACGACGCAGGGGCTGGATCAGGGCACGGACCTGTTCGGGGGACAACTCAACGTGAAGCTCAGTTTCGCCAAGCCGATTCCCGCTTATATCAAAACGGGATTCAAGTACATGAGCGAGGAACGCTACACGAGCAACCCGAACAAGACGTATGTCTACTCCGGGCCCCAGGGCGCATTCCTCAGCAATTTCATCGATACTTCGCTGCCCACCAGCATTCCCTCGGGCAAGTGGCACCCCTTCGGTTTCCTGCCCGGCTACCTGGACCTGGCCAAGATCAACCAGTACCGCGAAGCGAATCCCCAATTCTTCACCGCCAACGCGGCGACATCACTGCAGAATGCGCTGGCGAACGACAAGAATGCGCGGGAGCAGGTTTTCGCCGGCTATGCGATGGGGAATATGTCGCTGGGGGCGTTGTCCGTGCTCGGAGGACTGCGGGTGGAGCGAACCTATGCGAGTGGAGAATCGGCCGTGCAGGATCCGCGGGCGGGGCTGACGCTGACGGATCCGGTGGCCCGCACCCAAGCCCAGTGGGGAAAAAGGACGTCCGTGGAGCGAGATTACACCAACGTCCTGCCCGGAATTCATTTCAAATACGAAGCGGGGAAAAACTGGCTGATGCGGGCCAGCTACGCGCAGAGCTTCGGCCGGCCGAGCTTCGGTTCGATTTACCCGGACACGAGAATCAATTACGATGCCGAGCGAATCACCCGGAATAATCCGGGGTTGAAACCGCAGGACGCGGCCAACTTTGATGTCAGCATCGAGCAGTACTTCGAGCCGGTCGGCATCATTTCCGCGGGCGTGTTCCTGAAGGAGATCAAGAACTTCCTGTTCAGCACGGTGGTCAGGATTCCAACCGGTGACGACAACGGGTTCGACGGCGAATACGCCGGCTGGGAACTGGCTACTCAGGCCAACGGCGGCTTTGGCCGGGTCCGGGGTGCGGAGCTGAACTATTCTCAGCAGCTCTCGTTCTTGCCCGGCTTCTGGAGCGGATTCGGTGTCTTTGGCAACTATACCTGGCTGGAGACGACGGGCAATTATGGCCGGGTAAACGAGGCTCCAAGCAGTGCCTTGGTGAACTTCACCCCCCGGGTGGCGAGCGCGGGACTTTCCTATAGTCGGGGCCGCTTTTATGCGCGCATCAATGGAAATTACACCAGCAGTTACCTGCGGGCCTATAATATCGACCCCCTGGCGCGTTCCTATCGGACGCCCCGGACGATGATCGATGCCAAGATGGGCTTTCGTTACTCGCGGGGGCTCACCTTGTTCACCGACGTCGCCAATATTTTCAATTCCAAGCACAAGCAGTATTCCGGCGAGTATGCGGAGCGCATCACCGATCAGCGCGACCACGGCGTGCGCTTCCAGGCGGGTGTCAACGGCAGTTTTTGATCGCATCGATGATGGGGCAGACGGGCCACCCGTTGGGCAACCGCTGGCAGGCCGGCCCAACCGCGCGGATGCTCGTGCCGGCCGCTCCGGAACGGAGGCTTGCGCTCCGACGGGATCCCGCGACAGACGCCAACATGCCGCTGTTTGCAGTTTCCAGCGCAATAATTCTATGCCACCACATGAGAACATGAACCCGACCGTTCGCCGGTTCCTCGTCACGGTTGCGCTTACGCTGTTCCCGGCGGCCGCGCTGGCCGCCCTTTCGGAGCCGGACGAGTCCGCTCCACGCTATGAAGCGATCCTAAAGGTCGACGCCCACTCGCACGTCTTCGAGGACCATCCCGACCTCCACGCACTGTTCCGACGCATCAATTTCCGGACGGTCAATGTCTGCGTCAATGTCTCCGACGACCACTTCGAGCGCATGCACGAGATTGCGTTCGACCTCTATCGCCAGCATCCCGCGCTCTACCCCTTCGAGTCGACCTTCGACTTGCGGCAGCGCGATGCGGCGGACTACACCAAGAACGTCATCGCCTGGCTGGGCCGGACGTTTGCGCGTGGCGCTGTCGGCGTGAAGATCTGGAAGGATGTTGGTCTCGTGATCAAGCGCCCCGACGGGAGCTTCGCTCTGCCTGACGATCCGCTCTGGGATCCGATTTACGCCTACGTTGCCCAGCAGGGCAAAGTCCTGCATGCTCATCTTGGCGAGCCGCGCGAGGCCTGGCTGCCGCTCGACCAGGACAGCCCGCACTACAACTACTACTCGAGGCGATCGGAGTACCACTTCTACGGCAAACCGGAGTACCCGAGCCATGCTGCGATTATTGCGGCCCGCGACCGGATCATGGAAAAACACCCGACCTTGGTCGTTCTCGGCGCGCATCTCGGCAGCCTCGAGTATGATCTCGAAATGATCGCCCGGCGACTCGATCAGTATCCCAATTTCTATGTCGAGGTCTCAGCCCGCATCAAGGACCTTGCACGGCACCGCAGCGACAAGGTCCGCGCGTTCATGATCAAATATCAAGATCGCATCCTCTACGGCCTCGACGCGGGCTGGCAACCCTACCTCGGGCGGCAGGGTCCGACCGATGCGCAGCGAAAAGCGCACCTCAACATGCTGGAGCTCCGTTATCACGCCGACTACGACTACTTCGCGGGCAAGGGGGAGCTGACCTACGACCATCGCAAAGTCGAGGCGCTCAACCTCCCCCGCCACGTACTCGAGAAATTCTACCGCCGGAACGCCATCAAGCTCTTCAAGCTGGATGCCGCCGGGCAGGGAGAAAAGTGACTCCGGGCCCGCGGGCCGCGGGAGGGGTTGGGCGGAACCCGGTGTCGTCGAACTTGGGTGCCATCAATCGAGAAGCGGGAGTCAACGGCAGTTTTAACATCTATACATGACCCCACAATTCATTACGGATCATGGAGGGCTGAGCTCCGTCGAGGCCGTTTCGTGGACGGTGGTAATTCGACCCCGCCGGAGCTCGGCCCCCGGTGAATGCACCATATTCAAGGAGGCCAGAAATCGTTATGAATAAATGGATCGCTTTGCTGTCGCTCGTCCTGGTTGCATCGCGCCCGGCATCGGGCGTGGATTTGGTCAGGAACGGGATCGGGATGCCTGAAATTGTCGTTGCCGTCAAGCCACTGCCTTGGGTGAAAACGGCAGCCGAGGAGCTGCAGGCGTACCTCAGGAAAATGTCCGGGGCAGAACTTCCCATTGTGACCAAAGTCTCGCCGGCGGTAGAAACTCAGATCTATGTCGGAGCGAGCGAGCACACCGCCAAACTGGACTTTACCCTCGATGATGTGATACATGGCGGCTTCAAGATCGTCGCGGCCAGAAATTACGTCATCGCGGCAGGAAAGGACATCGACAACGGCAAGAGCTTCGCGATGTTCCGCAGCGTGGCCAACCGGCAGGAAGCCTGAGAAAAGTACACCGGCCAAGAGTGGCGCTACCCTCCGCTCCACGATCACCGCGATTTCAACCAGGAGTGCGGTTTTGACCTGCAGGACGGAACCGGGTCTTTGTATGCGGTCTACGAACTGCTGGAACAAATGGGATTTCGTTGGTACATGCCCGTGCCGGAGATAGGCATGGTTGTTCCGGAGCAGAAAAACATCAGCGTTAGAGAGCAGCGCACCAAGCGGGAGCCTGAATTTCTCCAGCGCATATTCGTCGATAATGGCCTGGGGACTTTCAAGAACGAGTTCCTTTGGAAAAGATTTGGAGGCGCCCCAGGGCAAGCGCCCTCTCGTCGCCGAAAACCCGAGGGGCGGGGTCTACGACGCGTGTGTCATGGAGGTCGAGGATCAGGCGGAGTTTTACGGCGTCGCAAAAGTCGCGGTCAAGAAACACTCCGACAAATTGACCATCGGGCTGCAGATCGATGTCGACGCAGTGCTGGCCGACGCGCCCAACAAATTCTTTTCGTGGGGCATAAACGTGAGCCGGCAGCGCCTGGCCGGAGACACCCCGGAATATTATTTGCTATCTCCTGGCGGCCGAAACGGTTTCATGCCTTGGGAGTCGATAGGAAACCTCTTGTTGCGGAAATAAACGGATCTTTCTGAACATGCGGGCGGGAAATTCGAAAAATGCGCCTCCCCGGCGCTTCGCCCTGGGCTTCCCAGCGGCCCCATCAAGGGTGGCCGGGCGAAATTCCATTGCATCGTTCCAGCTAAACGCTACGCCCAAGCGGAATTCGATCAACTGGTTCCTCTATACGATGTCAAAAATCCGGCGTCAATCATGTAGGGGCGTCGCTGGCCGACGCCCGCAGGTGCATTTGCCCGAGGCGTCCGGGCTTCGGCGAGCAACGCCCCTGCCTCGGAGAATAATCTGCGCGTTGGGTATCGCATTGCTCGCCGGGATCATTCCTGGCCATGGCTTGGTCGCTGGCGCTGCGCCGGCGGACAAAGGGAAGGTCTATCAGAGCCGTTACCGGATCATCGATGTGCACTCTCATGGCGCCTGGCCGGCGCTGCCGGCCTTGCAGGCCCACTTCGAGGTGATGGATGCGACCGGGGTCGACGCGCTCACGCTCTTGCTGTTCGATCCGGCGGGTTTTCCGTTCACCGGCGGCTGGTCTGAATCGAACCTGCGGGCCTGGCTGCAACTTCGCCGGCAATTTCCGGAGCGCCTAAACGTTTTCGGGACCGTTGATTTTGGCCGGGCGGCCAAAGAGCCGGCGTTTTTCCAGGACATTGTGACCGAGCTCGCGGCCGCCGCGAAGATGGGCATGCAAGGGATCAAGATATGGAAAAACCTGGGCATGCACCATCGCGATTCATCCGGAACCTTGCTGAAGATCGACGATTCCCGTCTCGATCCCTTCTGGACGAAGTGCGGCGAGCTGGGATTGCCCGTGTTGATCCATACCGCCGACCCCAGGGAATATTGGTACCCCAACACCTATAACACGTTTCAATACAAGATAGGAAATACCGGCAAATACTATAATCATCCCGACGTGCCGGCCTGGGAAGATCTCATCCAGCAAAGAAACCATCTTTTGCAGAAACATCCGCAGACTACTTTTATCGGAGCGCACTTTGGAAGTCTCACCAGCGATTTGGACGCGTTGGGCGATTTGCTGGACAGATGTTCAAATTTCTTCGTGGAGTGCGGCGCCCGGCTGCGGTTCCTTTATCGCTACCACCCTCAGGCGGTCCGTGATTTCTTGATCAAATATCAGGACCGAATTCTTTTTGGCTCCGATCTGTTTTTGGCCGGAGACGAAAAGACGCTGGCGAACGAGGGATCACGGAAGCTGTGGCGAGAGCGGCAAACGCGATCCTACAGCGATTACCTGGAATATTTCGAAACGGACCACCTGGTGACGGTCCCTGGCGGTTACCAGGCGCAATGGCTGCGGCTCAAAGGCATCAGTCTGCCTGCCGCCGTGCTCGAGAAATTTTACCACCAGAACGCCGAGCGCCTCTTCAAGCTGGATGCCGCCTGGCACGGGAAGAACTGACCCCCGACCCCGCGACGGGCGATCACGGCGCCGCCTGCGTTTCGACGCGGTTGGATCGAAGCCGAGGTGGTGTTCCGGCGGGAACTCGGAGCGCACCACCGACCCGTGCGACCACGGCGTATGTTTCCAGGCTGGCATCAACGTCAGCTTCTGACCAAAAGAGACGCCAACTCCAGGCCGTCGTATGATGAGATCCGCTTTTCTCCCCCTCACTGCTGTGCTGCTGCTCGCTCCACTGGCAGCCAATGCCACGCCCGAGAACACCGTCACGCTCAACGTCGAGCCGACCCAGGAGCATCCGCGCAATTCTGAGGGCTCCTTTGCCACCCTGTCATCCGGTCGCATCCTGTTTTGCTACTCCCAGTTCTACGGTGGCGCAGCAGATTCAAGTCCGGCGCGCATCGTCGGCATCCATTCGGATGACCAGGGCCGGACCTGGAGCCTTCCCCTCACGGTGGCGGAAAACACCGGCGGCGACAATGTGATGAGCGTGTCGCTGCTGCGTCTCGCCAGCGGGAAGATCGCGCTGTTCTACCTCGTGAAGAACAGTTGGATCGATTGCCGTCCGCACCTGCGGGTGTCGAGCGACGATGGGGCGACTTGGACGGAGGCGAAGCTCATCTTGCAGGCGCCCGGTTACTTTGTGGTGAACAACGATCGCGTCATCCAGACGAGCAGGGGCCGCATTCTCATGCCACTGGCCTTCCATCGGTCGCGCGGCAGCGATCCGCAGAGCAGCCAGTCGTTTGATGCCCGCGCCATCGCGCTGTGGATCTATTCGGATGACGAAGGTGCGACCTGGCAGGAGTCAGCCAGCTGGTGGGCCATGCCGGTGCGCAGCGGCACCGGGCTGCAGGAACCCGGGGTCGTCGAGCTCGCGGATGGCTCTCTCTTCGCCTGGAGCCGCACGGACCAGGGTGCGCAGTATGGTTTCGGTTCCGCCGATCAGGGCAGAACCTGGACGCCACCGGCGCCGACCGAGCTGCAGTCCCCCGTGTCGCCCGCGAGCGTCAAGCGACTGCCGGGCAGCAATGACCTGCTCGCACTCTATAACGACCACTCCGGCAAGTTCCCCTTTCCTAAAGGCAGACGCAGCCCGCTGGTGGCGGCGATTTCCAGCGATGGCGGCAAGACGTGGCCGCACCGCAGGCTGATCGAGGGCGATCCCGACGGCTGGTATTGCTACACCGCCGTGCACTTTGTCGGTGATGCCGTCCTCCTCGGGTACTGCGCGGGTGACAGCAAGGTGGGCCGGCTCAACCGCCTGCGGATCCGGCGCGTCAGCCTCGACTGGCTGCGCCAGCCGTAGAGGTAATTCCCGTCGATCGCGGGCCGACCCCAATCTTGGCCCCCTATGGCGAAGGTTCCGGACCGCCCGTCGGGCTGTCGTTTTGCGGCCGCGCATGGAGCGAGGCAGCCTTCGGTTCCGCCCGGTACGCCGCCTCGACCAGCTCGCGGAAGGCTTTCACATGCGGGAGCTCGAAACGGCCCTTGCGCTGGAGGAGCACGAGGTCTTCGTGGCCGAACAGATGGCTGACGTCGCGCCAGACGAGAACTGGCTGGCCGCGCCGCGGCTTTGGTGCCTTCGCCATGCCGGGAGCCAGGAGCGCGACCCCGAAGCCCAGCGCAACATACCGGGTGATCAGCGGGAGGCGGGTGGCGCTGATCGTAACGTTGATCCGGTTGAGCAGTCCGGCCCGGGCAAAGGTGAGATCCACTTGGGAGCGATCGGAGGTGTCCTCGCTGCTGAGCACGAGCGGATGTTGGGCGATCGCTCTCACCGTGAGCCGTTTCATCGTGGCCAGCACGTGATCGGCCGGACAGAGCAGATGGATGGGATACCGCGTGAGCGGACGCATGGTCAGCGAGGTTGGCAGCTCGTCCGCCACCGTCATGCCCACGATTGCGATGTCCGCCTGGCCGGCCAGAAGCGCCGCGCACGCCCCGCGAGAAGGACGGTCCATGAGCCGGAGCCCGACGTTGGGGAAATTGCGGCGGTAGCGCGTCACCGGCCCGGGCACGGCGTCGCTGAGCACGCCAGCCGGTGCCGCCACGGCGAGCTTACGCGGCGCTTTGCCTTTCCGGTCGTCGAACATCGAGCGCAGGGACAGGAAGCTCTCCACCAGGGGTTCGGCCAGCTCGACGAGTGCCCGGCCGTCGTCGGTGAGTGAAAGCTGCTGGCCCTCCGCCACGAGCTGCACGCCGAACTCCTCCTCCAGGGACCGCACTTGCCGCCAGGCGGAAACCACGGACAATCCCAGCGCCGAAGCCACGGCCGAAAAGGTCTTTTGGTGGGAAAGCTCCACCAAGGCGCGGAGCTGTCGAAAGCGGAGTGCTTTGAAGAAGCGGCGGTCGGTTTTCATGGGATGGTTTTAGCCGGAGAGTAAACCGGGTTACGAAAATAGTCAGGAAATGTTCGTGAAAAAGTCTACTTGAGGGCGAATGCTTTCGTGGAGCCGGAACTCCCTCTGAACCTAAGCTAAGCCTACCCCCGGCCACCAAACCGCAGAAAACCATCGCAAACCATGCAACCAAAGACCGTTCTTTCGCGGTCCAGTGCCTGTCTCGCCCTGGCCTTGACGCCGATTCTCACTTCCCGGGCGGCGGCTGGCACGCCCGCCAATGTCTCGCTCCAAAACACCGGCAGCATCAGCGGCCGGCTTCGGCACCGGCGTCCGCGACGACGTGAAGATCTACAATTTGGATATCAAGCGGAGCCTGCGTTTTCTTCCCGTCCCGGCCTCGGTTCAGGTCGGCGGGGCGCTCAAGGACCAGGACCGCGACAAAGATTATCCGAATGCGGGTGGTTGGAGCTATACGTACCAGGGGCTGAATGGAGACCAATCGTCGGCACCCTATGTGGCTCAGATCTACGCCAATCAGAAAACGATGTTCAGCAATGGCGACCGGAACGTCCCCTGGCTTTCACCGGCCCGGACTTTCCAAGCGTGGATGGCGAACCCGGCGCTTTTTACGATAACGCCGGCGCAACTGGTGACAAAGTACAAAAACTCGGTTGGGGGGCGGCAAGCGCTCACGGATAAAGGGCTCTTTCGAGAGCCACCTGCCATGGCCACACCGCTCCTTCTCACGACCCGCCGACGTTTTTTTCCGCCAGCATCAAAACTCAAGAGCAGATCCATGCTCCCCAATTTGATTTCGCTTTCAATTCTGGCTGGCCTTCAGCTTGCGAATACCCACCCGGCCCTGGGACAAGGCATCAAAGACGATAGTCAATGGGTCCTTACCTATGACGGCAAAGCGAGTCCACTGGAACAAGGATGGATCCCGGTCGGTGAGTTGGCCGCAAACGCCCGGATGGACGGGGGAGCACTGCGAATGATCGATGACTCTTCCGAGGCGATGGGCGCTTATCGGATGAGATGGACACCCGATCCTGCCAAAGAGGTGGTGGTCGAGGCCCGGGTGCGGGTAGAAGCGATAACGGCCCCCACAGGCACCAAAATAGAAGGGCAATGGCCATCCCGAGGTTGGCCAGGTTGCCTGATCGTAAGCGATGGAAAGCACCAGGGAGGATTGGTTCTTCGCCCGGATAGAATCTCCACTTTTTTTGACCGTGTGGCAATGATGGATGCCCGGACCGATTTCCATACCTATAGGTTGGTGATCCGTGGAAAGGATATGAGCATTTATGTCGACGGGGAGCGCAAGATCCTTGGAGAGGGTGCGTTTTGGAAGCCGGCAGATACTCCCGAGGCCTTTATACAGTTTGGGTCCAACTCACCCAGCTTAATGGGCGAGACATACTGGTCCTCGGTGAAACTGGGTATTCGTAAGGTCCAAGAGAAGACTGAGCCTCCAAGGCTGCGCATCACGATCAGCGAGCCATGGGTTATCCCTGCATTGCCGCCTGGTAATCCGTATATGCGCCCTTTCGATAATATCAGGCCGAACAGCCGCCCCTATCTTTATGACCTGGGTCGGGGGCTGCTTCTGATGAGCGTTGCCCAGGGGAATGACGCGGTTGTTGAGCCCTATGGCGTTTTGAAATCCACCGACGAGGGGAAAACATGGGCACCGGTCCGGGACATGCAGTACAAGATGTTTGTCCCTCTGCCGATGATCCGTCTGCCGGACAATAATATACTCGGCATATCACGCGAGAACGTCAGTTATGATCGTGAAAAGGGAGTTTTCGTCGGAATGACCTTTCGTTTCGATGAGGCGACGCAGACTTTCACGATGGGGGAGAACTTGATTCGCGTACCGGATGAAAAGATGGTATTGATTGTCTTCGACCGGGATATTTTTGTCCTCGGGAATGGTGAAATGCTGGCCTCAGTTTACGGTTACGGCGGAAGTGGCCATAGAGCCATGCTTTTGAGGTCAACGGACAAGGGGCTCACGTGGAACCATTTTTCAACCCTCGGCGCGCGAGATGAGCCTTCCGTAGTTCGGTTTTCAGAGACGGAAATGATGGCAGTCTTACGCGTCCGACATTGGAAGCCCATGGAGCAAATATGGTCGAATGACGGTGGCAAAACATGGAGCCCGCCGGTTATCATGGAAGAGGGCAGCGTGGCTCCCGATATGACTTATATGAGTAACGGAGTGCTGGCCTGCAGCTATGGCAGACCTGGGTCACACCTTATGTTTAGCCTGGATAAGGGTAAGACATGGGGTTATCATCATGTCATCTCCGACAAAAACGGATTTAACTACACGGCCATCCGCGAAGTTCGCCCGGGTCGGCTGCTCTACGTGCACGATGCCCCCAGCCTGCAGGCGCTTTATGTGGATGTGGAACGATTGGAATAGAACTTCGTGTCACCGATGATTTGTCCCAAACGTTTTTTTGCGAGTCTTCCGATCATGCGACCACACCCCATCAGCAGTATCCGCTCAGCCGTTGGTGCCGGCCTTTCGGCGCGTGGACCGCGTGTCGGCGGACTGGCGAGAGCCTTCATCCTCGCCTCCCTGATGGGAGTGCCGATGTGCCTGGCGGCCGACACCAAAGCGGTAGACGTAGAACGCTGGATCCACCCTGCGTTTTCGGCGTCGACGTTGCAGCTGCCGGGCACCTTCGATCAGCAAACCGTCGTGGTCCTCGCTGACGGCCGGCTGATGACCGTGCCCCCAAAGGGAAACGCGACGGTCGTCAGCAGCGACGCTGGCCGGACCTGGTCGGAGCCACGGCCCATTCGCCCCGAAACCGCGCCGGTCGTGCCCACCCGCGGTCCGTTGATCCGGACTCGCAGCGGCGTGCTGATTCTGCTCTTCCAACACATCACCGGGGAGGAGGCGCGTTGGGATGAGGTGAAACGCGACTGGACGCCGGCCTTCCGCAGTGACCTCTGGGTGACCCGCAGTCACGACGATGGCAAGACGTGGGATGAGCCGCAACACCCGTTCGCGGGCGTCTACGGCTCAATCACCAGTGCGATTCAGATCCGCAGCGGCCGGGTGATCGTGCCGGTTGAGGTCGCACTGCAGGAACCCGGACGGTGGGGAACCTACGTTTTCGTCTCCGCCGACGATGGCCTGACCTGGACGCGGAGCAACCTGATCGATCTGGGCGGAAACGGTCATCACGACGGCGCGATCGAAGCCGCGGTGACCGAACTCTCAGACCGCCGTCTCATGATGCTCATCCGGACCAGCCTGGATCGTTTCTGGGAGGTCTACTCCGACGACCACGGTTACAACTGGCGGGAGTGGCGCCCGAGCCGGTTGGACGCGGGCGCAGCGCCCGGTTATATACAGCGTCTGGCGAGCGGCCGGCTGGTGCTCGTCTGGAATCGGTTGAGTCGGGAAGGCGCCGCGCTTTCCCCAAAGTCCAGCTCCTCGGCTGCCTATTATTACGGGGCGAGAGGGCAGCGCTCGGAACTCTCCATTTCCTACTCCGACGACGATGCGAAAAACTGGACACCGCCGGTGGTGATCGTGCGGCAAACCAAGTTATCTCTCAGTTACCCGTTCGTCTTGGAGCGCAGCCCCGGTGAACTTTGGATCTGGACGCGGTACGGTTCGAGTCCGCCGGTCTACCTGAGCTTGCATGAACAGGATCTCGTGGATCGCGTGAAACGTGCGCCCCCCGGATCCAATCCCACCGTGAAGACTGTCCAACCCAATGAAATACCATGAACACAATGCCCCGTAACTCCCCCACCGTTTTGGCCGGCGCTTTCGCGGCCTGCGTTGCCTCGCTCCTTCTTGCCTGGCTGTTGGCCGCTGCGTCGCTGCACGCGCAACCGGCCTCCACCGGCAGCGTGACCGGTACGGTCACGAATGCGGCCACCGGTCGGCGCCTGGCCGGCGCCAATGTCGAAGTCGCCGGGCTCGGTCGATCGGCACTGACAGACGGCGATGGGCGCTTTATCATCCGGGAGTTGCCGGCTGGCAGCCATGCGCTGACGATCTCGTACATTGGCCTCGATTCGGTACACGAGACGGCACAGGTGCAGCCGGGCGGGTTACAGACGCTGCGGATCGAGCTGACGTCCACGATTTACCAGCTCGATGCGTTCAAGGTCACGGGGGAGCGCGAGGGCGTGGCCGCCTCGATCACCGCCCAGCGCAACGCCGAGAACGTGAAGAGTATCGCCACGATCGATGAATTCGGGCTACTGCCCAACATGGGCGGGGGCGAACTGATCATGCGGCTGCCCGGGGCCGCGGGCTTGGTGGGCGACGACGGCACCGTGGGCGGCGTCGCCATTCGCGGGCAGGCGAATGTGATGAACCGGATCACCGTGGATGGCGGGTCTTTGCCGCCGAACGGACCGATGGACCGCGGTTTTCAGACCCAATTCATCACGAGTGCCACGTTCGATCAGTTGGAACTGATCAAGGGCCACACGCCGGACAAAGGCGCCGACTCCCTCGGCGGCACGATCAACTTCAAGACGCGTTCGGCGCTGAGCATGAAGGAAAAGCGCCTGTTTACCTATAATGTCGGCGGCACGTGGGCGCCGTCTTTCACCGCCCATACCCCCGCCCGCCGCGACCGTCCCGTGCAACCGATGATCAGCGGCACCTACAACGAAGTCTTCAGCGTCCTCGGGGGCGAGCGCAACCTGGGGGTCGCGGTCAATGGGTTCTATCAGGACAAGGTGGTCAGCTACGGCCAGAGTGTCACGGCCTACCAGAACACGACCGCCTCTCCCGCCTACGCCTACGATTACCGCACTTCGGACGCCATCCACGAAAGCTATCAAAAAGACCTGAACGTGAGGACCGACTTCCGTCTTTCATCGGCGAGCCGGTTCTCGCTCAACCTCAAATCGACGGATCATTTGCAGCCGACCTATGAACAAGCCCAGGTGCGGGCTTTCACGTCGCAGACCATTGCCACCCTTGGTGCCAATGGTCAGCCCACGGGCACCGGTGCGATCCTGCCCGGGTACACCAATGTGATCACGCAGGTGCGGGGAATCGGAGTCCCGTCGTCGCGACTCGACGTCAGCAACACGGCCTTCGGCTTCATGCTCCGATCGCGTGGCGCCGATTTCAAGGGTGAGCATGAATTTCAACAATGGAGCTTCGACTACAACGCGGGTTACCATCAAACGCACACGAATCTCACGAGCGGCGACGGCGCCCTGGCGTTCGTGCACAGCATCACCGGGGTGGGCTGGATCCTCGATCGGACCAAGTCCGATCTGTATCCGCGGTTCACCCAGACCGAGGGGCCGGACATCACCAATCCCGCGAACTACACCATCACCTCGGCTGACGCCCGGCACATCAAGCGCGTGGCGACCATCAAGACGTTGCGCGGCAATGCCCAATACAAGTTTGCGACTTCCTTTCCGCTCTTGGTGAAGAGCGGGTTGGAGCAGCGCACGCAGACCTCGTCGCACGATGGCGGCACCCGCCGGTGGAACTACGTTGGCACCGGCAAGCTCCCCTCCGATCCTTCCTTTCTTAGTTGGGACCAGGCCAAGACGGGGCGCCGGATTCCGACGTGGCGCAGCGCCCAGTTTTTCGAGAACGATGAACCCACGGACCCGAGCTTGTGGCGGGAGAACCTCTATTTTCGCGAACAGAGCAGGTACACCACCACAGCCAACGTATCGGAAAAGGTCACCGGCGGCTATCTGATGAGCCAGGCAAAGTTCGGGCGGCTCGGCCTCCTCGGCGGTATCCGGGCCGAGCGGACCGAGGTCTCCAGCTTTGGCTGGGTGCGGGCCCGGGTGCTCAGTTCCGCGGCGCAACAAACCGCCGATCCCATCGGCTCCGCGCAGCGGGACTATGCCAACAACTCCCGCCGCAAAGAGGGCGACTACACGAAATCGTTTCCGAGCGCCCATCTCCTTTATGACCTCACGCCCGACCTGAAAGCGCATGCCAGTTGGTCGACAAGTTTTGGCCGCCCGCCTTTCACGAACCTGGTGCCCAACGAAACGCCGAACGATTCCGCCCGGACCATCACGGTCAACAATCCGGCCCTGAAACCCCAGTATGCGAAGAATTGGGATGCCTCCCTGGAATACTATCTCAAACCGATCGGACTGCTCTCGGTCGGCTGGTTTCACAAGACGATCACAGACTATATTGTCGCCGGCATGGACGGCGGTACGGTCGGAGCCGGCTCCGACAATGGCTACAACGGGGAATACGCCGGCTATAGCATTCTCACGACGACCAACGCTGGTACCGCGATCGTCCAAGGGTGGGAACTCAGCTACCGCCACCAACTGACCTTTCTGCCCCGGCCTTTCAATGGTTTGGGCATCAATGCGAATTATACCGGTCTGACCACGCACGGGAACTACGGCGGCACCGCCTACCGCACGACCCGCGAGATCATTGGCTTCATCCCGAAGGTCGCCAATGTTGATCTCACCTACAAGTACCGGGCGTTTAGTGCGCGCGTGCTCCTGAGCTACCTCGGCGATTATATCACGACCTTCAATGCCACTTCGTCAGCGCTCAATGTCTACCGCTACCCGCGCAAGGCGGTCAATGTCGGCCTGGGCTGGCAACTGCGGCCGAGCATGAATCTTTTTTGCGAGATCTCGAACATCTTCAATGAACCGCTCCGGCGCTATATGTACGACCGATCGCGGCTGAACAACGGGTCCTTCACCGGCACCCTGGTCAACGCCGGCGTGACCGGCCGGTTCTGAGATATATCCATGCAGTCGAATCACTATCCACGGCTGAACAGACGGGAGCCAATTGGTGTAGGGCTGGCGCTTGCCGCCAGGCCGCATGGTTCAGTCAATAAGCGGCACGCCGCGAGCGGCGGCCCTTCTGTTTGTCCTTGCAAGGGAGGCTTGGCCACCGTGGCAATCCAGCTGGATTGCTTCGTCGCTGCGCGCCTCGCAATGACAGACGTAGTCCGCACTCGGTCTGCGTTTGCCCGGCTGCGCCGGCTTGCGAGCCCTGTCCTGGCCTTGTGGCTGTGGGCGGGCCCGGTTGCCGCGATCTCCGTGACCGAGTTCGGCGCGGTCGGTGATGGGCGGGCGGATGACACCCGGGCGATCCAGGCGGCGCTGGACACGGGCAAACGAGTGGTCGTTCCCGAGGGCGATTTCCGCATCACCAACGCGCTCATGCCCCGGAGCAACCAGCAGATTGAGATCGTCGGCACCATCCGGGTGGCCGACGCGCTGATTCAGCCGCTCGCCACGGATGTGCCGGCCGGGCAGCCGCGCATCCCGGTGACAGATGCCCGCGGGTTTTACGCGGGGCAGTGGGTGACAATCGCGGACGAAAGTCTGCGCATCCAGGGCGGCGGCAAAAACAAAGTCCGGCGCGAGGGCGGCGACTGCGGGAGGATCGCGCGGATCGAGGGCAACACGCTGGTGATGGAATTGAATCTCCGCCGGGGCTATTCCGTGGCGGCGCAGGGGCGGGTCGGCACCCAGCCCTCGGCATTCTTGATCACGCAATCCCATGTGCACATTCACGGCCGGGGCGTGATTGACGGGAACAAGGCGCACCAGTTCGACTTTGCCCCGGCGGACATGACGGAAAAGAAAGGGCGCGGCGAGGAGACGCGCGCCGGCTGCGGCATCTCGATCGATTCCGATCCCGGCGTCATCTCGCACATCAGCATCGAGGGGATCACAGTGCGCGACGCGATTCTGCACAACATCAGCCTGTATCGCGTCCGCGACTCCTCCGTGGCCAACGTCACCTGCATTGGGGCGCACGACAAAAACATTCTCCTGCGCTTGAGCGAAGGCTGCCGTGTGATCGGGAACCGTTGCCTGGATTCCCAGTTCGAGGACGGAATCATCCTCTATTCCGGCAACCGGCATTGCGTTGTCCAGGGCAACATCTGCTCGGGCAATGCTCGCATGGGGATCTGCGTGAATGCGTTTCAGACCGGCATCCTGCTTGCCGGCAACATTTCGATCAACAATTCCCTGAACTTCAGCATCCGCGGTGATCACGGCTCTTCCACCGGAGACTTCAGCTCGGGTGGACGCGTGAATATCGAAGGCCGGGGCAATTCGATCTCCGGCCTGGTTTCCCTGGGGGCGGTGAGCATCTCGGCGACGGACCTTGTGTACAGCGGAGGCACGATTAGCGCGGAGGAAGGCAAGCCGATCGCCATCGGCATGAGCATCGCCCGCACCTCGCCCGACCGCCGCGTGGCGCTCGTGGATCGGGTGCGCATTCGCGGTGTGAGTTTCCGCGGCTGCACGACCGCGGTGCGCGTGAGCGGAGTCGTGAAGGACGTGCGATTGGTGGACAACCGGTTTCAGTGCGACGGACCGGCGGTCGCAATCGCCGAGGAGTGTCGGGCGGAGGTGTCGTTTGCGCGCAATGAAGGCTATGCCACCGAAGGGAGCGGCGTTGCCACCATTCCCGGTGCCGTTAGCAAGATCACGGTCGCGCATGGCCTGCAGGTCACACCGCGCATCGGCGATATCATGGTCACGCCGGCCGGTTCACTGGGCAAAGCCCGCCAGTTCTGGATCGCCAACCCAACCGCCACGGGTTTCGACCTCTTCGTGGATGCCGCACCAGGCGCGCCCGGAGTGCAGTTTGGCTGGAGAGCCGACGCTGGGAAGTGACGAACCCTGCCCGCCGTGCCACTCCGCCTCGTCTATTCGCCCACTATGAAAAACCTGTTCGCTCTCCGCCTGCACCGCCATCAGCTGATGACTGCGCCTTTCGCCTTGCTTCGGGTGTTGCTGCCTTACGGCCTCTTCCTCCTGCCGCTCCTGACTCAAGCGCAGTCCGTCGCGCTGAAGCCCAGCGAGGCCGGGCTGCGCGTCGAGATCGACGGCCGGCTTTTCACCGAGTACGTGGTGAAGGATACGCCGCGGCCGTTTCTGTATCCGATCATTGGCGCGGCGGGCGAAAGCGTGGTGCGAAACTTCCCGATGAAGAAGGGGGTGCCGGGCGAGGAGAAGTTTCAGGACCATCCCCATCACCGCTCGCTCTGGTTCGCGCACGGGAAGGTCAACGGGATCGACTTCTGGGGCGAGTTCACGGTCTTTGGCCGGCAGGAGCACACCGGCTTCGGCGAGGTGAAGGCCGCGGGCAATCAGGGCAGTTTTCTCACGCGCACGAAATGGGTCGCGCCGACCGGCCAGGCCGTCCTGACCGATGAGCGCCGCATCGTCATCATAGCCCTGGCGGGGGGCGAGCGGACGCTTGATTTCAATATCACCCTCAAAGCCACGGAGTGCGACTTGGTGCTCGGCGACACCAAGGAGGGGACGATGGCGCTGCGCCTCTGCCCGTCGCTCAGCCTGAACAGCAGCAAGGGCTTTGTGGATACGGGATCGTCGACCGGGCACGCTTTCAACAGCGCGGGTGATCGGGACAAGGACATCTGGGGCAAGCATGCCAATTGGGTTTGTTACTATGGCCCGGATCTCAAGGGCAATGCCGTTGGGGTCGTGATTTTCAGTCACCCGGAAAACTTTCGCTCGCCCACCACGTGGCACGCCCGCGATTACGGACTCTTTGCCGTGAATCCGTTTGGCCTGCACGATTTCGAGCCCGACAAACCGGCGGGAGCAGGTGATTATACAATCAAGCGGGGCGGCAGCCTCACCCTGCGCTACCGGTTCTATTTTGCGAAAGGCCAGCCGACGCCGGCGGAGCTGGACGCGAGGTTCCAGGCTTACGCTCGCGGAAAATAATTTGTGCGCCACTTGGCCGAA
This sequence comes from Verrucomicrobiota bacterium, assembly GCA_016209255.1. GTDB lineage: Bacteria > Verrucomicrobiota > Verrucomicrobiia > Opitutales > Opitutaceae > ER46. Next base: position 23,595 of record JACQWL010000016.1, read on the forward strand.
ATGTTGCGATCGAGGTGTCGGGGCGTCGCTTGCCGGCGCCCAACTTACGACGAGGGAACGGGCGTCGGCCAGCGCCGCCCCTACGTGGATGTGGCGCGCATCGAATGATGACGGTGCGGCCAGACCCGCCCTCGTAGCCCGACTCAGCCTGCAATGATTCCCATGAAACTTCTCCCCCTGGTCTCTCTCCTCCTCATCAGTGTGGCCGCCCAGGCCGCCGATCCGAAGTCCCAGCGGCTGCTCGCCGGCGCCGCCATGAGCAATATCACGCCGGAGATCGGAGCCATCATCGTGGGCGGGTTCAATCCGTTTCCTGCCACCCACATTCACGATGAGTTGCACGCGCGCTGTCTCGTGCTCGACAACGGCGAGAAGCGAATCGCCATCGTCGTGTGCGATTCGCTCGGGGCGTCGCGCCAGATGTACGATGAAGCGGCGCGGTTGGTGCAGGCGGAAACGGGCATTCCCCGCGAGCGCCTGCTGATGTCGGCCACCCACACGCACTCCGCAGCGAGAGGTTTCGGGGTGAATGGCTACTCCACGAAACCGGGCGAGATGGAGGACTACCAACGCTTCGTTGCCCGCCGCATCGCGGACGGCGTGAGGCGCGCGATCAACAACCTCGCACCGGCGCGCATTGGCTGGGCGGTCGCGAGTGAGCCGAGGCACGTCTTCAACCGCCGGTGGTTCAAGAAGGACGGGACCATTCCGCCGAATCCGTTTGGCGGCCAGGACCAGGTGAAGATGAATCCGGGACACAGCGCGGATCTCATCCGGCCGGCGGGTCCGATCGATCCTGAGGTCTGCCTGGTGTCGGTGCAATCCCGCGAAGGAAAGCCGCTCGCGGTCATGGCCAACTACTCGCTGCACTATGTGGGCGATGTCGGCGCCGGGCATATCTCGGCGGATTATTTCGCGGTGTTTTGCGATCGTTTGCAGCAGCTCCTCGGGGCCGATCGCCAGGACCCGGCGTTCGTGGCGATGCTCAGCAACGGCACGAGCGGCAACATCAACAACAACGACTTCTCCAAACCGTATCAGGCCACGGGCCCGAAGTATTCGCGGATTCGCAAAGTGGCCCATGATGTCGCGCAGGTGTCGTTCGAGGCGCTGCAAGGTGTCACCTACCAGGACTGGGTGCCGCTCGACGCGCGGTTCCGGGATTTGAAGCTCGGCGCCCGCCGTCCCACCCCGGAACTGGTGAAGCGGGCGGAGGAGTTGGTCAAGAAGCCGCGCCTTGTCAACGGCCGTCCCGACCTGGACGTCGCCTACGCGGAGCGCGCTCTGCGGCTCCGCGATGCCGGGCCCGTGCTCGACATCCCGGTGCAGGCGTTGCGAATTGGCGGCGTGGGCATCGCCGCCATTCCCTGCGAAACCTTCGTGGAGACCGGCCTCGAGTTGAAGGCCGGGAGCCCGTTCAAACCGAGCTTCACCCATAGTATTGCGAACGGTTACTACGGTTACCTGCCCACACCCGAGCACCACAAACTCGGCGGCTACGAAACGTGGCTGGGCACCAACCGCCTGGAAGAACAGGCCTCGGTGAAGATCACCGATGCGCTCCTGGCGATGTGGAACGAAATGCGCTGATGAGAGTTCGCTGGCCAGCCGCCGCGGAGCCCGCTCCGGAGTGGAAATCTGTCGCCGACCGCCGCGTTTTCTGTGTGCTCACGCCGTGAACCCCTCACGTTGAGCGAAGTTCAAAGGCCGATATTATGAAATCCTCCCCCGCACTCTCCCCCGGATCCTCGAATCGATTGACGCGAACCCTTCGCCTCGTGCTCTGCTGCGGCGCGGGCTGGGCGTTTCACTCCGCCGCCGCGGTTGAGACCAAGGACGGCCAGTTTCCGGTCGAGTCCAACCTCCACGCCGGCGTCGCGAAGATCGACATCACGCCGACGGACGTGAGCGGGATCACGGTGGTCGGTCACCGGCGGGCGGTGACGGGCGTGCGCGATCCGTTGCGGGCCGGCGTGCTGATCCTCGACGACGGCGAGACCAAGGCCGCGATCGTGACGCTCGATACCATCGGCGCATGGGAAGACATGGTGAAGCTGGCGCGGGAGCGAATCGAAAAAGAGACGCGCGTGCCGGCGGCGAACATCATGGTGGCCGCCGCCCACAATCACTCCGGGCCGGGGTATGTGGAGAACGCGAAATGGGCCGGCGAGTTGATCGACAAGCTCGGCACGGCGGCGAAGGCGGCAGCGGGCAGCATGCGCCCGGTGACGATCGGTTATGGCGAGGACCGCATCGGGTTCGGCATCAACCGCCGCAAGGTGATCGACGGCCGCGCCGTGGTGCGCTTGAACCCGGACGGGCCCAACGACCCGCGGGTGAAAGTGCTGCGGTTCGATGATGGCAAGTCGCTCACCCCGATGGCCGTGATGATGCATGCGGTCTGCCATCCCTGCTTCTTCACATGGGGCGACAAGGGTTCGCTGCCGTATCCCCAAGGCTACCCGAAGATGAGCGCCGACTTCCCGGGCGAGGCGCAGACGTTTGTCGAGATGTGCTATGGGCAGAAGACCGCGGTCATGTTTCTGCAGGGCTGCGCCGGCGACATCCGGCCAAACCTGCCGGGCTATCCCTATCGCTGCGCCGACGAGGCGGACATCCAGTGGGCCGGCCGCGATCTGGGCGGCGCGGTGGCGCGCGCGCTCGCCCTCAGCGTCACGCGCGAAAAACTCAAACAACGGTCGTCCTTCTACCAGATTCGCACGGCCCGGGGGATCGTCGAGCTGCCCGGCAAGGAGCAGCCGGTCCGGGCCGAGATGCAGGCGCTGAAGATCGGTCCCTACCTGTTTCTCACGATGCCCGGCGAGCCGATGGTCGAATACGGCTTCAAGCTGGAGAAGGCGATCGCGGACCGGGCGATTCCGATCATCGTCGGCTACGCGAATGGCAACATCGGCTACATCCCCACGGCGGACGCCTACACGGTCGGCGGCTACGAGCCGAACACGTCGAAACTCACGCCCGAGGCCGAGGCCGTCATTCTCAAGGAACTCGGCCGCCTCGCCGATCTTGTCATGGGTGATGTCTTCGAGTCGTTCTCGAAGCACCCGCAGGACGTGCGGAAACGCGAAGAACAGGAGAAAGCGCGCGCCCTGGAGGCGAAGCCGGTCAAGTCCAATTTGCCTGCAAAATGAGAAGGATGTTCACGCGGAGGCGCGGAGACGCGGAGAGCAACGCCGATTCTAAATCCCGCCTGCGCCGTCCATGACCAATTTGGTTCAGCCCACGAAGGTTCGCCACCGCATCATCGCCGTCAGCATGCTGATGGCGTTTATATTGTATCTCGATCGCATCTGCATGGGCGAGATCGTGAAGTCGGTCTCGTTCAACCAGGACCTGAACCTCACCCAGGAGCAGATCGGCCGGATCCTCGGCTCATTCTTCTTCGCCTATGCGCTCTTCCAGGTGCCGGCAGGCTGGGCCAGCGATCGCTTCGGGGCGCGGCCGATGCTCACCATCTACATCACCCTTTGGTCCATCTTTACCGTCATGACGGGTTTGGTGACGGGCTTTGTGGGGCTCCTCGTCGCGCGCCTGCTTTGTGGTGTCGCCGAGGCGGGCGCCTATCCCACCTCCGCGGCGGTGATTCGCAAGTGGACGCCGGTGGACGGGCGGGCTCGGGCCAGCGGCATGGTGGCGCTGGGCGGGCGGATCGGCGGCACGCTGGCCCCGTTCCTCACCATCTGGATGATTGTGACGCTCGGCGGCTGGCGAACCTCCCTGTGGCTGGATGGCGCCGTGGGCCTGGTCATCGCGGCGATCTACTGGAAAGTGGTGCGCTCGAATCCGCAGGAGCATCCGAAGGTCAACGCGGCCGAGGTCGCGTTGATCGGCTCGCCCACCATCGAGAAACGGCTGAGCGGGCGCGAACTCGGGAGCGCGCTCTGGTGCTTTGCGCGCAGCCGCAGCCTGTGGTGCAACGCCGCCAACCAGATGCTGTCGAATGTGGGTTGGGTCTTTCTCGTCACCTGGCTGCCAACCTATCTCGTGCAGGAAAGGGGCGTGGGTGAGCTCGAAGGCGGGCGCATGGTCACCTATGTCCTCGGGTTTGGCATGCTGGGGCAGGTGGCCGGCGGTTATTTTTGCGATTGGGCCACGCGCCGCCTCGGACTGCGTTGGGGCCGGGTGCTGCCCATGTCCAGTTCCATGTTCCTCTGCGCGGCGGCGTATCTGTATTGTCCGTACGTGAGCTCGACCTGGCTGCTCATCGCGTGTTGCGCCGTCGTTTCCTTTTGCACCGACATGGCCAACCCGGCCACCTGGGCCTTCATGACGGATGTGGGCGGCCGGGGCACCGCCGCTGCCATGGGCTGGGGAAACATGTGGGGCAACTTCGGGGCCAGTGCCAGCGCCATGCTGGTGCCGTGGCTGCTCGTCAAAGGCGGAGGCGACGGCCGGACACTCGTCTTCTTCACCCTCGCCGGCGCCTTCGTGCTCGCGGGCCTCGTCGTCCTCCCGATGGACGCCACCAAGAAACTGCTGCCTCCCGAACCATCTCCGAACGATGTGTGAGGCAACGTTCCAGCACCCCATGGCAGACGTCGCATCTTGCCTCCATCTGAGCCGTGAGGATTCAGTTGGTTCGAGGTGGAACGCGATCCGCCGGAGGCGGACAAGCCCCTGTGCGTCCTCCGGCGCATCCGGGCGCGTTTCTCCTGCAGACGGGGCCAGACGGCGCCCGGCCGCCTTCGCCAATCCGCCGAAGGCGGACAAGGGCTTGCTCGTCCTCCGGCGAGCTTCGGCGCGCCACGATCCATCAGCCGCGTTGAAGCCCGCAGGGCGAAGACGGGAGGTCGCCGTCCACCATTTGGTGCTCGTCGGTTCACCCTCAAAGTGGAGGTCGACTCCATGGATACGGCTGGGTTTCGCCGGGCTGCTGCTCTGCGCGGCCACGGCGATGGCATCATCCGGATCAGCCCGGGCGGCGGAGGCCTTCGAGTGCCGGTGGGCATCCTCGCCGCCGGTGATCGACGGCAAGATCGACGAGGCGGTCTGGCAGCAGGCCCAGGTGGTGGAGAATTTCCAGTCGGCCTGGCTCCCCGAAGGCCGGCGAAAGCCGCCGACCGCCTCGAAGGCGCGGCTGTTGTGGGACCGCGAGTATCTTTACTTCTCCGCCGAGATAGAGGACACGGACGTGTTTGCCAACGTTACCGAACACGACGCGGCCATCTGGACGTGCGATGTGTTCGAGCTGTTCTTCAAACCGGCGACGGACAAGCCCGGCTACTACGAATTCGAGGTCAATGCGGCGAACGGAAAACTCGACATGTTCCTGCCGTCGCGTGGCGCGGGTGGTTACAACCGGCACAAAGCCGAGCGCGCCTTCCACCTCGACACGGCGGTGCAGGTGCGCGGCACCCTCA
>JACQWL010000222.1 GCA_016209255.1 Verrucomicrobiota bacterium
CGTGGCCTGGTTGGAGACGATGCCCGACACGGTGCCGCGATTGGAAACCTGGGCCGGCAGGCTGGTGGCGAGAAAGGCCGACACGAGGGCCAGGCTCCAGTGAAAAAAACGGCGCAAGGCCGGCTGGTGGGAACGACAGTATGGTTGGTGGTGCATAGGGGTGGAAAAGGTGGGTGGTTCAACGCTGGATTCGGCCAGCCCTTGCGGGCCGACAGCGGTGGACGCATGACGCTAGCCAATCGATAATCGTCCGGGGTGTCCCGTCAAATCGTGAAGCGCTTCGCGACCTTGCGCACGGCGGCGCCGACTTCGCGGATGTAGGGCTCGTCCATCGACTCGTTGAGTACGCAGTTCACGCCGGTGGCAAGGATCGCCTCCGCCTCCGGACATGTGACCTTCGCATAGTCCATTTTGGTCAGACCCAGCTCCTTGATCGGCCAGCGGCCGGCAAAAAAACCGTGTTTCTGAAAATACGGCAGCTTGTACAGCGGCACCGGGATGTAACCGGCGCTGCAGGGCGCGCCTTCCGCGCGGAGGGCGTCGGCGAATTCCTTGCGCGTGCCGCGCAAGCGCTCGACCCGCAGCCGGAAATAGAAGAACCAAAACGTGCCGCGATCCTGCGGATGCAGCAGCGGCGGCACGACGGCGGGCAGATCGGAAATCGCCTCGATCAGCACGCGGCCCAGGGCCGCGCGCTTGGCCGCGATCTTTTCCAGCCGCGTCATCTGCGCGGCGGAAAATCCCGCCTGCAGTTCGCTCATCCGGTAGTTGCTCGCGAGCACCTCGGTCTTGTCCCACGTATACTGCGGGTTGGTGCGTTCGTTGCCCTTGTCCGAGAACTTCAGCAACGCCGGCCCGATTTTCGGGTCGCTCGACGCCACGACGCCGCCGTCGCCCGCCGCGATGTGCTTCGAGTTCATCAGCGAATAACACGCCACGTGGCCGATGCTTCCGACCGGCTGCCCGCGGTAGCGCGCGCCCCAGGCCTGCGCGCAATCCTCGATCAGCACGAGCCGATGCTTCGCCGCCAGCGCCTGCAGAGGCGCGAGATCGCAGGGCGTCCCCGCAAGGTGCACGGCGATGATTGCCTTCGTGCGCGGCGTGATGCAGCGCTCGACCGACTTCGCATCGAGATTGTAAGTCGCCGGTTCGAGATCAGCGAACACCGGCACGCCCTGCTGGAACAGGATGCCGGCAATCGTGCCGATATCCGTGATGGGCGTCGTGATCACTTCATCACCCGGTCCGATGCCCGCCGCCGCCACCGCGATGTGCAGCGCCGCCGTGCCCGACGAGCAGGTGACGACGTGCTCGCGCGGACAATATTGCTTGAAGCGTTCGATGAAGAGCGCGGTTTGCTTGTTCGCCCCCTTGCCCTGCCAGTAGAAGAGCGATGGCTGGTCCACAGCACTGCCGAGTTGCTGCCGCTCGAGATCGCCCCAGCGCACCCATTTGCCAGGTTTGCCCGGCACGGCCTTGCTGCCGTCCTTTGCCAGCGGCCCGGCGGGTTTCGCGGTCGCGGTGGCGGTCTGCGCGGGGGAGGGCAGCTGCGTCGCGAGCAACGCGACGGAATGAGCGTAGAGGAATTTCCGGCGGCTGACGTTCGAGGGCATGGCGATGAAGGGCTGGGTTGTTCTGGTCGCGGGCTGCGGCAAGGCGCGCGCGCCACCGGATGGTGGAAGGATTGAGCGTCTGGTTGCTAACGCCAAGCCGGGCACCGCGGCGAGCGGATTCGCTCCCGTGACGGACCGCCGGCGCAATCTCTCGTTTTGATTGAGTAAACGCAGGCTGCCAGCTCGCTGGCGCGGTTTTGGCTTGCGGCTGCAAAACGAAAGAACCTGGTCGCCCGGCGCAGAATGCGCGGGCGAGCTGACCACCGCGGGTAAACCTGCCGTGCCGCCGGCCATTCGCGAACTGTCAGCCGTAACGCGCGATGGGTTCGTTACCCCGGGTGCCTGTCTGCGTGCGGCCGCGCACAGGCAGGCATGCTTCGGCTGACCGCGCCAGTCTGCCCTGCCCCACCCCTCCGATCTGCCCGCCCTGCGCCGGGCGTTACCTGAAATCATTCGCCGTGAGCTTCGCGCCTTCGATGATGCTCTTGAGCGTGCCGATCGGGATGCTCTTCGAGCCGTGCAGGGCGACAATGACCATGCGGCCGTCGGCGTGGCGCCATTTTTGATGGCTGCCTTTTTGTCCGGTGAGCACGAAGCCGTGCTTGCGAATTACCCGTACCACGTCGCTGGCCGTGCAAGCGGGAAACTTCTCGCCCATGCGCGACTACACCGTCAGTTCGACGAGCTTCGCGTTCTTCGGGAGCGGCGTTTTGTCGGGTTCGAACCAGAGGTCGAGCGCCTCGCGTGCGTTGATGAGCGCCTCGGCTTCGGTGTCGCCCGCCGACGCGCAACCAGGCAACTCGGGAAACACGGCCGAGAACCGTCCGGTCTGTGGGTCTTGTTCGACGACGACGCGAAGTTTCATGGGCGTACTCTAGTCGCACAGAGCCGCTCGGCAACCGGATAGTTCAGCCTGGCGAATTTGCCGGCGGCGGCGTCAGCTCGCACCTGGCGGTCCCGGTCGTGAGCAGCCTGTCCTCCGTAATCGCCCTGGCGAAGGAGGACGGCGCGTTCCTCGAGCGAGAGTTGCTCGATGGCGGTCTTGATTTCCTGCACCGTGCTCAGGGCGGAAACACTGCGTGGGCGGGCTCGTCCGCCTGAGGCGAGCAAGCTTTGACAAACGGGATTTCCGGCGGCGTCGGGCCGTAGCGGTCACAAACTGGTGTCGGCGAGATTTAGGAAAGCCATGTCTCGCACCCATCCGCATCGGCACAGGTGAATTCAGTTTTGGTGACAAACAGGCAACGCAGTAACTAGCTTTACGGGGCGATGAAACCACAGCCCGACCCAGTCTTGGAGGAAACGCGGGAGAAGCTCGCTCCGGCGCTCTTTAAGCGCCTTGAGGCCAACGAAGGAGCCGCTCTTCTGTTGAAAGATCTGCCGAGTTATTATCCGCCGAGTGATGTTGCTGCAGGCGATAAATCCACGGCGTTTCGCGCGTGGGAACTAGCAGGATTGTATTATCGAAATCGGGGCAGGCCGCACGAAGCGGTGAGAATTTTTTTATTGCTCTACGAGCACCAGCTAAAATCGCAGGCTCATGCGGGTAGAGTTCATAAAGGCACGCCACTTCTCTGGATTGGTGACTGTTACGAGCTGATGGGCTTCGCTGCGCTTCGAATGCGATTTTGGATGCTCACGCTTTGCGATGAAGCGGTCACCGTAAAGGGCAAGGTGAACCCAGAAAAAAGTGGGATTTATTTCCGGCTGGTATGGCGCGCTGGCTTGCCCGACAGCGAATTGAAGAGATACGTCGGTGAAGCCTACGCGTGGTATTGCGCCCATAAAGATGAAGGGCTCTTTCCCGAGCGTATTCTGCAGGAGCTGGATAAAAAATGGATGGTTGAAAGCCCGACGCCCGCCGAGACGTTCGTCTTCACTTCAAGCCCTCTTTATGTGCGAGCGCTTCGCGAGAAGTTTGGGGGCGGGGATGGTCAAGCGATGGAGCTAGTGTGCGACTATCTTCTTTCGTGCATTCCCGGATGCCGCACGAGTCGGCGAGTGCGCGGCAAAAACAAAGAACATGACATCGTGTGTTCCTTCGATGGGCTTGAAGTAGATTTTCGCGCGGAATTCGGAAGGCATTTTGTTTGCGAATGCAAGGACTGGAAAAAACCGGTCGACTTCGGCGCTTTCGCGAAATTCTGCCGCGTCCTCGACTCTACGAAATCACGGTTTGGCATCTTGTTTTCGAGAGCGGGAATTACTGGAGCCAGCGGTGCGGAACGAGAGCAACAAAAGGTATTTCAGGATCGTGGAATGGTTATTGTCGTCATCGACGAAGAAGACTTTCGCAAAGCGGAAGCGGGAGAAAATTTTGTTAGCCTCATCCGGGACAAATACGAAAGGGTCAGGTTAGATCTGCCATCGGAGTCAGGGTCATCGTGCGCCAAAGCAAAGCGGCGACGGGAAAAGCTTCGGACGTAGTTGAACCCACAATCCCTTTGCCTCGCCCCCGTTCACGTTTGGGCATCGAGGCGACGTGCTTCTTCGAGGTCGATTCGGTAGGCGCGGCCGTGCTTTCGGAGCAGAACGAGCAAGTTTGGCCCATCGATTAGCGAGATCGGTTTGTCTTTGGCGAAATCGTAGGAGTCCGGACCGTAGGAAGAGGTCGTGACGAGGATGCCTCGGTTTGCGCCTTCATTCACAACGGTGCCGTAAAGGTCCCGAACCGCTGCGACATCGACGGTGCGCGTGTAACGCTTCGCCTGAATGACATACTTGCCGCCCCGGATGGGGTCCGGGTCGAAAACGATGGCGTCGACGCCGCGATCACGGGACGCCCGCGTAACCTTCACCTCTACTCCTTCGCTGGTAAACATCCATTCGAAGAGCTGCCTGACGAGGTGCTCGAAATCCTCCCATGGCATGGCTGCGAGGTTCGCTTCTTCGGGCAATTGCGCCGTGATGTCCCGGTTGGCGACGATTCGTTTGTCGTCAGTGTTCATCACGAAAATCGGCCGAACCGGTGCAGCGTTGAGGATGTTTGGCGTGGCGATGCCGCCGAGGTGTCTGAAGCAGGCATCAGGGTCCAAGTGTCCCGGGTGAAGGCGGCGAAGCTCGTTCTTCATCGCCTGCAATGACGCCACGAGGCCTTCGCGCGGCTCGCCGGTCGCCGGGTCGAACCATTCTTGGTGCGCATTGACCGCAACCGTGTCGAAAAAATCACCCGGATCGCTCATCGCCACGAGGTAGGCAGCGCGGATGCACAACGCGCGAAGGAGCGTCGCCGCCATGCGTTTTTTCGCGGTCTCTGAAACCGGATGCCATGTAGCGCCTTCCTTCAGAAATCGAAGCTGCGCGGGGTCGGGAACTTCAATCGTGCATAGGGCGATGCGCGACACCGTATCGAGTGAAAAATCGGATTCTTGCATCAGCACCGGTGGCAGCGGATGCCGAATTAGGGTGGTGAGCATCAACGTCCTGATTGCATTGCCATCGCCTGCTTTGCACCGAAGCGCCAACTCGTAGCACTCTTGTTCTTCGCGGCGAATCTTGACGGCAATCGCTTCGCGTTTGGCCTCAATTTCACTCCGCATTTTCTCGTATCGTTTCTGATTTTCTTCAGCCATCCGTCGCACGGTCTCGATAACACTTGTGAGCGAGCTATGCATGGCCAGCTCCTTGGGGTGCTGTTGAAAGTGGTTACGCACCGAATTCACGGCCGCCGTCGGATTCCGCCATGCAGGCAACTCCGGCAGTATGGTTGGTCGAGACGTTGTAAGGACGTCTAGGCCATGCGGTGGGCAAAGCGCGTCGGCCGAAAGGACCCATTCTACTTGAGGCAAAACTAAAAAATTTTCGGCTTGAAAATAGCCCGCGGGTTCTTTCTCCGGCGGCAACGGTGCTTGGAAAATTCCTCGATATTCCGGAACGGCCTGCAACGAACGCTCGAAATCTGAAAGCGCGTCGCGAAATGTCGTCACGCTCCGATAAGGATCATTACCGTAGGCCATTGCAGATAGTGTATGTAGCGCCCGGAGTGCGTTTTTGAAATCAAAAACCTGAACTCCGAAATCACGGTAGCTCAACAATGCCGGCATCCATCGGCGGAAGCGCCTGAATGGCGTTTGAGCGGATTAGAGCGCTGGTCGCGGGAGCCGCCGTGTGGGCAATCTGATTAAGGGCCGCGCGTATCACGGTGTCCAGTGACCGCTTTTCGTCCGCATCAAGCGGGACGCCCGGAAACCGTTGTGCGGAGGGTCAACGTCAATAGACTTGCAGGTAACGATGAAAAACACCAACGAACCTGATGAGGAGTTTCTTACTACCGACCAGTGGCTTTCGATTTTTTGCGGCCTAAAGATTGGCCTACTTCAAAGCCGCGAAGGACTGCATCGTAAACTGGTCAAAGAAGACGACGAAGCGTGGCAGGCTGTGATCTTCGGGTATGCATTCGCATTCGTGAGGAATATCCATCCCCTGTGGGTTCTTGCCCGCGAAAATCAGGATTACGATGCCGTCTTCAAATGGATGGAAAATGGCATCGTTCAGCGCGTGCCGGTTCAGCTGAAGATGCTGCCGGCGATGAATCCAAAAGAGACCATCGACGGACTGCTTGAGAAGGCGAAAAAATACAGCGGCAACGACCTGTTTCTTGTCCTGTTTATGAATCGGAGTGAGTTTTTCACAACGATCACGGTTCCGCGGCTTCAAATTCGCCAGCTATGGCTGTGGGGTTGGTCCAAGCCGGACCATTCTGAAATTTATCTGGCGCGCGTTGACTTGGAGAAACCCGAGACTTTCCGCGTACCATTCCGCCCCACTCCGCGAAGCTAGTCCCTTCAACGGAAGCCAAACGGGTCAGGGTGCAGATAGTTCACTTCATTCATGCCTTCCGCGAACTACCTGATGAATGCGGCGCTGAGCATGTGCACCGGCATGGCTTCAAGTTTCGCACGGTCAGCGAATAGCGCCATGAGTTGCGCCGCCTTTGCCTGGCCGTAGTGTACGGCGAAGGCGGAACCGGCCTTTTGCCGGAGGATGGGGATGCCTTCGGCGCGGCGGCGGCGGTGGCCGATGGGGTAGTCGACGGCGATTTTTTCGGTCGCGGTGCCATCCTGGAAGAAGACCTGCACGGCATTGGCGATGGAGCGTTTCTCGGGGTCGAGGTAATCGCGGGAGTATTGTTTGTCCTCCGTGACGACCATCCGGGCGCGGAGGACGTCGATCCGCGGGTCGGCGGCGGTCATTTCGTGGTGGGGGCGCGCTGCCATTTGGCCGCGCGGCCGACTCCAGAGGAGTTGAGCAGTCCCTCGTCGCGCAACTGGCGCAGGACGAGGCGCACCATGTCGCGCCCGACCCCCGGGCAGAGCCGTTCGAGGTCGGAAATCGCGAATGGCGCGATCTGACGGAGCGCAGCTTCGCGCACTTGCTTGGTCTTCGAGCCACGACCGGGCGCGATGTGGCCGAGGCGGTCCTCGAATTCCTTGTAGGCGCGCAGCAGCGTGCCCCAGAAGTAGCGCAGCCAAGGGAAGGGATCGTGTGTGCCCTCGTGCCAGCGCTGCGAGCTGGCCTCGAGCGTTTCGTAGTAAGTCGCTTTCGATTCCTCGATGACTCGCTCCAAGCTGATGTAACGCCCCACTTCGTAGCCGGCTTGGTAGAGCGCGAGCAGCGTGAGCAACCGGGCGACGCGACCGTTGCCGTCGCGAAACGGATGGATGCAAAGAAAGTCGAACACCAGGAGCGGCACCAACACGAGCGCGTCGGGGGCGTGGGTGGAGTGGGCGTGCTGCCAGGCGCCGACGAGGTCCTCCATGGCTTGCGGCGTGGCCAGGGCGGGGACAGTGCGGAAGCGCACGCGGTGCGAGCCGTCGGCATGGAGGTCGATAATTTCGTTGTCGGTGGTTTTCCACTGGCCGCCTTCACCGGGCAGGTAGCGAAAAACGGTCTGGTGAAGCTGCAAGATGAGATTGGGCGACAATGGCATTGCCGGTGCGGAATCGTGAATTAGCGCGAGAGCGTCGCGATAGCCGGCGATTTCCTGTTCGGAGCGGTTGCGCGGCGCGGCGTGATGGAGCACGATTTTTTCCAGCTGAACGCGTGGAGCCTCGATTCCCTCGATGCGGTTGGACGACTCGGTGGATTCAACACGGGCGACTTTGCGCAGCGCCTCCAATGTCTCGGGTGTCTGTTTGCGAAAGAGATCCTGCTTGCCGCGGTAAGCTCCCAAGGCCTGAACGGTGACAAGATCGGCGCGTTCGAAGCGGAGGCGCTCTAGAAACTCTGGGGCAAACGAGTGCATCGGGAATGGGGTAGTTTCATGGTTTTAGGGGTAACGCGATACTGAAATTACCCTATTTAACCCCGTCCTGCCCCATTTGTGCGGAATGGCTGAAACGCACCACGGCTCGATGAGTTACGCGACCGAAACGTGAAATCGGGCCGTCGAGCTATGGCGGGAAGAGGGACACGAACTCGTGCACGCGCATTGCGTCGAGTTTCGCGCGGTCGGCGAAGAGGGCAATGAGTTGCGCGGCCTTGGCTGGGCCGTAGTGCGCGGCGAAGGCGGACTCGGCTTTTTGCCGGAGGAGGGGGATGCCTTCGGCGCGGCGGCGGCGGTGGCCGAGGGGGTATTCGACCAAGACCGTTTCAGTCGCGGTGCCGTCGTGGAAAAAAATCTGCACGGCATTGGCGATGAAGCGTTTTTCGGGGTCGAGGTAGTCGCGGGAATATTGCTTGTCCTCGGTGACGGTCATCTTCGCGCGCAGCGCGTCGATCCGCGGGTCGGCGGCGATCTTGTCCTCGTAGTGGTCGGCCGTGAGCGCGCCGAAGATCAGGCCGATGGCGGTCATGTACTGCAGGCAGTGATCGCGGTCGGCCGGGTTGTGCAGCGGCCCGGATTTGTCGATGATGCGAATCGCCGACTCGTGCGTCGTCAGCTCGACCCGCTCGATCTGCTCGAGGCGCTCGCGGACGAGCGGATGGAGTTTCATCGCGCACTCGACGGCGGTCTGGGCGTGGAATTCTGCCGGGAAGGAGATTTTGAAAAGGACGTTTTCCATCACGTAGCTGCCGAGCGGACGGGCGAGTTTCACGGGCTGGCCTTTGAAGCACACGTCTTGAAAACCCCACGTCTTTGCGGTGAGCGCGGAGGGGTAGCCCATCTCGCCGGTCATCGCGATCAGCGCGAGGCGGATGGCCCGGCTGGTGGCGTCGCCGGCCGCCCAGGATTTGCGCGAGCCGGTGTTGGGCGCGTGGCGGTAGGTGCGGAGCGCGGCGCCGTCGAGCCAGGCGTGCGAGATCGCGTTGATCACCTGTTCGCGCGTGCCGCCGAGCAGAGCGGTGGTGACCGCAGTGGAGGCGACGCGGACGAGAAGCACGTGATCGAGGCCGACGCGATTGAACGAGTTTTCGAGCGCGAGCACGCCTTGGATTTCGTGCGCCTTCACCATGGCGACGAGGACATCGCGAATGGTGAGCGCAGGCCGCGCCGTGCTGCGCGGCGCGCCGGGCGCCAGCACCGGAATCGCGTAGGCCGGGAGCGACGTGCCGAAAGCGGCCGGTGCGATGCCGGCGGCTTGATGGCGGGAGAGCCAGTCGGCGGTGGCGAGGATGGCGCCGAGGTTGTCGGACGGGTGGCCCCACTCGGCGGCGAGCCAGGTGTCGTTGAAATCGAGCCAGCGGACAAGGGTGCCGAGGTTGAAGGCGGCTTGAACGGGATCGAGTTCATGGCGGGTGCCGGGAACACGCGCGCCGAGCCGGATGGTCGTGCCGGGCACGACGGGGCCGAGGAGCTTCGTGCACGCCGGGTAGGCGAGCGCCATGATGCCGCAGGCCAGCGTGTCGGCGAGGCACCAGCGGGCGGTGTCGAGGGCTTCGTTGCTCGTGATTTTCGCGTTGAGCGCGTAGTCGGCGAGATCGACGAGGAGCGGGTCCGGGGCGGGGCGGAGGTTGGAAATGGGGGCGGACATGGTTGCGTCGTGCTCGTGATCGTAATCGTGCTCTTACTCGGTGCGAAGCAAGTCGATTACGAGCACGAGTAAGAGCACGATTACGATTACCTCTTTTCCAACGGCACGAATGGCCGCTCGGCAGGACCGGTGTAGTTGGCCCCGGGCCGGATGATTTTGCCGTCGATGCGTTGTTCCACGACGTGCGCGGCCCAGCCGGCGGTGCGGGCCATGACGAACAGCGGAGTGAACATGAGCTTCGGCACGCCCATCCGGTGGTAGGCGACGGCGCTGAACCAGTCGAGGTTGGGAAACATCTTTTTCTCGGCCCACATGAATGCCTCGATCCGTTCGGCGACGGCGAAGAGTGTCATGTCGCCGGCCCCGTCGCTGAGCTGCCGCGCAATTTCCTTGATGATGGGATTGCGCGGGTCGCCGATCGTGTAGACCGGATGACCGAAACCGATGACGATTTCGCGGCGGCCGACGCGGGCGCGGATGTCGGCCTCGGCCTCGGCGGGCGTGTGGTAGCGCTGCTGGATGTCGAGGGCGACCTCGTTGGCGCCGCCGTGCTTGGGGCCGCGCAGCGCGCCGATCGCGCCGGTGATGCACGAGTAGATGTCCGAGCCGGTGCCGGCGATCACGCGGCCGGTGAAGGTGGAAGCGTTGAACTCGTGTTCGGCGTAGAGGATCATCGACTGGTCGAGCGCGTGGACGTGCGCCGCGGCCGGCGTGCGCCGGTGCAGCAGCTGCAGAAAATGGGCGGCGATGGAGGGATCGTCGGTCTCGACGCCGATGCGCCGGCCGCTCGTGGCGTAGTGGTGCCAGTAAAGCAGCATCGAGGGCAGGCAGGCGAGGAGTCGGTCGGCGATGGCGCGCGCCCCGGCGACGGTCGAGGCGTTGCCACCAGCCGCGGGTAGGTGTTCCGGCTCGAGATTGCCGAGCATGGAGCAGCCGGTGCGAAGGACGTCCATCGGGTGCGCGTTTTTCGGGATCTGCTCGAGGACGCTACACAGCGGCGGAGGAAGGCGGCGGAGGGAGATGAGTTTCGCGCGGTAGGCGTCGAGTTCCGCGCGATTGGGCAGGCGCTCGTGAATGAGCAGGTGGGCGATTTCCTCGAAGGTGGCGTGGGCGGCGAGATCGGCGATGTCGTAGCCGCGGTAGTGGAGATCGTTGCCGGTGTGACCGACGGTGCAGATGGCGGTGTCACCGGCCACGACGCCGGAGAGGGCAACGGATTTTTTGACCTTGGAAACGGAAGGGGGCGTGGATGTTGGGTCACTCATGGGGATTTCTTTAACCGCGAATTACCGAGGGTGGCGCAGCCGCAACCAAGGCAGGCTTGCCCGCGAATCACGCGAATCAACTCGAATCACACTTGTCCAAAAACCAAGGTGATTTCATGGGCGGACATCCGTCAGACGATTCGAGCGCGGCGACCAACCTGTTTTTCTCAGTGCTCGGGAGGGATTTTCACGCGGAGCGCGCGGAGGCGCGGAGAGCAAAGCTGGTTCCCCGCCAAAGGCGACCAGGGATTAGCGCGGATTAGCGTTCCTCTTTCGTCTTGGGCGCGGTGTGAAAACCGATTTCACGTCGCGGTGGTTCGGGTAGCGGGGGCGGCGGGTCGAGCAGCGCCATGATGCGCTGGAGGACGTCGACGATGGCGGTCTCGTGTGTGTCGAGGCGAGACTTCAACTCTTCCTCGAGTTCGGCCAGCTTCCGGGCGAGTTCGCGGGTGTCGGTGAGCGCGGCTCGCATCTTGATGAAGGCGCGGACAATGAAGACGCTCATCTGCACGGCCTGCGGGCTGTTGAGGATGTTGGCGGCCATAATCGCGCCGTGCTCGGTGAAGGCGAACGGACGCGAATTCGGGTCGCGGTGCCGTTGCGAGGAACCGATCACAATTTGTGATCGGTTCACGGCTAACACCTCAGGGCTCGTGAGTTGCAGAAGAAAGTCGGGCGGAAATTTGTCGCGATTGCGATTGACCGCCTGATTCAGCGTGCGGGTCTCGACGCCGTAGATTCTGGCGAGATCGGCGTCGAGAATCACACGCTCGCCGCGGACGGTGTGGATGCCGCCTTCGATGACGGGCGGTGGAGCGGGGGGCTTTCGCTTCGCGAGAGGTATGCGGCTGAGTGTCATGGAGGCGACCTTTGCGGTGAAGCGTGCAGAAATGGGGCGGAGCGTAAAGCACTCGGAGAGAAATCGGCAATGCCACAACATCCGGCTACACCGGCATTAAGAATCTTAAGATCACAAATTGTGTTCTTGAACGATGTTTGAGGCGCCGATTTGGCACCTCAAAGATTCATGTTTTTTCGCGATTGCCCGAGTGGCCGACGATGCAGATGGCGGGGTTGCCCGCGACGACGCCGGAGAGGGCGACGGATTTTTTGGTATTCGGTGCGGGGATGAGCGTGGAGTCGGGGCTCACCGGAAGAATTTTCCCGCTGATTGCGTGAATTCGTACGGATGCACAAGCCGCACGGAGAGTGTAGTCCGAAAAAATTGCGGATGGGTTTCGTCCGTGGGCCGGACAAGACGTCCCGAGAAAAGCCGCGGTTTGGGACGAACCGAGAGGCAAACGGACTTTGCTTCTTTTGTTTTGCTGAAAGTTCGCTGGGTTTCATAGCCTTGCCGCGTGCAAACCGATTTGCGCAAATGCTACCGAATCCTTGAGGTCGAGCCGGGCGCGACCTTGGAAGAGGTAAAGCGTGCCTATCGGGAATTGGTCAAGGTTTGGCACCCGGATCGATTTACCCACGACCCCAATCTTCAGCGAAAGGCCCAAGAGAAACTGAAGCAGATCAATTTGGCCTACGAACGGATATGTGCGGGCGGAGCGACATTTCGAGCAACGGACGCAGGAGGCTCATCAGGTTCGGGAACGGCCGCGCACAGGGAAGCGCCTCCACAACCGCCGCGACCGGCCTCGTCGCCCGGACAGGGAACGAGGAGGACGCATCGACTCGGTCAGATCACTGTTGCAGCAGTTATCGTCGCTGTCGTTGGAATGGTGTTTTCAACGATAGAATCGTCCCAGACGCGAAGCACTGGGAATCAGCCGGCCAATTCCGCGCCGCAGCTAACTTCTCAAGCGCCGCAGTCGCCGAGCGTCGATGCTCAGCCCAGAGTCCGCCAGCATCTCAGCATCGCGCAGATTTCAGAAGCATATCGGGAGGCTCTGAAAAAGCAGCCCGGGCTTGGAATGGCGCTCCAAAAATTCAGCCGATACGCGCAGGAAAAACTGCCTGATTACGATTTCTCCGAGGGCATCAACTATTCGCCCCCGAAGGAAACTCCTGCGCCGAACACCGAAATCTCCGCAAGCGCCGCGACTGCTGCAACTCCGGGAACAATTATTCATGCTCAAACGGGATCTGCGGAAGTTGAAACCAAGGACTACTTCACGGTCGGCTCGACCAAGGACGAAGTTCTCGCCGTTCAGGGAGTTCCGTTCTCGCGATCGCCCTCTGACGGGGTCTTCACATATCGCTACGGATCCCAAGTGTTCTTCAAAGACGACCGCGTGACCTCGTGGAGAAACAGCAGGGAAAATCCACTCAAGGCGAAGCTCGAAAGCAGTCCGCCGTGAACGCTGCGAACCGTTGGGCGATTTACATCGACGTCGAAGGCACGTCGAAACTTTACACGAAAGACGCGGACCAATTTCACGCGGGATTCGGCAAACTGCTCGGTGCCGTTTACGCGATCGGCGACCAGGTTTACCCAGAACCCCCGGCACGGCTTTTCGCCCATCAAGTGGGTGGTGACGGGATAGTGATCGTTTCGGATTTCGAGGAAGATTCGCCGGAGAGATTCGTTTCGATAGCTGTCATTCTGTTGGAGGTTCTCCTCGTAAATGGATTGGTTGGAAAGGCCGGCATATCGACGGGCACGTTTTACGATATACAAGGCTGTGTGCCTTCACTACGGGAAGTGCCGAACGCGAACGACGCGGCATATAGTATGGGTGCCGGGTTGCTCACTACTCTGAAAGTCATGGGAACCGCTTTGGTAAATTCGCACCATTTCGCTGAGGTTCCACCGAGGGGTAGTCGACTTGCTGTTGAGCCTGCGCTTTTGATGAAAATCGCACCCGGGGCCGTCATTTCTGATTTCGGCGGGCCGGTCGTCGTCGACCGGATTCATACCAAGACCGCCACCATTGAACACATCATCAAAACAGCGGGCCTTGATTTGCCGACCTCCAGTGAATTGAAGAAAAAGCTCATCGCATACGTCTCGAGCACTGGCCCTCTTGCCGACACCGAGTGGGGCCGAAATACATTGTCGTTGAACGGTTGTTCACCTGATGGGGCTACGGCTTCGTGAACAACTGATCGAAGTTTTGCTCGTAGGTGTGATAACCGAGGACGTCGTACAGGTCGGCGCGGGTTTGCATTTTGCTGACGACGTTCTTCTGCGTGCCGTCTTTGCGAATCGCCGAGTAAACTTCGATCGACGCGGCGGCCGCGGCGCGGGAGGCGCTGAGCGGGTAGAGCGCCATCGCCACGCCAGCCGCGCGGAGTTCGTCCAGGGTGAAGTAAGGCGTCTGGCCAAATTCGGTGAGGTTCGCCAAAACCGGGACGTTCACCGCAGCGGTGAATTGCCGGTAGTCGTCGAGTGCGTGCAGCGCCTCGGCGAAAATCATGTCGGTGCCGGCGGCGACGTAGGCCTGGGCGCGCGCGATCGCGGCGGAGAGGCCTTCGACGGCGGCGGCGTCGGTGCGGGCCATGACCACGAAGTCGCGGTCGGGTTTGCCCCTAACGGCGGCGCGCACGCGATCAACCATCTCGGCGGTGGGGACGATTTGCTTGCCGGGGAGATGGCCGCATTTTTTGGCGGGCACCTGATCTTCAAGGTGGACGGCGGCGACGCCGGCGGCGGCCATTTCGCGGACGGCGGTGGCGGGGTCGTCCCAGCCGGTGTCGATGTCGACGAGGAGCGGGAGGTCGGTGCGCTTCGTGATCCGGCGGGCATCGATGAGAACGTCGACGAGTTCGGTGTCGCCGACATCGGGGAGGCCGTAGGAGTGGTTGGCGACGCCGGCACCGGACAGGTAAAGCGCGCGGAAGCCGGCACGCGCGGCAAGGAGGGCGGCGTAGGCGTTGATCGCGCCGGCGATCTGCAACGGCCGCTCCTGCTCCAGGGCCATCCGAAATCTCCGGCCGGGAGTGGGTGAACTCATGTGGGCAACTTGTCGCGGGCGGGGTCGTGAGTCGAGCGCGGCGGCATCGGAAAAGTTCGCTTGGTTTTTTTGGGATTCTCGTGCTTCCTGTCGCCACGTCACCGACCGATGCTGAATATTTTCGAGTTGAAGAAATCGTTCGTTTCGCCCGACGGCGAGCGCGTCGAGATTTTGCATGTGCCGGCGTTCACGCTGGGCGCGGGCGAACTGCTGGCCCTGCGGGGCGAGAGCGGGTCGGGAAAAACGACGTTTCTGAATTTGATTGCCGGCATCCTGGCGGCGGACACCGGGCGCGTGACGATCGAGGGGGCCGAGATGACGGCGCTCAGCGAGCCCGGGCGCGACCGGTTGCGGGCGGCAAAGCTGGGGTACATTTTTCAGGCCTTCAACCTGCTCCAGGGCTACACGGTTTTGGAAAACGTGGTGCTGGGGATGGCATTCGGGCCGCGCGGGGCGGACCGCGCCCACGCGCGCGCGATGCTCGAGCGGGTGGGGCTCGGGCACCGGCTGGATCATTTTCCCGGGCAGCTCTCGAGCGGGCAGCAGCAACGTGTGGCGGTCGCGCGGGCGCTGGTGAACCGGCCGAAGCTCGTGCTGGCCGACGAGCCGACGGGCAATCTCGACCGGAAACATGCCCGCGAGTCGCTGGCGCTCATTGGCGAGGTGTGCCGGGAGCACGGCGCGGCGCTGCTGCTCGTGAGCCACAATGAAGAGACGCTCGGGCACTTCGAGCAGAGGAGCGACTTCGCGGACATCAACCGCGCGCTGAACGAGACGGCGAAATGAACGCCCCACGCGTCGAAGAAGCTCCAAGCTCCAACATCCAAGCTCCAATGAAGCTCCAAGAACCGATCATCAATTGCGTTGCGGGCACGGGTTTTCGAGCTTGGGAGTTTGAAGTTTCATTGGGATTTGGAGCTTGGGATTTGGAGCTTTTTTCGTCCGCAAACGCATGACCTTGCCTCTGATAATTTATCGCTCGCTGCGGCAGCACGCCCTCTCGACCGTCGTGACGGCGGGCAGCATCGCGCTCGCCTGCGGGCTGCTGATGTGTGTGTGGATGGTGAAGACGCAGTCGCAGACCGCGTTCACCCAGACGACCACGGGATTCGACGCCGTGCTCGGGGCGCGCGGCTCGAAGCTGCAGCTCGTGCTCAACGCGATTTTCCACCTCGAGGCCTCGCCGGGCAACCTGGCCTACGCCGACTACGAGGCGATCAAGCGCCACCCGGCGGTGAAGGCGGCGATCCCGATCGCGGTGGGGGATAATCTCCGCGGCTACCGGCTCGTCGGCACGGTGCCGGAGCTTTTTGAACAAGTGGAATATTCGCCGGGCCGGAAATTTGTGCTGCAGGCGGGCGGAAAACTCTTTCGGCCCGACGCGAAGGAGGCGGTGGTGGGTGCGTTCGCGGCGGAGCGGCTGAGACTGAAAGTGGGCAGTACGTTTCGACCCTTCCACGGGCTGGCCTTTGACCCGAAGAGCGAGCACACGGATGCCTATGTCGTAACCGGCATTCTCGCGCAGACGAACACGCCCACGGATCGCGTGATTTGGATTCCGTTGCGTGGGATCCAGACGATGAGCGGGCACGACGCCAGGACGGCGACCGACGTGAGCGCCGTGCTGGTGCAGCTCCGCACCGCGAGCGCGGGCTTCATGCTCGACCTGATGTACAACAAGCAGGGCAACCGGCTGACGCTGGCCTATCCGGTGGGAGCGATCATCGCGGAACTGTTCAGCAAGATCTCGTGGTTCGACCAGGTGCTGGCGCTCGTGGCGTATCTGGTTGCCCTGGTGGCGGCGGGATCCGTGCTGACGAGCATCTACAACTCGATGAGCGCGCGGGGGCGTGACCTCGCCATCCTGCGCGCACTGGGCGCGCAGCGGCGGACGATTTTCGGCGCGGTCGTCGCGGAAGCGGCGTGCATCGGCTTGCTCGGCGCCGCGGCGGGCTATGTCATTTACTTCGCGCTGGTCACGGGCGTGGCGGGCGTGATTCGCGCCCAGACCGGCGTCGTCCTCAACGTCATGGCGCAGCATCCGGTGATGTGGCTCTGCCCGCTGGCGATGATCGCATTGTGCGCGCTGGGCGGCATCGTGCCGGCGTTCAAGGCGTATCGCACGCCGGTGGCGGAGACGCTCGCACCGGTGTCGTAGGTGCGAACGTGCGCGAAGCCGCTCGCGCCGCGCTTGGCACGTTGCCAAAAAACGCTTTGACGAAACTGCGGCGGCGAATACTTTATGGGCCAATATGAATTCGTTACGCCCCGCGATTCTCCCCCTTGCCGTCGCAACCTTGTGTGTGGGCAGCCTGGTCTGGGCGGCGGACTCGCCGTCGGGCGGCGCCGCGGCGAAGCCGGCGGCCGCGCCAACGGTCAATCTATCCGCCCTCGAAATGGACAACGGCTACGTGAAGCTCGGGTTCGAGCAGCTGGCCTCGTACGAGTTCAACCCGCCGGCCTTCGATCCCGCGGCGAACCCCAATGCGAAACCGCCGACCGGTGAGGAGCAGATTCCCGCGGTCGTCAAAGCGTGGAACGGCAAGAAGGCCGTCATCACCGGTTTCATGGTCCCGGTGAAGATGGACAAGGGCCTCGTCACGGAATTTCTGCTCATGCGCAACACCATGTCCTGCTGCTTCGGCGCCGTGCCCAACATGAACGAGTGGGTGGTCGTCAAGATGAAGAAGGGCGTGCAGCCGCTGATGGACCTGCCCGTGTCGTTTTATGGCGAACTCAAGGTCGGCGCCATGTTCGAGAACGGCTACATGACCGGGCTCTACGAACTCGAGGCGGAGCGGATGGGCGCCGTCGAGGGCTAACGCGCGATGTCACGCTGCGTCAGGATCCGGAAGCCCAGCTGGCTGAGCGCTTGCGCGGCAACGTCGTCATCCTCGGCATGGATGGCGAGAGCGGACCGGCCTTCGGGCCGTTTGATGAAACTGTAGAGGTAGTGGACGTTGATTTCCGCCTCGAATAATGCGGCGAGCACGGCCTTCAGCTGCGACTCGTCGTTCAGTTCGACGGCGAGCACATCGCGCTCCACGTAGGGAAAATCATTGTTGACCATCAGCTCGCGCGCCTTGTCGGGATCGTCGGCGATGAGGCGCACGATCGCGCTGTCCGTCGCATCCAGCACGGTGAGGCCCATGACGTGGACGTTGTTCTGCTTCAGCAGCGCGATGAGATCGTAGAGCCGGCCGAGGCGATTCTCGGCGAACACGGAGAACTGTTTCACGGGATCGTTCGCGGTCATGCTGATCTGGGCGGCCATGAGAAACGAGACGATTGAGTGGAAAACCCATCGGGTCAATTGCTTGCTCGCGCGGGGCTCGCGGCCCTCAATAATGGGAATCGTGCCTGCCGCACCGCCGTCAAACTTACACGCCGCCGCCCAGCGCACCGCGGAAAACGGGGCGCGGCTGGTCCTGCGCGGCATCGCGCTCAATGCGGTGCTCGCGGCGGCCAAATTTGCGGGCGGCATTTTCGGCAATACCTATGCGTTGATTGCGGACGGAGCGGAATCGACGCTGGACATTTTTTCGTCGCTCCTCGTGTGGGCGGGATTTCGCGTCGCGGCGCGGCCGCCGGATGCGGACCACCCCTATGGCCACGGCAAAGCCGAGCCGCTGTCCGCCCTGGCGGTGGCGGTGTTCATTTTTCTGATGGCGGGCTGGATCGCCGTGCACGCGGTGCGTGAAATCATCACGCCGCACGAGGGGCCGGCGTGGTGGACCCTGCTGGTGCTTGCCGGGGTCATCGCGACGAAGATGTGGTTCTCGCGGCGGATGGGTGCGGCCGGCGAGGAGGCGGGCAGCACCGCGCTCGGGGTCGAGGCGCTGCACCATTGGTCGGATGCGATGACGTCGGCCGCGGCCTTCGTCGGCATCTCCATCGCCTTGTGGGGCGGCAAGGGCTGGGAATCGGCCGACGATTGGGCCGCGCTTTTCGCCTGCGCGATCATCGCCTTCAATGGTGCGGGCATGATGGGCAGGGCGCTCGGCGACGTGATGGACTCGGCGGTCGCGGCGCGATTCGAGAACGAGGTGCGTGCCCTCGCGCTCGGCGTGCCGGGGGTCGCCGCGCTCGACAAGGTGCGCGTGCGCAAGAGCGGGCTCAGTTATCTCGTCGACATCCAGGTGCGGGTGGACGGCGATCTCTCGGTGCGCGCGGGCCACGCCATCGCCCACGCCGTCAAAGACGCGCTCACCGCGTCGCCGCCGCATCGGATCAGCGATGTGACGGTGCACGTGGAGCCGGTGAAGTGACGGGCCCATGCTGTTGGGACACGAACCAGGAGTGAAGATTCGGTGCGGGGTGGGCCGGGCGCTCCGCGCGCGGCTGTTCTTCCCTTCTATGGTTCGTTCCACGCCGAGGCCGCGCGACGCAGCGCCCGCCCACCTTTAAGACTGCCGCTGTTTCCCCGGAGCCGGCGGCGAACGTCCTTGGGAGAATCAATTATGGCTGGAGGCTCGCCCTCGCGCCCGATATCGGCCACTCTGCCAAGGACCGGGCCCCTTTTGCGGCCCAGGCTCACTTTTCCGAATGAGGATTTCCAACCAAGCGAAACCATGAACTCGAAACCTGCTCCCCAAAAAAATCCGGTCGTGCGCGCCCTGCTCATGACCCTGGCCGTCGCCGCTCCCGCGGCGCTGGCGCAAACCGCCGCTGTCCCGCTAACGAGGGATGGCCCGAAGACCAACGAGGTCGTTCAACTCGACACCTTCAGCGTTACCGGCTCCAACATCAGGCGGCTCGAGATCGAAAAAGTTCTGCCCGTCACCGTCTTCGATTCGTCTGCCATCGAAGTGCGCGATGCCTCGCAGCCGTCCGACTTGCTCACCGCGCTCCCGCAGGTCACCGGCCTGCCGGGCAACGAGACGGCCACGCTCGGTGCGACCGCTCGCGGCGACAATGCCACCGTCTCGCTCCGCGGCATCCCCTCGAGCAACACCTTGATGCTGCTCAACGGTCGCCGCCTCGTGCCGCATCCGATCAGCCAGGGGGAGGCCGGGGTGCCCACGCTTTCGACCAATGTCAACCAGCTGCCGAATCGTGGACTCGATCGGATTGAGGTACTGCGCGACGGCGCGTCTTCCATCTATGGCACCGACGCCGTGGCTGGCGTCGTGAATTATATGACGAAGAAAGATCTGCGCGGCACCGAACTCTCGCTGCGTTACGGGCAGACGCGCTATCGCGACGGCGCGGAAATTCGCGCGACCCTCACCCACGGCCTGGACTTCGCGAAGGGCAGGGGACGGGCGATGTTCACCGCCGACTTCTACAACCGGAAGGCGATGTATGTCCGCGACCGGCCCTTTGCCGCCGAAGCTGACAACAGCAGCCGTGCGCCGGCACCCTGGAACGTCGCGACCAACACCACCTTCAACCTCCGCTCCGCCACGACCGAATACGGCAATTTCGTGCTCGGCACGCCCGGCCCCGTGAATTCGTTCGGCGCCGTCACGTCTTTTGCCGGAGCGCGTCCCGCCGGAGTGCCCGCGACCCTCGCGGCCGCTTCAGGGGCGTTTTTCCTCGCGCCCAATGCCACTGGCGGCATCCAGTTTCTCACCACCACGCCGAGCCGCGCTGGTGTCACGCATGACTATTACTGGAACAACAACGCCTACCGCGTCATCCAGCCGGAGTCCACGCGGGGCAACCTCTTTGCCCATGCCGAATACGATCTCAACGACCGCCTCACGGCGTTTTCCGACGTGAGCGTTTATCAGGCGCGGTCCATCACCTACCGCGAACCCGACGGCATCACGCAGAGCACGGACGGTTTCGTCATCGTGCCCGTGACGAACCCCTTCAATCCCTTTGGCAACCGCTTTTGGTCCACGACCGGCGCGCCCAACCCCGATGGCACCCCGCGGCTTACCGGCACCCCCGCGGCGGTTTCCATCTCCAACAAGCGGCTTACTGACCTGCCCGACCGCACCTCCGCGGTGACCAATTCCGTTTATCGCGGCGTCGTCGGCCTGCGGGGGAAGCTGTCCGGCTCGTGGACGTGGGAGGCCGCGTTGCTCTACTCGGCCGCGCGCGTCATCGACCACGAAGCGGGTCCGAGCCGGAAAAGCCTCCTCATCCAAGCGATCAACCAGACCGATCCGGCGAGGGCGTTCAATCCGTTCACCCGCACCTTCGCCGTGCAAAACGGCGCCCTCGTCGTCACCGGCCCCTACCGGAATCCCGGCAGCGTGATCTCCACCTTCAGTTCGGAGTTCATTCGCAACGGCATCACCAAGCTGGGCAGCGGCGATGTCCGCGCGTCGGGCGACGTGCTGCCCGTCTGGGGCGGCAACGCCATCGGCGGCGCGTTCGGCGGCGAGTTTCGGTACGAGGGGTACGATGATTACCGCCCGCCCTACGCCGGGCTGAATCCACCTGGCTCCGGCCTCGATCCGGTCGCGAACGACTTCCTCGGATTCTCGCCCAACTCCGACACGCACGGCAACCGGCACGTCGCCGCCGCCTACGTCGAAGCGGTCGTCCCGCTCGTCGGCCGGAAATTCACGCTGCCTCTCATCCAGTCGTTCGAACTGGCCGCCTCCGCGCGTTACGAGAGTTACACGGATTTCGGCGACACGACCAAGCCGAAGTATGGGGCGAACTGGCGCCCCGTCTCGTGGATGATGGTGCGCGGTTCCTACAACCAGGGCTTCCACGCGCCCAATCTCGCCCAACTTTTCACCGGCACGCTCATCCGCACTGTCACGGGCAGCAACGACACCTACCGCAACGCGGTCACGGGCCTGCCGACCGACGGACCGTCCAACCGCCGCAGCGTCGCCTCGGGCAACCGCGACCTTCAGCCCGAGCTGTCCACCGGCAAGTCGGTCGGCCTCGTTCTCGAGATGCCGAAGATCAAGGGCCTTTCTCTCTCCATCGACTACTGGGAAATCAATCAGACGAACGTGATCGCTTCCGGCGGCGGCATTCCGGACGACACGGCGGCACTGCAAGTCGCCACGCAGGCCGCGCTTGCCGCCGGCACGGCCATCGGCGCCATCGACCTCGGCTCCGGCACCGCCAGCTACAAAGGAGATCCTTCCGTCGTCCGGCTGGCGATCACGCAGGCTGACCGGGACTTCTTCGCCGCCTACAACGCCCGGCAGGTGGCCGGCAACCAGCGCGCGGTGGTCGGCGCGATCGACATCATCCGCACGACCTACTTCAACAAGTCGCAGCAGTTCGTGAACGGGTTCGATTTCGACGTGAACTACGTCCTCCCGCGGCTGGCGCTCGGCAACGTCACCTGCAACACGAACTGGACGCTGCTGAACGATTTTCACGCCTACAACGCGCCTGGCGCGCCCCGCACCGAATACCGCGGCACCAATAGCGCCAACGTCGGTGGCTCCTCCCCGAAGTGGCGTGGCTCGGCCACATTGAGCTGGCGCCGGAAGGCCTGGGGCGCGGGCCTGGGCTTCTATTACATCGGACGCTACACTGATGTGAACGCGACCACCACGCAGGTTATCTACAATTCGCTCGGCGCCCCGGGCTACATCCAGCCCGTGTTTAACAATGGCGCCTATTCCTACCGCTACGTCGTCCACGACTCAAAGTCGTCCAACGCGTATTTGACCTACCGCGTTTCCGCGAGGAACCGGTATCTCAACGACACGAACATCCGCGTCGGCGTGAACAACGTGCTCGACGCCCAGCCGCCGCTGTCGGCCGACTCGCGCGGCTACGACGTTTCGGTCTACAACACGATGGCCCGCGGTCGCACCTACAGCCTGCAGGTGACAAAGAAGCTGTGACGGCAGTAGGGCGGGTCTTCGACCCGCCGAAATCTTCTACTCCGCGAGTTTCTGCGCCAGCTTCCAGCCGGCGTACACCCCGGCCACGCTCCCCACGCCGCTCAATACGAATGCCCAGCCGAAACCGAGGTCGAGCGCATCGCCGATCGCCCAGCCACCGTAGCCGCCGACCGTCGTGCCGACAAGAATACAGAGCTTGGTCACCGTGCCACCATGGCCGGGTTGCCGGCCGACGCGAGGCCCTAATGGCCGGCTCACGCCAGCTTCTTCCACGCCCACCCTCCGGGCTTTCCCGTTTACTCCGCCCCCGCCATTTCGATACCGTCCGCCGCCATGAAGAAGCCGCCCCCGGCCAACGCCCTCAGCGCCAACGAACATCTGCTCCGCTGGGTCGAGAAAATGGCCGAACTTTGCAAGCCGGCCGCCGTCCATTGGGTCGATGGCTCGCAGGAGGAATACGACGCGCTTTGCGCCCAGATGGTGGCAGCCGGCGCGTTCATCCGGCTCAACGAAAAGCACTGGCCGGGCTGTTACTACGCGCGGAGCGATCCGGGTGACGTCGCGCGGGTCGAGGACCGCACGTTCATCTGTTCGCTGTCCAAGGACGCGGCGGGGCCGACGAACAACTGGGTCAATCCCTTCGAGATGCGCAGGACGCTGCGCAACCTGTTCCACGGCTGCATGGCGGGCCGCACGATGTACGTCCTGCCGTTCAGCATGGGCCCGATCGGTTCGCCGATGTCGCAGATTGGCGTGCAACTGACCGATTCGCCCTACGTGGTCGTCAACATGCGCATCATGGCCCGGATCGGGCTGCCCGTGTTCAAGGAAATCGACAAGGGAGAGAAGCGCGTCGTGCCCTGCCTCCACTCGGTCGGCTCGCCGCTCGCCCCCGGCCAGCCGGGCGTGCCCTGGCCGTGCAACAAGGAGAAATACATCGTCCACTTTCCCGAGACGCGGGAAATCTGGAGCTACGGCTCGGGCTACGGCGGCAATGCCCTGCTGGGCAAGAAATGCTTCGCGCTCCGCATCGCGTCCAACATGGCGCGCGACGAGGGCTGGATGGCCGAGCACATGCTCATCCTCGGCGTCGAGGATCCACACGGCGAAAAGACCTACGTGGCCGCGGCTTTCCCGAGCGCGTGCGGCAAGACGAATTTCGCGATGCTGATCCCGCCGGCGCACTTCAAACGCAAGGGCTGGAAGGTGTGGACCGTCGGCGACGACATCGCCTGGCTCAAGCCCGACGCCAAGGGCCGCCTGCGGGCGATCAATCCCGAGGCGGGTTTTTTCGGGGTCGCGCCGGGCACGTCGATCAAGACCAACCCGAACGCGATGGCCACGCTCGCGAAGAACACCATCTTCACCAACGTCGCGCTCACGTCCGAGGCCGGCGTGTGGTGGGAGGGCATGGGCCAGCCGCCCCCCGAATGCCTCGACTGGCAGGGCAAGAAATGGACGCCGGAAATTGCGGAGGGCAGCGGCGTGAAGGCCGCGCACCCGAACGCCCGCTTCACCGCGCCCGCCTCGCAGTGCCCCACGATCGATCCGGCGTGGGAGGATCCGGAGGGCGTGCCGATCAGCGCGATTATTTTCGGCGGCCGGCGCGGCACCACGATGCCGCTGATTTACCAGGCCTTCAACTGGAGCGGCGGCGTTTACATGGGCGCGACGATGGGCTCCGAAATGACGGCCGCCGCCGCCGGCACGCTCGGCAAAGTGCGCCGCGACCCGATGGCGATGCTCCCGTTCTGCGGCTATCACATGGGCGACTATTTCCGCCACTGGATCACGATGCAGCGCAAGCTCTCCGAGACGCCCCGCGTCTTCCACGTGAACTGGTTCCGCCGCGACACCGACGGCAAATTCCTCTGGCCTGGATTTGGCGAAAACATGCGCATCCTGAAGTGGATCGTCGACCGCGCCCGCGGCCGCGCCCTAGCCAAGGAGACCCCGATCGGCTGGATGCCACACTACGAGGATATCGACTGGACGGATCTCGATTTTCCGCGCGAGAAGTTTGACCAGCTGCAGGCTTTCGACCGCGCCGCCTGGCGTTCCGAAGTCATCAGTCACGAGGAGCTCTTCCTTGATCTGCACGATCGCCTGCCGAAGGAAATGATCTACGAGCGCGAGCTCCTGATTTGCCGGATGTAAGGCGCAGCCCGGCGGGGCGCTTTGCCGAGTCGTGGGGACGCAGTCTCGCTGCGCCCTCCTTTGCCCGTCCGGGCAGGAACGGCTTGCGCCCCGCACCGCGCCACGGAACATCGGGCGTGGCTCGAACTCCCATCACCATGTTCCTGTTCCGCTGGATCCTCAGGGTTGCGATTGCCGCAGTCGCGCTGGCGGCTTCCGTCCGCGCGCAAAACGCCGCGGCTCGCGCCGCGACGGCGGACGAGATCGCCTTCCTCACCGATGCCTTGGAGAAGACCGCGAGTGACTTGAACCGGTGGGCCTACACGGAATCGCGCGTGGTGCGGGATGCGAAGGGCCGGGTGAAAATCGACACGCTTGTCCGCTACGATCCCTCGCTGCCTTACGCCAGACAGTGGACGCCGCTGCTCGTCAACGGCAAGCCACCTTCGGCGGCCGACTGCGACAAGTATCGCCGGCAGGGGGAGCGGGCGCAGCGCCGGGACGAGCGCGGCGGCAGCGACCGGCGGCCCACGCTCGGTGAGGCGATCGATGTGCGCCGCGCGACGGTGGCAATGGAGGATCCGCACCAGCTCGTCTTCGAGATTCCCCTGCGCAAGGATCGCAACGAGCGTTTTCCGCCGGAGAAATTCCAGGTCCTCGCGCGGTTGAACCGGGACTTGCGCACGGTGGAGAATATTTCCGTGCTGTTGCGCGGGTCGTTCCGCACCCGGCTCGTCGTCAAGGTGAAGTCGGGCGAGGCCAGCCTCGATTTCACCGTCGTCGACCCGAAGCACCCGCCGACCCTGACGGCGATTCGCGGCGACGCGGAGGCCTCGATTCTGTTCTTCAGCGTCGGCGGCGAACTCGATCTGAAGCGCACCGAGCTGAAGCGCGTGCGGCCTTACGACGAGCGCTTCGACGTCAAGATCGGGCCGCTCAAGGCGCTCGATTTCTGATCGCCCGTCGGGAGTGCCCGCCGCGCTCCGCCGCCACTGGCCGTCTCCCGCCAGTCGAAAATGGCGGGACCCCGCAAAAAAGCCGGCGGCGCATCGCGGCGGCCGGGCTGCCGGGCGCGCTGCCCCGCGCTGCCATCACCCTGTGCCGTTCCGCGCGAAAAACCGCCAATTCCGATTGTCATCCATTAAATGACAATCCCCTCTGAAAAGGATGAATGTCCGGTGCCAGACGTAACCGGGCAATACTACGGTCCCGCCTCCGGCGGAGTGAAGCCCCGGCGCATGACATTCTCGACGATCACGCGGGGAAACAGGAAATTCTCCAGATAGCCCCGGCCGCCGGCCTTGGTGCCGCCGCCGCTCATCTTGAAGCCGCCGAACGGGTGGCGTTCGACGATCGCGCCGGTGATGCCGCGGTTCAGGTAGAGATTGCCGACGAGGAACTCGCGCTCGGCGCGTTCCACGGCCCGCGGACTGCGCGAGAACAGGCCGCCGGTGAGCGCATAGTCGGTGCGGTTCGCGACGGCGAAGGCTTCATCGAGATCGCGCACTTCGATCACGGCGAGGACTGGACCGAAGATCTCCTCGCGCGCGATGATCGCGTCGGGTTTCACGTGCGTGAAAATCGTCGGCGGGACAAAGTGGCCGCCGCTGGCGGCCACCTCGGGCGGCAGCGTGGCCTGCCACGCGAGCTTCGCCTCCTTCTTGCCCTGCTCGATCAGCGACAGAATTTTCCTCTGCGCATCGGGATCGATCGCGGGGCCGACGACCGTCCCCGGCTGCGCGGGATCGCCGATCGGCGTGGCGGCGGCGGCGGCGACGAGGCGTTCGACGAAAGCGTCGTGAATATCCTCCAGCACGATGAGGCGCGAAAGCGCCGAACATTTCTGGCCGGCAAAACCAAACGCGCTGTAGAGGGTCGCGGGAATGGCCTCGTCGAGGTCGGCGTCGTTGTCGATGATGAGCGCGTTCTTGCCCCCCATTTCGCAAACGACTTTTTTCAGATTGGTCTGGCCGGCGGGAGTGCGGCCGGCGGTCTCGCAGATCTTCGTGCCGACGGCGCGCGAACCGGTGAAGACGATGAAATCGATCCGGGGATGCGCGACGAGATGGGCGCCGACCTCCTCGCCGTAACCGGGCAGGAAATTGACCACGCCGGCGGGCACGCCGGCCTCGGTCAGGAGGTCCATGAAGGTCGCCGCGATGACAGCGGTTTGCTCGGCCGGCTTCATGATGACGGTGTTGCCGGCGACGACGGGCGCGACCGTCATGCCGCACAGAATCGCGAGCGGGAAATTCCACGGCGCGATGACGACGCCCGTGCCGCGGGGCGTCCAGCGCTGCACGCACCGCTCGCCGGGCACGGCCTGGGTGACAGCGGGTTTTTCCAGCCGGCGCATCTCGCACGCGTAGAAACGGCAGAAGTCGATCGCCTCGCTGACATCGCCGTCGGCCTCGAGCCAGGGTTTCCCGGCTTCGAGGATGAGCAGGGCGTTGAGCGCCTGCCGACGGGACTCCATGAGATCGGCGGCGCGCTCGACGATGCCGGCGCGCTCGGTGGCGGGAAGCCGCGCCCAGGCGGGTTGCGCGGCGCGGGCGGCGGTGACGGCGGCGTCCGCGTCCGCGACCGTGGCGCGCGCCCAGTGGCCGATAAACTGGGCGGGGCGCGCGGGATTGGTCGATGCGACGTGATCGCGACCGCTGATTTTTTTTCCGCCGATGACCAGCGGCCATTTCTGGCCGAGTCCGGCGGTGACGGCGGCGAGCGCGGCGCGGAGTTTCTCGCGGTTGCCGGCTTGGGCGAAGTCGGTGTTGGGGGCGTTGCGGAAAAGGCAGGGCGCGCTTTCCTTGCCGCGCCGATCGGGTAACACGCCGGACGAAGGCGCGTTGGGGACAACGCGCTCCACCCCGAGCAGCGCGACCGGGTTGGCGAGCAACTCGTCCTTGGTCGCTTCGCCCATGTTCCTGATGCGGAGAAAGCCTTCGTTGCTCGTGTTTTCGAGGAGGCGGCGGACGAGGTAGGCCATGCCGGGCAGGAGTTCGCCGATCGCGCAATACTCGCGGACGCGCTGGCCGCACTGCAGGAGCGCGCTCTTCAATTCGTCGGCCATGCCGTAGAGCGCCTGGAACTCGCAGGCGCGCGGGTCGATGCCGAGCCGTTCCGCCTGCGCGAGCACGTGGGCGCACGAGCGGACGTTGTGGGTGGCGAACGCCGGCGCGACGATGTCGATGTTTTCGAGGAGAAAGAGCGAGCGGGCCTCGAAGTTCGCATCGCTTTCGGGTTTCTTCGACCAGACCGGCACGGGCCATTCGCGCTGCCGCGCCAGAACCGTCTCGTAGTCCCAGTACGCGCCCTTCACCAGCCGCACGCCGATGGGGCGGTGGTGGTTGCGCGCCCAGGCCACGAGGCTGGCGAGGTCAACGGCGCAATCGCGGAGGTAAGCCTGCAGCGCGATCCCGATGGCGGGTTTTTCCCGAAACTCGGCTTCCTCGAGGATCGACTTGAAGAGCGCGAGGGTGAGGTCCTTGAACCGGTAGCTCTCCATGTCGAAATTGATGAACGCGCCGACTTCGGCCGCGCGCCGCAGGATCGGCCGCAGGCGCTGTTTCAGCGCGGCGATGGAATTTTCCGGATCGGCCGGGTGAACATCGGGCGTGAGCGCGGAGATTTTGACGGAGAGGTTGAGCCGCGGCAGCGGGCCGCGCGGGCCGAGGTCGCTGAAGCAGGGCGCGGGCTCCCGTGCGATGGCGGCGGCGACCGTGTCGAGCACGTCGAGGTTGCGTTGCAGGAACACGTCCGCCTCGGCTGCGCTCACGACGGTTTCGCCGAGGAGGTCGATCGTGGTGGCGAGGCCGAGTTGCGCGTTCTGGCGGAGCTGCCTCACGAGGTCGTCCGGTGTCTCGCCGGCGACGAACTGCGCGGCCATCGAGGCGACGTTGGCCTTGACCGGACCGGCGACCAGCGCGGGCGCGAAGGACGACGCGGCGAGCCCCGCCTTCATCGCGGGGTTGAGTTCGACCGCCTTGTCGCCGAGGTATTCCTGCAGGTGGCGGACGATTTCGGCGCTCGATTTGAGTGAGGGGAGGACGTCGACGAAGCGGAACAGCTGGGTCTTGAAGGCGGGGTCCTTCATCGACCACTCCATCACGCGGGCGTAGGCGCCCTTCTTGGAAAAGAGGCCGGGCGCGGGCGAGGCGTCCATCAGCGCGAAGAGCTTTTCGCCGATGGCGCGGATGCGCGGCTCAAGCGCCGGATCGGGCGGGTGGAAAGAGTCGTTGGAAGGCATGGCAATATTCTTTGCCCGAGTTTCGTGGGTTCGCTGGACTTGGCAAGGGCCACGCTTTCGCTGCGCTCAACCGCGGTTGCGGAGCAAGGCCCGCTTCGCCAAAAAAAACCGCCATACCCGGCGAAGGCGTGTGGCGGTCGAAGCCGGACGTGCGCGGTGGCCTAGAACTTCAGCCGGGCGCCAAACTGAATGCGCCAGCGCGAGAGCTCGTTGTTGGGCGTCGCGATGGCGGGCGCAACATATGCCCCGGTCATCTGCAGCTGGCCGGCGGCGGTGTAGGTCGCATTGCCAAAGTTAAGCGTCGTCAACAATTCGTTGTCGCCGCCGCCCGTGATCGTCTCGGTGTAGCCGAATAGTTTCTTGCTGAACCAGGAGCCAAAATTCACGAAGTCCGCGAAAATCTCCAGCTCGGCGTCCCGGAAGTGGAGCGGGATGGTCTGCGCCACATGCAGGTCGAGCCGGTTCACCCACGGCATGGAGAAGGCATTGCGCGGGGCGATGCCGCCGCGGTATTTTCCGAGCGGGCTGCCATTGACATAATCCATATAGGACTGGGCTGCGGCCGGCGCGAGGGCGGCGAGCACCGGATCACCCGTGCCGGTCGGAACGTAAACCAGATCGTTGGCGTTCACCCCGTCGCCATTGGCGTCGCCACTGTAAACGAAGGTGTAGGGATTGCCCGTGCGGCCCTCGTAGTAGAGGCTGAAGCTGGTCTTGTGGCCCTTGACGAACTCGAACTCGCGCGCGAGGGAGACCTGGATGCGGTTCCTGATCTCAAAGGCGGACCGGGCCAGCTGCGGCCGGTTCTGGTTGAACACCGGATTGCGGCCGAATTGGGAGCCGGCGACGGTCTCGCCCAGCAGCAGCACGTCGGTCGACTTCCCGAGGGTGTAGGTGACATTGTAACTCCACTTGTTCTTCATCGGGCGCTGGAGCGAAAACGACACATACGTCGATCCGCCCGCGCTCACGTTGCTGACTTCGTAAACGTTGGAGAATTCCGGATGGATGGCATTCGCGGCCGTGTTGACCGTGCCACGGAACACCTGCCGGCCGTCGCTGCCCACAAAACGCTCCTGGATGTTCAGGTCGCGGACGAAAAGCGCCTGGTCGGCGACCGAGTGTATGACCTCGACGGTGGCCAGACTGTCGAGCAGGCGCAGCTTGAGGTCGGCCGCGAGATTGCCGCGCCAGACCGAGGGCGCGTCGAGCTGCTCCTTGATCAGGTTGATGACCGGACGGCCCACATTCACGCTGCTCGCGCTGCCGATGGGATTGGCGGGGTCAAAGTCCGATCGGAGGTAGCTGACCAGGCCCGTGGACGGGGCCAGCGTGACGACGGCGGAGCGGCCAACGCCTGAGTTACCGTAGGAATTGGAGACCATCACCCACGGAATTCGGCCGGTGAAATGGCCCACGCCGCCGCGTAGCTGCAGCGTGCGGGCGTCATCGATGGCCCAATTGAAGCTGACGCGCGGCGAGATGGCGTTGGAACCGTCGACGGTCCCGTCGTTGCCCTTACCGAAGATGGTTTTGAAGGACGGGTTGAGCGGCGGGCGCTCCGCGGCGGTGAACCAGTCGTAGCGCAGGCCGATGATCGCGGTCAGGAGCGGCGTGACATTCCACTTCGCCTGGGTGAAGAGCCCGTTGATGGCAAAATCGCTCACGTCATTTGGGTTCGTGCCCCTGACGTAATAGTTGCGGATGAAGGCCGCCGGCGTATCGGCGGCGAAGGCCGCGGGGGACGCGAAGTCGAAGATCCCATAGGACAGGTTGCGGAACAGATTCAGGAAGCCGCTCTTCTCGCGGTCGTAACCGGCGGTGAAGATGAACTGGTTCCAAATATATTCGCCCGAGGCGCTGTAGCTTTCGGTATTCACGGCGATCCGATTGCCGTGCCGGTTGAGCTCGGTGCCGAACACCAGCGCGCCATTGCCGATGTTCGCGCCGCTCGAAGCCACGCCCGAGACATTATAGATGTGGATCTCCGGAAAAATAATCGGGGTGGGCGTCTCCTGGGTGTAGTCGTTCTTCGCGTAGCGCAGTTCCGTCTTCAGTTCCGGCGTCCACCGGCTGAAGAGCTGGCCCGCCCAAATCTCCTCGCTCCGGACCTGGGTGAAGCGGTTCGACGAGAGATTGGTGGCGTACGTGGCATTGGCAATGCCGGTGCCGGCCGTCGGATTCTGCGTCGTGCCCACACTGCCGCCGTATTTGTATTTGCCGGAATCCGGCAGCGCACCCTCGGTCTTGTTGTAGCGGACGGAGAAGCGCTGCGTGCCGCTGATATTCCAATCGAGCTTGGCCAGCTTTTTCTTGTCGTACTGGGTGACCGGGGCGGTGCGACCGAGCAGGGTGCCGAAATCGAACCTGCCGCCCACCGCGGAATTGATGGCGGCGAGGCGCGCGGTGATCGCGGCCATGTCCGCCGCGCCCTGCGGCGTGCCGGTCGGATCCAAGCCTGCCAGATCGGACGTCACCGAGTCGAACCGCTCGTAGTTGATAAAAAAGAACAACCGGTTCTTCAGGATCGGACCGCCAAACGTGAAACCCTTGGTCTTCTGTTCCAAGGTCGGCCGGATGCCGGCGGTCGAGCCAAAGACGTTTTTGCCCTGGTAATCCTGGCTCGTGTACAAGGAGTAGCCGGAGCCGGAAAACCGGTTGGTGCCGCTCTTGGTGACCGCATTGATCGAGACCCCCGTAAAACCGCTCTGGCCGACATCGTAGGGGGAGACGGAAACGCTCAACTGCTCGACCGTGTCGAGCGTGATGGGGTTGCCGAAACCCTGCAGGCCGCTGCCGTTCAAGCCGAACTGGTCGTTCACGCGCGCCCCATCGACTTGGACGCTATTGAAACGATTGTTCTGACCGACCGCGCTGATGATGGGCTGGGCCCGGCTCGCGAGCACGCTGCGCAGGGTGACAAACTGATTCTTGGTCGCCATGTCGGCAAACGAGCGCTGCACGGTGGCCGTCATGGCCAGACGCGCGCTGGTGATAATCGAGCCCGCGCCCGTGGCGCCCGCGTCGAGATCGTTGCTGGCCCCTTGCACGGTGAATTTCTCCATCCGGACCACTTCGGACGAGCTCTCGAGTCTAAGACTCACGTCGATTGTCGCTCCGAGCTGCGTACTGATGTCGGTGCGCTGGGCCGGCTTGTAGCCGTCCGCGCCGGCCGACACCGTGTACGGGCCGCCGACCACCATCCCGCTGAAATTATATCGTCCCGCCACGCTCGTCACCGCAGAGTAAGTCGTGCCAGTGGGAGTGTGGACGGCGGTGATCGTGGCGCCGGCAATGGGCTGGCCACCCGCGTTGCGGACGAGACCGGTGATGCCGGACGAGACGATACCCTGGCCAAAAGCGACGGGGCCCAACAGCAGCCCCAGGGCGCAGGTTGCAGCGGTCATTAATCTTAGAACTGATTTATGCATGGTGTGGGAATTCCAGCTTGGTGTGTCCGCTGGCGGGGTGCAGTCGACGGGACAATGCCCGGGAGGCAAGCCGCCCGTCAAAACGCAGTCAAGTTTCATGCCGGAGTCGCACCGGAGGACTACGGAGTCCTCGCGCCTCTTCTCGCGCAGGGGCTGTTGGCTGGGCGTTGGCATTTGAAGCTACGTGTTGAAAGGCTCGGATCCTGTCCCGTGGGTCGTCTTCTTTTCGCCTTCCACCCTTTGCGCCTGGCCCTTCCTGGCAACCTCCAAGACTACCGGAATTCCGGTAGTTTTAGCGCTGCCCATGAGTCGCGCGATCGGCGAGCGGACGAATCCCCCGCGGCTGTCGGGGGCCGGTTGGGGGCGGCGAGATCCTGCTTTTCGCTGCCGATGCCCAGCGCGGCAACTGGCTTTTCCCGGGGCCGCAAGGAGTGGAAGACCGGCGACCAGGTGGTGACTGGCGCGGGATCTCTTCGGCCTCACGGTCACCTACAAGGACGGCCACCACGGCGGCCACAACGCCACGATGAACGGCGCCATCGAGGACAAGCACGCCAACCTCGCGCGGATGGCGACTCGAGAGCACGCGCGGGAATTCACCGCCACGATCACCGCGGTTCGCGCTCGGGCGGATACCGCAAAAGGCTGGGTTCATCCGCTGAAGGCGATTAAGGATGCACCACCACAAAGACTTAACTGCATCAGCGGAGGCCGAGCCAGCGGGCCAGGTCACGGACTGCCGGAGCGGCGCTGTGGCCGCGGCACAGGCGGCGGGAGAGGACGCGCAGGCGGCGCGCCTCGCGGTCGGCCTTCGGGTCGACGTGCCCGACGAGCTCAGTGCCGGCGAGGATGGGCAGCGCAAAATAACCGCGGGCGCGTTTCGCCGCAGGCGTATACGCTTCCCACGTGTAGTCGAAATGCCACAAGGCGCTCGTCAGCCGGCGCTGGTAGATGACCGGGTCCAGCGGGGCGAGGAGGCGGAGCGATTGCGGAATGCGGACTTCGGATTGCGGATCGGAGGCTTCCGCCGCGGTTAGCGCGGGTGCGTCGGATTTCAGGCAGTAGACGAGCGGACAACCTTCGACCTCGACCGGTTGAATGTCTTCTGCCGCAGCGTTTGCTTCCTCGCGCTTGAGGAGGGCGAGCCGGAATTGACGGAGCTTGAGGAGCGCGATCCACTGGGCCGTCTCCGCCGCGGAGGCCGGCGGCTGTGAGAGCACATTCCGCGGCAGGACCCGCTCGGGCAGGTCGTACCTGCGGTGGTTGTTCGCCCGTTTCGCGATGAGAAGGCGGCCGTGGAAAAAAAGCTTCTGGAGTGTGCTCTTCACGAGCGACGTCTGCCCCCACACGCGCCGGGCGCGGCCGCGGTCTTCGAAATCGGCCGAGCCGAGCGGGCCGCGGGCGCCGATTTCTTCGAGGAGCTGGTCGACCAGCGCCCGCTCGCGCGGCGTTAGCCGGCAGGACCAGGCTCCCGCGCGACGCGTGCGCGCCTCCATGGCGGCCGGGAGGTGAGGCCAGGCCTCGAGCGGGAAGGCGACCAGCACGTTGGTGTGCGGAAGATGATGCTCGAAGGCGGTGCGCTCTTCGGGAGGCAGCGGCACATCTTCGCCGCCGTGAAGGTGCCGCATGAGATCGCCCTCCCGGTATCCGGCCACGCGATTGCGCAGAATCAGATCATGCATTCGACCGCAGATGTTGATCGGATCGATTTGTATGTAGCCGTGGTGGGCGAGCGCCGTGGCCACGTCTGGCGCCGGTGTGTCCAGCAGGAGGGCGCGACGCATGAAGCGGCGGGCGGCGGCGACTGTGACATCGAGTGTGGCGGGGAGCATGGGGCACTCGAACCAAGCGGGTTCACGGCTGCTGACAAACCCCAAGAAAAGTTCCGTCGTGGGATACCCAGATTTGGCCCTTGGCACTTCGGAGCGGTCCCGACTGACTCCCTCCCGGTTCAACCAGTCTGCCGGGCGCCGCGCCTTTCCCGCAGGTAAAGACCCCAAGGGCCGCCCCCACGAAGATTTTCGCTGGTCGCGCTTCAAGCATTTCGAGGCGAAGGAAATGTTCGCCGTCGTCAACGACCACGTCTTTCCGTTTCTGCGCACCATGGGCGGTGACGACTCGACCTATGCGCACCACATGAAGGATGCGCGCTTCACCATCCCCACGCCCACGCTGCTGGCCAAGGTTGTGGACATGATCGCACAGGTGCCGATGGAGGACCGCGACACCAAGGGCGATCTCTACGAATACATGCTCGGGAAGATCGCGACCGCCGGGCAGAACGGCCAGTTCCGCACCCCGCGCCACATTATCGAGCTGATGGTGGAGCTCGTCCGGCCGGTGCCCACGGACATCATGTGCGACCCCGCCAGCGGCACCTGCGGCTTTCCCGTGGCGGTCGGCGAATATCTCCGGCGGCAGCACCCGGAAATTTTCCGCGACGCGAAGCTCAAGGCGCACTTCCACCACGGCCTCTTCCATGCCTTCGATTTCGACAACAGCCGCCGCGCGCGGGTTTCCACAGCGTGCTTACGCGAAGTGGGTGGTTACTCATTTCGTATGGCAGGCGGTGGGGAAAATCTTGAAGACGCGGTATTTTCGAGATTTCTTTGTTCGAGTGAACGAGAGGGATGGTTTGGCATCGCTACAAACGCTCTGCAATTCAGCCTTCAAGAGAGTGAGTAAATTCTACCGTACGCGGCGGGGAACTGGGGAGAAGGCAGCAGACGTTTCAACTTTCTTTCAGCGCAAAGGCCTGCACCGAGATTTGGAACGGTTTTGGCCCAAAGATTCGGGCTCTCACAAGGGCCAGTTTTCCCGTGCCTTGAAGATGTTCAAAGAGGACATGCGGGAGATCGCGGAAGAAAGCTGACTAGCACACGGCAATGACCAACTTCGCCTGCCTCAAAATCGAATGGCCCGAATTGCACGACGCGGCGAACAAAGCGGAGTCGCTGGCGGAGCCGGACGCGCTCCTCGCCACCCTCCAGCACCGCGCCTTCCGCGGGGAGTCGTAGCGCACTGGCCGAGGCCCGGCGGAATCTGAAAACGGAAACAGAGCGGAAATGAAACGGGAAACGAGCACGACGTTCCAAACGCCTCGCCGTGCTGTTTGGTCCCGTTGCTTATGAGGTTACGAAATCACAAATGAATCCTTGGCGTGGAAACGAAACTGGTTTTGAGTCTGCTCATAATCGTCCGCTATGAGTTGCCCCGCGATTGGATCGCC
Organism: Verrucomicrobiota bacterium; assembly: GCA_016209255.1. Lineage (GTDB taxonomy): Bacteria > Verrucomicrobiota > Verrucomicrobiia > Opitutales > Opitutaceae > ER46. The sequence goes on from JACQWL010000222.1 coordinate 35,514, forward strand.
TATGACCGGCTCGCAATCCTCGACGAACTGATGGCAGCGAAGGCCGCGATGCTCGCTCTGACCCAAATCCCCTACCAACGGAGCTGGGCGGACGAGTTGCAAAAGGTGCAGTTGAAGCGCGAGGTCGCGGGCACCTCCCGGATCGAAGGCGCGGAGTTTACCGAAAAGGAACTCGACGCCGCGATGCGCGAGACGCCCCAGCAACTCGAAACGCGCTCCCAGAAGCAGGCGGCGGCGGCGGTGCTTACCTACCGCTGGATTGCGCAGCTTCCCGCCGACCGGCCGGTGGATGTCGCGCTAATCGCGGACGTGCACCGGCGGCTCGTGAGCGAGTGCGACGACGATCATTGCGCTCCGGGGCAGTTGCGCGGCCGCGATCAAAACGTGACCTTCGGCGCTCCGCGGCATCGCGGTTGCGAGGGCGGCGAGGAATGCCAGACGGCAATCGAAGGTCTCGTCGAAGCGGTGCGCACGGTTTACCGCGGCCACGATCCGCTGGTCCAAGCGCTGGGGCTGCATTATCACTTCGCGGCGATGCGTCCCTTCCTCGACGGCAACGGACGCGCGGCGCGCGTGCTCGAAGCGATCATGCTCCAGCGGACGGGACTGCGCGACACGCTGTTCATCGCGATGTCGAACTACTACTACGAGCAAAAGACCGGCTACCTGAACGCGCTGAACGAAACGCGCGCCGCGAATCACGACCTGACGCCGTTTCTCAAGTTTGCCCTGAAGGGCGTCGAGAGCCAGTGCCGCCGCCTGTTCGGGGAAATCCGCCTCCAGGTCACGAAGGCGCTCTTCCGAAACACGATGACGGATCTTTTCGGCCGGCTGAAATCGCCGAGAAAACGCGCGCTCTCCGGCCGGCACGTGCAATTGCTCAATCTGCTGCTCGACGAGGAGGAGATGGCGCTCGCCGACATCACGGGGAGGACACGTCATTTCTACAGCGTGAGCAATCCGCAGAAGGCGTTGATTCGCGACCTCAACTACCTGATCGGGCTGCAGGCAATTTCAGCCAAGCGGTTGCCGGACAACGCGGGATTTCTCATCAGCATCAATCTCGACTGGCCGATGAAAATCACGGAGACAGAATTTTTCCGACGGATGAAGGAAATGCCGAAGGGCAAGGTTTACGGCTTCCTCTCGATCTGAAACGATCGCCCGCGTGACTCCCGCCCCGTCCAACTTCGGGTTTCTGCGCGAGGAGTGGCGCGAAACTTTCGAGTCCGCGGCGAAGGGGGAGACGTATGCACTGATCGATGCGCGCACGGCATGCTTTTACGCGCGGCGGGCCCTGGAGGTGACGGTGAGCTGGCTCTACCAGAACGACGCCACACTCAAGCTGCCATATCAGGACAACCTGAGCGCTCTGATTCACGAGCCGACCTTCAAGGCGACGGCGGGGCCGGCGGTGTTCAACAAGGCGGTGATCATCGCGCGGCTCGGAAATCAGGCGGTGCACAGCCACCGGCCGATGACGCAGTTCGACGCGCTCACCGCGGTGCGGGAGCTGTTCCACGTCTCGTTCTGGCTGGCGCGCAGCTCACGCAGGCGCGGCAGGAAATCGCCGCGATTAAAAAGCAGAACGCCGCCACACCCGACCAGCACGACTACTCGGAAGCGGAGACGCGCGACGCCTTCATCGACCTGCTGTTCAAGGAGACGGGCTGGGCGCTGAAGGAAAAGCGCGACCGGGAGTTTGAAGTCACCGGAATGCCGAACCTGCCTGGCAAGGGCTACGTGGACTACGTGCTGTGGGGCGACGCCTTCTATCCGCCCCGCCCGGTGCAGGGGTTTTATAAAAAGGACGAGTTGGAATTGTTGATTCAGTGCCGGGCCACGCGCAGGAAACTGGTGGACGCGAAGATCAACGAGGCGATTGTCGATCGTTACTACCAGGCACGCGCCATCCGGCGGATCGGCGAGGCATTCGAGACCGACCATGATCGCAAGACGCTCCTTGTGGAGGCCACCGGCGCAGGCAAGACGCGCACGGCGCGATGGAACCTGCTTTGCTTTACGAATCGCCCTTCACGGATTTGAACCCCCGAGGTCCGGAAGGCGTTTTCAGTTCCGCCCAAGTGGACGAGTTGGTCACATTGCTGACCCATATCCGAGCGCGTGCGATAGCTTGATGAAGCAGGCGGAGTGGGGGCATCCCAAATTTCGCCACGTGGCGCAATTTGACCTTGGCTTGCTACCGCGCGCTGATCTCGATCGCGGATGCCAAGCCGCGCTGCGCTGAACGGGCCCACTCTTAGCGGCGCAGGAGCACTTTCGGCAGGAGCAGCGGGGGCAGGCTGCCAAGTTGGGCGAGCAGCCGCTCGGCATCGAGCAAAAGCAGCCCGTGCTCGTCCGCAAACGCGCGCGCATCGGCCGAAAACCCCGCCGGCGCCACCCACCAGCCGACCTCGACGCCCTCCGCCGTCATCGTGCCGAACAGCTCCCGCACGCGTTTCGCCGGCACAACGCCGGATGTGCCCGCCGCGCAAACAATGAGCACGCGGGCGCGGGTTTCGCCCGGCCGCTTGAGGGCGAGATCGGCGTCGCTCTCCGACCGGTTGTCCACCACGTAACCGTCGGTCTCCGCCAGTCCCGCCACGATGGCCCGCACTTTTTCCCTCGGCCATGCCGCGATCTCGGCCGGCGTCGGCAGCCCGCCGGCCGCATTGGAAATCCGATCCGCCATCGACGTCGTTGCGGTCGCCGGCCGCGGCGCCCGCTTCCGCCAGAGCAACCAGAAGAAATACGCCGCAATCAGAACGCCGATCCCCACGGCGCCCATGATGAGCCGGCGCGCCGAACGCAGCGATGCGGTCACGCCGGGCGACGCGACAGATTTCGCCGCCTGCCCCGCCTCCGTTGTCCCCTCCACCCGGGCGCCCGTCGGAGGCGGCCCCGCCGCTGCCGGCCCGGGATCCGGTGGCGGCGGGCGCGCGGCGAGCGAGTCGCGCTTTTCACGTACGGCCGCAATAACCCGGCTGCGATAAGAATCTCCCGCCTGTTGCTTCGTGAGATCAATCCGGGCCAGCAGCGTGCCGGCGGGCGACAGCACCAGCAGCGTCGGGTAGACGGTCACCTCGTAGCGTGCGCGCAGTTGCGCATTTTGCTCCCGCAACTCCGCGGGCACAGGCGTGCGCGAGGCAAAGTCGAGCCGCAGAAAAACATAATCACCCGTGAAGGCGTTGACGAAGTCGGCGTGAAACTCGACCTCCTCGTGGAATTGCTTGCTGGCCGGCGACCAGTCCGAGCCGGTGAACAACGCGAGAATTCGCGCGCGGCGCCTGGTCGCCTCGCGGGCCGCTTCGTCAAAGCGCGTGACCCAGAAGTCCACCGGCAGTTCCGGCGGTTTCACCGAGGTCGGCGAAGCCGCGCCGGGCCGCGGTCGCGGCGCCGGCCAGGGAACGTTCGTCAAAAAATCCACCTTCTCGACGCGGCCGTTCTCCAACGTGACCAGCCCCTGCGGATACGTGAGAATCTCCTTCGTGCCCGACTGGGACTGGCCGTTGGGCCAGCCGTAGGCGTCGATGACGTCATCCTTCGTCGCGCCGGGTCCGACGGTGGGCCGCGGGTCGGCGGCGTGGAGGACCTGGGCAAGCCCGGACAAGGCCATCGCCCAGGCGACCGGAGCAATCCGGCGCAGTGTTCGCCATGGGAAAAGTGACATTCGATTGGCCACGTGCATTTCAATCGGCATTCCGGCCTGTTTTGGCAACGCCAAGGTGGCGCTGGAAATAATTTCCGTGTGTTCACCTCGTGCCGGCCCTATGTCAGCGCGCTCATGCCCGCCGCCGCGTCCACGCTCGACACCCTGCTGAAGCGCACCTTCGGTTATGCGACCTTTCGCCCGCTTCAGCGCGAGATCTGCGAGGCCTCACTGGCCGGCCGCGATGTCTTCGCCCTGCTGCCGACCGGTGGTGGCAAGTCGCTGTGCTTTCAACTCCCGGCGCTCGCGCGCCCCGGCCTCACCGTCGTCGTGTCGCCGCTCATCGCGTTGATGAAGGATCAGGTGGACGCGATGCAGGCCAGCGGCGTCGCGGCGACGTTTCTCAACTCCACGCTCGATGCCGACGAGTCCCGCGCCCGGCTGCGCGGACTCCACCGCGGCGAGTTTAAGCTGCTCTACGCCGCGCCCGAGCGCCTGATGCTCGAGGGCTGGGACGAGAACCTGAAAAAATGGAACGTGAGCTGCCTCGCCATCGATGAGGCGCACTGTGTCTCCGAGTGGGGCCACGACTTCCGCCCCGAATACCGCCAGCTCGCGAAACTGCGCACGGCGCTGCCCGGTGTGCCGTTGATGGCGCTCACCGCCACCGCGACCAGCCGCGTCCGCGCCGACATCGTCACCCACCTGAAGCTGCGCGAACCCGACGTGTTCGTGGCGAGCTTCAACCGTCCCAACCTGACCTACCGCGTCATCCCGAAAGACCAGCCGTCGAAGCAAATCGTCGAGTTTGTCCGCAAACGCGAAAACGAGAGCGGCATCATTTATTGCGCGAGCCGCGCGGCCACCGAGCGGGTCGCCGAGGCCCTCACCGGCCGGGGATTCTCCGCCCGCGCGTATCACGCGGGGCTCGCCGGCGACGAGCGGGCGCGCACCCAGGAGGCATTCCTGCGCGACGACACGCGCATCATCTGCGCCACGATCGCCTTCGGCATGGGCATCAACAAGCCAAACGTCCGGTGGATCATCCACCACGATCTGCCGAAAAACATCGAGGGCTACTATCAGGAGACCGGCCGCGCGGGGCGCGACGGCCTGCCCGGCGACTGCCTGCTGCTCTTCAGCGCCGGCGACGTCGCGAAGCAGACGCACTTTCTCGACGAGATTACCGACGAGCGTGAACAACAGGTCGCGCGCGCGCAGTTGCGCCAGATCGTGCACTACGCGGAAAGCGCCGCGTGCCGCCGCGCCGAGTTGCTCGCCTATTTTGGCGAGAAATTCCCGCTCGATAACTGCGGCGCGTGCGACAACTGCCTCGAGCCGCGGGAAACCTATGACGGCACGGTGGTGGCCCAGAAATTCCTCTCCTGCATCTACCGCATCGGACAAAACAGCCGCTTCAGCGTCGGGCTGAACCACATCATTGAGATCCTCACCGGCGCCGACACCGACAAGATCCGGCGCTGGGGACACGACCGGCTCACGACCTACGGCATCGGCGCCGAGCTCACCCGGCCGCAGTGGGCGGCGGTCGGCCGCGAGCTGATGCGGCTCGGGTGCGTCACCGTGGCCGAGGGCGAATTCGCCACGCTCGGACTCACGCCGGACGGGCTTGCCCTGCTGAAGGCGCGCACGCCCATCACGCTGACCAAGCCCATGGCCACGCCGAGGGCGAAACGCGTCGCGATCCGCCGCGAAGGGGATATCGCGTGCGACGAAATCCTCTTCGAGCGGCTCCGCACCTTGCGCCGAAAACTCGCCGATGCGCGCCGGGTTCCCGCCTACATCGTGTTCGGCGACACGACGCTCCGCGCCATGGCGCGTTATTATCCGGAGACCGCGGGCCAGATGGACGGCATCCCTGGCATGGGCGAAAAGAAACGCGCCGAGTTTGGCGAAACCTTCGCTGCGGAAATCGCCGGTTACCTCGCCACGAATTCGCGGCAGGCGTTCGAGTGAGGCGCGCGCTTCCGCCCGGGGAACGCTATTTCTCTTCGTCGGGTCGCATCCGTCCGCCGGTGTCGGGTGCGAAGAAAATCACGATCAGGCCGAGCAAATACACCGTCGCCATCGTCATCGCCGCCCGACGGTAATCGCCGTGGAACGCCTGGGCGAGCACGCCGGCGCCGAGTACGCCGAGGCCGGTGAGCACTCGTCCGATGTTGTACGCGAAGCCCTGTCCGGTCGCCCGAATGTGCGTCGGGAACAACTCGGGCAGATATTTCGGCAGCCAGCCAAAGTAAGCCGTCACGAAAAGTCCGGCCACCATGGCGAGCAAGCCGACGCGGAAATCGAATTCCGTCGTCAGCCCGAACAACGCCATGACCGAGATCCACGTCGCCCCGCACAGCAGGAGCCAGGAGCGCTTGTTGCCCAGCCAGCCCGCCAGGATGCCGCCCATGAAGCCACCCGCGACCTGTCCGATCGACTGCCATTGCGACACGATCGCCTTGGCCGTTCCGGCTTGCGCGGTGCCCTCGGCGATCTTGTCCACGTACGTCGCCAGCCAGAGGAACGAGCCCCACGTGCCGAGCAGCGCAACCGTGGACAACAGGCTGCCGACGATCACGGACCGGCGATATTGCGGCGAGAACAGCTCGCGCAGTGAGACGCGCGCGTGCTTCGCGCGGGACTGTTTCCATTTCGTCGGCTCCGGCACGAACCAGATCACCGGCAGGCTGAGGAGCCCGATGACGAACCCCATGCCGATCACCCAGCGCCACGAGGCGCCGTGCGCCAGCATCGCGCGCGAGTACGTGGCGGCAATCAGGTAGCCCACGTTCGCCGCGGAGCCGATCGCCCCCGCCAGCACGGCGCGGTTTTTCTCCGGCCACGTCTCGACCACGAGCGCCACACACAGCGGCCACGTGCCGCCCAACCCGAGCGCGCCGAGAAAGCGAAACGCCGCGAGGTGCGTCCAGTGCGTCGAGAACGCCGACAGCCCGGTGAAAAGCGAGTAGGTGAGCACGGCCCAAAGCAGCATCCGCACCCGGCCGTACTGGTCCCCCATCCGCCCGAACCACACGCCGCCCACGGCCGCGCCCCACAGCCACATCGCCATCGACAGGCTGAAATAGAAACCGATGTCGCCTTCGCCGCCGCCGGGGATCAGGTCCTTGAGCGCCGCGCGGGTCATCAAGGCATACACGCCTTGCTCCACGCCATCGAAGCCCCACGCGAGGAGTGCGGCGGCCAGTGCCAGCCAGCGGTAGAACGGCTTTTCCAGGTAGATGTCACGTTCGGGCGTCATAAGGCCGGTCGTCTAGCCGAGCGCCCCCCGAATTGGAAGGGCGGAATATCGCCGGCGTGCGCTTTGTGCGCCGGCGGCACCACGTGGCTGCAAGGCCCAGCGAGCGGGATTCCAACGGGGTCAGGCCGAAACCTGCAACTCCCCCACGTTCCCGCGGCCGGCGCGGTTGCGTTTTGCGGCCTGACCCCGTCGGATCGGCCGGAGCGAGCTTGCTCGCGACGTGGCACGTCCGAAGTTGCGAGCAAGCTCGCTCCCACGGACCAGGCACCGCGCCCACCTCGTTTTTCTCTCGAAGCAGGCGTTTGACTGCATATTCCCGGCCCCGGCAGACTCTGCAAAAAACTGAGATGCGCTGCCCGACGGACACGGTCGTATTCCGGGCTCGATTTGCGGCCGATTTGGCCAAGCATCGTTCCAACCCCGTTCCCACCCATGCGCCGTATTCTCCCGCTCCTTGCCTTCGCTCTCATCGCCCTTGGTGCCGCGTGGCACGACGGACTCGCCCAGCCGAAGCGGGGGCGTCCCCCGCTGGGAATCGAGAAGGTCGCCGCCGATCTTTTTGTGATCATCGGCAGCGGCGGCAACATCCGGCAGGGCAAGTCGCAGGAGGAGGTGCGCGCGTTTCTGGCGACCCAATATCCGGCGAGCTACACCAGCCCGAACAGCCTGAACAACCAGTGGTCGCTGCCGGGCTTCATGACCGAATTGAAGTGAGGCCGGCGGAGATTCAATCCGACGAGGCAATCCGCGAGGTCAACCCCGCTGATCGCTGATCGAGAGGGGGCTTTGACGGGGTTTTGAGTTTTGACGTAAACGAACCTTGGGCGTCCACAAGGTGTCGTGCCATGATCTTTGATCGATTGAATCGCTCGCGCTCTGGCCCGATCTCGCCGCACCCGCTGAGTTGTTTTTCGGGCAAAAAAACTCACCCCTGCCGGCTTGCCATGGCCTTAATCCAGATCGGAGCGAACGGTGAGGTGCAGCCCTTCGAAACAGGATAGTCGCGATAGATGCCTAACTTCTCTCCGATGGAGATCGCCCGCTTGCGGAGTTTGGGGAAGTGGATGCCGATCTGCGCGAGGGCGGAATTCATCGTCCACTGCACTTCCGGCGCCGCGTTTCCCATCTCGGACTCAATCCGATCCAGCAGTGCAGGGAGGTCGAGCCCGTCGGGATTCTCCTCGACCCGGTCCGCGGTGAGGCGCCACCCGGCGCGGGCTGCCATCGGGTCCTTCTCCTTCGTGGCCATCCACTCCTGGCGAAGCGACTCCTTGTCCGGGTGCGGCGCGACGACGTAGGAGTTGAGCCAGTCGGCCACCCACACGAAGGTGACCGATCGCACCATCCGGTCCATCTGGTCGGCGGACAGGTTCGCGGGCTTGATCACGAGCGTGGCCAAAAACTGGGCATCGATGTTCCCGGTCTGCCAGAGAGCGAGGGCCAGCTCGTGGTCGGTCTTGATCTTCTCCGCGACCACCCGGATGTCGCCCCGCTTCACCCCGAACTGATTCTTGCCGGCGCCGTTCTTGGCATTGAGCGCCCGCATCTTCTCGTTGCCGAGGGATTCGAGCTGCTTCAGCGCTTCTTTGAGATTCATGGTCGTGATTGTGATTTGTGGCTGTGCGGCGACTCGGTTGCCGCGCGAACGGCACCCACGATGGTGATTCGGATAGGAGGGATGCGACGGGGTCCGGCTTTGGGGTTTGGGATGAAGTTCGAACTTTCCTGAAGCCAACTTGGCATTCTTTGGCTTTTCAATCGCGCTTTCGTTTTCGCCCTACGGACTACGCCGGGACAAGTCGGAAACAGCGTGGCGGGCCGGAATCGGGCGGGCGGTTTTCCGGCCTGGCGTCGGCGCACTTCGCTTTGGCGCACCATCTCGCTCGGGTCGGCGGCGGGACGGATTTCCCCTGCCGCCGGCGCACTAATCCTCCCGGATTTTGAGGTCCGAGAATAGCCCTTCGGTGCCAACGTCCACCCACAGGCCAATCGCGCCTGACGCGTCCCCGTGCTTTAGGTCATTGACCACGAGCGCCGGCTGCTTGCCATCGTTGAGGAAGAGCTTCGCCTTGTTTCCGCTTACTTCGATTCGCACGGTAATCCATTCACCAAGCCCCATGTCGGCGTAAGTCTCGTAGACGCCGGGCGCTTCTTTTCGGAGGCGCTCGAATTTGTAATCAGGGAAGGAGAAGCATTGCAGCGATCGGTTGCGCCTCAACTGGTCTTCGGCGCGGCCGTTCGTGGGCCGCAGGTAAATGCACTCGAACTTGGTGTCGTCCTCGTTGATCCGGAAGGCGACGCCGATGAAGCCGCGAGCGAAATCCGGCGCGTCAGGCCGCAGCCTGCTCATGAGCTTCACTTCGATCGTGCCGTTTTGGAGCCTGGTGTCCGTAATTTTTGCGAACGTCGCTTCATCAAACTCGGTCACGCGGGAACTCTTCACTACCTTTACCACGTCACGACCCGACAGGTTCTCGGTGGAGATCGTGACATTCGTCGCCTTAAGGCGAGAGGTGTCCAAGCTGAGCGGTTGAGCCCGCCCAAGCGCAGCGCCGAGTATGACCAGACTGAGCATGGCAAAAAGAAGTCGTCTCATTGGGGAGGGTAGCGCTTATTCGCGGACGAGCTTGAACCCGATTTGCGTGCCCAGGCCCAGGACGTAGCCGAGCTGGATGTTCAGGTAGGCCAGGGGTTCGAGCAGCCGCGCATTTTTCAACGGGCCGGTATCGACGGCTTCAAATCCGAGGTCTTTTGCGAGCGTCACCACGGTTTGCTTTGCCGCGGCGTCGTCGCCGGACACGAAGGCGGTGAGCGGCGTGCTGCCGACCTTGCCGCTGTCCATGTGCTGCGCGAAGACGGTGTTGAACGCCTTCACGACGCGCGCCCGCGGGAGCTTTTTCTGCAATTCTTCCGCCCCGCTGGTGCTGTAGCCCAGCGCGAGATTCATGTTCGCATCAAGCGCATTGGTCGTATCCACGACCACTTTGCCGTCGAGGGCGGCGCCGAGGTTCTTGACCACGTCGTCGAGCGCGGGGAACGGCACCGCGAGGATGACAACTTCCGCCTGCGTCGCGGCCTGGCGTTGGGCCGTCTTGTCGTTGCCGACGGTCTGCACGTGGGAATAGGTGCGAGCGAGGCCGCGCGCGAGGGCGCCGCCGACATTACCTTTGCCGAGGATAGCGATCTTGGTGGTTTTCATGATTCAGATGTGAGTTTGATTTGAAATTCCGGTGCACGTTATTGTGGTTGGGAACGTCATCACTTTACCGTGCGCCCCGCCTCACGGCCACTGCGCGGACAAGCTTGCCGCGATGCGAAAAACGCATGACGTAGTGATATGGACCTGAACGTCGTGCACGGATTCTTTGCGATCGTGGAAGCGGGCAGCATGGGCAAAGCCGCGGTGCGACTCCGCGTTTCTCAGTCGACGCTGACGCGCCAAGTCCAATCGCTGGAAGCAGAGATCGGCGCTCCCTTGCTGGAACGTAGCGGGACCGGCGTCGCCCCCACGCCGGCCGGCCGGGTTTTTATGGAGGGCATGCGAGCGCCGCTCGAAGACGTCAAACGCGTCGTGGAACTGACGCGGCGCACGGGTCACGGCCAGCGTTCGCTCCTTCGAATTGGGTATATGGCGTCGACTGCGCAACGCTATCTCAACCCCGCGCTCCGGACACTCCGCGAACGCAACCCCACGGTTAGGGTTCAGCTGCTAGACAGCTCGCCCGGCGAACAATTTGCCGCCCTACGTGAGGGACGGATCGACATGGGCCTCGTGGGTGAAAGTGGCCGCCTCATGGAGCGTGAATTCTTTGTCCGCAAATTGGCAACCGTGCCGGCCGTGGTTCTAGTGCCGGACAACCACCCACTCGCAATGCACACCCGCGTCTCACTGCGCGAACTGAAGAATGAAACCTTCATCCCCATCCCCGACCATGATGCCCCGGCCTATCTTCCTTGGTTGAAAACTCTGTGCCGCAAAGCTGGGTTTCGCCCGAAGCTCACGGAACCCGCCGATAGCATGGCCCATCTTGGAGCGATGGTGACGGCCGATCACTGCGTCGCATTCCTGCCGCGCTTTCTCGCCGAGAAGGCTGCACCGGGGCTCGCGGTGCTGTCCCTCACGGAGAGCTATGCCGTCGCGGATTTGCTCGTCATTTGGCAGCGCGGAAGGAACACGGAGGCGGTGCGTCAGATGCTCGACGCCCTATTCTCAAAAGTCGGGAAACTGTGAGCAGACGAGGGGCTGCGTGGCGGACAAACCAGTCACAAAAATCACTTGTGTTGAGCGGCGCCAACGCGGGACCAGGGCCATCCTCGCCCGCATCCTCGGGGTCGAACCGCACGGGTCAGCCCGCTCATTGTCAGTTCATTTGCCAAAGCCCAGGTCGTTCGAGTTTCGCCTCGATGGAGAAATTATCATCGAGCGGCCTGACCCCGTCGGATCTGCTCGCTAGCGGACTGACCTGCGACGGTATTCGGCAACGTATACCCGTAGGCCAGCGCGCTTGCGCGCGCCCGGTGAGTGCGGTCCACTTTTCCCATGAAACCGCCCCGCGGTTACGAAGCCCTGCGACGGCATCGCATCACCGTCGTAGATGTGTCCTATTTTGTGACAATGTGTACGCGTGATCGTCAGGCCGGCCTGAACAACGGCGAGCCAGCCGAGGCGATCGCCCGTGAACTATTCTCGACGGAAGCAGATGGGGCGGTTGCACCGCGCGCGTGGGTGACCGCAACGAAACCCGTGCGCTTTTCTCTCGCCCGCGAGCAATTC
>JACQWL010000223.1 GCA_016209255.1 Verrucomicrobiota bacterium
CTCTCACTCTCCCTCTCCCTCTCACCCTCCCTCTCCCTCCCACATGTCCGCCATCCGCACCACCGCCCTGCGCCGCACCTTCGGCGAGGTCGTCGCCGTCGATGCGCTCGAGCTCGACGTCGCCGAGGGCGAAATCTTCGGCCTCGTCGGTCCCGATGGCGCGGGCAAATCCACGACCATGCGCATGCTCACGGGCATCCTCCCGCCGACCAGCGGGCAGGCCGAGGTGGCGGGCTGCGACGTCGTGCGCGATCCCGAAGGCTTGAAGGCGCACATCGGCTACATGAGCCAGCGCTTCGGGCTCTACCCCGACCTCACCGTCATCGAGAACATCGATTTCTACGCCGACATCTACGGTGTGCCTTCGCGCGATCGCGCCGTTCGCACGGAGCGGCTCCTCGGCTTCAGCAACCTCACGCCGTTCCAGCATCGGCTCGCTGGCAACCTCTCGGGCGGCATGAAACAGAAACTCGGCCTCGCCTGCGCGCTCATCCACACGCCGCGCGTGCTGTTCCTCGACGAACCGACCAACGGTGTCGATCCCGTGTCCCGCCGCGATTTCTGGCGCATCCTGTACCAGCTCGTGCGCGAGGGCGTGACGATTTTCGTCTCTACCGCCTACCTCGACGAGGCCGAGCGCTGCAACCGCCTCGCGCTCCTGCACCAGGGCCGGCTGCTCGGGCTGGGCACCCCCGACGAGGTGAAGCAGCTCATGCCCGGCGCGCTGCTCGAAATCCGCACCTCGGCGCCGCGCCGCACCGCGCTGCTCCTCCGCGAAAAACTCGCCCAGGCCACCGTCGGCCTTTTTGGCGACCGCGTGCACGTCGCCGCGCGCGACCCCGCCGCGGCCGAAACGCAGGCGCGCCAGCTCGTGGCCGACGCCGGCTTCGAGCTCCACTCTCTCCGCCCGATCGAACCCTCCCTCGAGGACGTCTTCGTCTCCGTGATCGCCCCGCAAACCGCCGCCGACGCCAAAACCAGAGTGTCACTTAATACGTGACACTTTCATCATGAGTTCCCTCGTACACCCAAACAACTGTCACGTATTACGTGACACTTTGCCCACGGCTCACACGGCGGCGCCCGGCGTAGTGTCACTTAATACGTGACACTTTGTCGTTGACCCCCATGCGTGCCGAGCCCGCCCCGTCCGCCGAAACGATCGTCGAGGTGCAGAACCTCGAGAAGCACTTCGGCGCGTTCAAGGCCGTCGCGGGTATCTCGTTCGCGGTGCGCCGGGGCGAGATCTTCGGCTTCCTCGGGCCGAACGGCGCGGGCAAGTCCACCACCATCCGCATGCTCTGCGGGCTCCTGGCCCCGACCGCCGGCACCGGCCGGGTGGCGGGCTTCGACATCGTGCGCCAGGCCGAGCAGATCAAGACGCGCATCGGCTACATGAGCCAGAAGTTTTCCCTCTACGACGAGCTCACCGTCGAGGAGAACATCGATTTCTACAGCGGCATCTACCGGGTGCCGAAGGCGAAGAAGGCGGAACGAAAGGCGTGGGTGCTCGAGATGGCCGGGCTCGCCGCGCACCGCCGTTCGCGCACGAGCGTGCTTTCCGGCGGCTGGAAACAACGCCTCGCGCTCGGCTGCGCCGTGTTGCACGAGCCCCCGATCCTGTTTCTCGACGAACCGACCTCCGGCGTGGACCCGAACAGCCGCCGCCAGTTCTGGGACCTCATCTACGATCTCGCCGGCCGCGGGGTCACCGTCTTCGTGACGACGCACTACATGGAGGAGTCGGAGTACTGCGACCGGCTCGGCATCATCTACCGCGGCGAACTCATCGCGCTCGGCCCGCCCCGCGAACTGAAAACCCGCCACATGAGCGAGGCCGTGCTCGAGATCGAATGCGCCCGGCCCAACGACGCCATGGGCCTGATCGAGCGGCTGCCGGCCGTGAAGGAGGTCGCGCTCTTCGGCAAGGGCCTCCATGCCGTCGCCTCCGACGCCATCGCCGCGGAGACGGCGATCCGCGCCGCGCTCGCCGCGGCAAACCTCGCGCTCACCCGGCTCGAGCGAATCGTGCCGACGCTCGAGGACGTGTTCGTCTCGCTGTGCGCGGCCCGTTCCGCTGGCCAGCCGAACGCCGCCGGCGCCCAGACGGAGGTGAGCCGATGAACCTGCGCCGTTTCTGGGCCATCGCCCGCAAGGAGGCCATCCACATCCGCCGCGATCCGCGCAGCCTCGCGCTCGCCGTGGGCATTCCGATGCTGATGCTGCTGATGTTCGGCTACGCGCTCACGCTCGATGTCGATCGCGTGCCCTTTGTCGTGCTGGACGAGGGCGGGTCGCCGGCGAGCCGGGAGTTCGTGGCCCGCTTCGGCGCGACCCGGTATTTCGACTTTCGCGGCACCGTGGCCAATTACGCGGACGTCGAGCGCGCCCTCGACACGCGCGACGCGATGCTCGCGCTCGTGCTCCCGCCCAATTTCGCCGCGCAACTCGCCGCCGGCCAGGCTGCCCCGGTGCAGGCGATCGTCGACGGCGCCGACTCCAACACCGCCGCCCTCGTGCTCGGCTACACGCAGGCCATCGCCACGGGCTTCAACCAGCAGCTCGCGCGCGAGCAGATCCGCCGCATCGCCGGCAGCGTTCCGGCCCCGGCGCTCGATCTGCGGACGCGCGTCTGGTTCAACCCCGATCTCGAGAGCCGCAATTTCATCGTCCCGGGCATCATGGCGGTGATCATGGGCCTGATCGCGGCCCTGCTCACCTCGCTCACCCTCGCCCGGGAATGGGAACGCGGCACGATGGAGCAGCTCATCTCCACGCCGGTCCGGCCCGTCGAGATCATCCTCGGCAAGCTCCTGCCCTACTTCGTGGTCGGCATGGTCGACATGGTCATCGCCGTGCTCATGGCCGTGTATCTTTTCGAGGTTCCGTTGCGCGGGAGCGTGCCGCTGCTTTTCGGCGTCGGCGCGCTCTTCGTCGTGGCGACGCTGGCGCAGGGCATCCTCATCAGCGCGCTCGCCCGGCAGCAGTTGCTCGCGAGCCAGCTCGCGATGGTCTCGACCTTCCTGCCGGCGTTCTTGCTCTCCGGCTTCGCGTTTGCCATCGCCAACATGCCGCCGGTCGTTCGCGGCATCACCCACATCGTACCGGCGCGCTATTTCGTGTCGTTCGTCAAGGGCATCTTCCTGCGCGGCGTGGGCCTCGAGACGCTCTGGCGCGATGCGCTGTTTCTCATCGTGTTCGCGGTCGTCGTCATCGCCGTCGCGATCCGCAAAACCCGCAAGAGGTTCGGCTGATAGCGCCAACACGCCCAACCACAATCTAAAGCCACGCCTTCCAACCGGGCAAAGAAACACTCCACGATTATGTGGGAACGCATCCTCACCATGCTCCGCAAGGAGTTCCGCTCCGTCTTCCGCGATCCGCGGATGCGGATGGTCATCCTCGGCCTGCCGGTGATCCAGACGCTGATCTTCGGCTACGCCGTCACGCTCGACGTCCGCCACGTGCGGCTCGCCGTGATCGACCGCGATCGGACGCCCGCCAGCCGGGCGCTCGTCGCGCGTTTCACCGGTTCGGCGTATTTCGACGCGGTGGCCTTCACGCCTGACGAGGACGTCGCGCGCGCGCTCGTCGACGCCGCCGAGGCCTCGGCCATCCTCCAGATCAACGCCGGCTACGAGTCCCGCCTCCGCGGCGGGCGCACCGCCGCGGTGCAGCTGATCGTGGACGGCTCGGACTCCAACACCGCGCGCTTCGTCGTGAATTACGGCACGATGATCGCCGCCACGGCCAACAACCAGTTTCTGCTCGAGCAGACGCTGCGCCAGGCGGGGCGCACGGTGCCGATCGGCCGCGTCGATCTCCAGCCCCGCGCCTGGTTCAACGCCGATCTCGAGAGCCGCAACTTCTATGTGCCCGGCATCATCGCGATGCTGGTCATGCTCGTCAGCCTGATGCTCACCAGCATGTCGATCGTGCGCGAAAAGGAGGCCGGCACGATCGAGCAGATCATGGTCACGCCGATCCGGCCCATCGAGTTCATCCTCGGCAAGTGCGCGCCGTTCGCCGCGATCGGTTTTCTCAACGTGTGCCTGGTCGCGGTCGTCGGGCTGTTCTGGTTCGAGATTCCGTTGCGCGGCAGTTTCCCGCTGCTGCTGCTCGGGACCGCGTGCTTTCTGCTCAGCACGCTCGGCATCGGGCTGTTCATCTCGACCGTGAGCGCGACCCAGCAGCAGGCGATGATGACGACGTTTTTCTTCTTTTTTCCGGCGATGCTGTTCTCCGGTTTCATCTTCCCCATCGCGAACATGCCCACGGTCATCCAGTGGCTCAGCCTGCTCGATCCGCTGCGCTATTTTCTGATCATCATCCGCGGTGTCTTTCTCAAGGGCATCGGCTTCGACGTGCTCTGGCCGCAACTCGGCGCCCTCGTCGCGCTCGGGCTGTGCGTGATGACCTTTGCCGTCGCCCGCTTCCGGAAAACAATCGCGTAGGTTTTTGCCGGGCAAAAACCTTAATAACAAACAGGAGTGCCCTTCCAAATTCACCATGAAAAGCCCCGTTCCCATCTTGCTTGCCCTGCCTGCCCTGAGCCTGTCGAACGGGCTCGCCAGCCGTCTTGCCGCGCAGCCGGCGGCGCCGCTTGCCCTGAGTTCGTCGAATGGGTCCGCCCTGAGCCTGTCGAACGGGCTTGCGCTCGAGGACTGCCTCCGGCTGGCCGGCGAGAAACATCCCGCGCTCGCCGCCGCGCAGGCCGGCGTCAGCGCCGCCGGCGAGGCGGTGGGCGAGGCGGAGGCGCCGTTCTACCCGCAGCTCGATCTCAACGCCGGCTACCATCGCTGGCAGCGCCGCGCGTTTCTTCCCGCCGGCCTCTCGATCCCCGGCCGCAACATTCCCGACATCATCGGCCCGCTCGATGACTGGAACGGCGGGCTCGTGTCGCGCGTGACGCTCTACGATTTCGGTGAACGCCGCGCCGGGATTGACGCCGCGAAGGCCCGCCGCGCCGGGGCCGAGGCCGATGCCACCGCCACGCAGGCCGACGTGCGGCACAATGTTCACGCGGCGTTCTACGCCCTCGCCGCCGCACGCGATCTTCAGGTCGTGGCCGGAAAAAATCTCGCCCGCACCGAGGCGCACCAGAATCTCGCCGAGGCCCGCCAGAAATCCGGTGCCGTGCCCCAAGCCGACGTGTTGCGCACGCAAGCCGAGGTGGCGGCCGCACGCCTCCAGCTCATCACCGCGGAAAGCCGCGTCCGCATCGCGACCGGCCGGCTCAACACCGCGATGGGTCGCGCCGCGGACACACCGCTCGCGATCGCCGTCGTGTCGACGGCCGCGCCTCCGCCCGCCCGCCCCGAACTCGAGGCCGCCGCGGACCGGGCGATCGCCCAGCGCCCGGAGATCGTCTCCAGCGAGAAGCGCACGGAGGCCGCGCGCGCCACGGTAACCGCGGCCCGCGCCGCCCGCTCGCCGCGGGTCCGCGCCGATGCCGCCTTCGGCTGGCGCGACACCGCGCTTCTTCCCGATACGCGCGAATGGCAGGCCGGGCTCTCGATCGACCTGCCGGTCTTCGACGCCGGCATCCGCGCCCGCCGGCTCGCCCGTTCAAAGGCCGAGCTCGCACGCGAGGAGGCCGCGTTCGCGCACCGCCGGTTGCAGGTGCGCGACGAAGTCTGGTCCGCCGCCGCCGAGCTGGAGCGCGCGTGGGCCTCGATCGCTGCGAACGAGACCGGCGTCCGCGCGAGCGAGGAAAGCCTGCGCATCGTTCGGGAGCGCTACGAACGCGGCGCGGCGGTCATCACCGACTTGCTCGACACCCAGACCGCGCTCGCCCGCGCCGAGGGTTCGCTCGCCGAGGCGCGCTGGAGTTACCTCGCCGCCCGCGCGGCCTTCGAACGGGCGGTTGGAACGGGGCGCTGAGGCGAGACTCATGCAGTTGAGAGTCCAGAGTTAAGAGCCCCTCGACAGGCTCAGGGCCTTGAGCTTGTCGAAACGGCTGAGAGCCCGATCTTCAGAGGCTGCACGCGGGAGATTGGAGTTAAAAACCGGATTTCACATTTTGGTATAGCTCTCAGCCCTCAGCTCTCAGCCGTATCGATTCAGTTGGCACGAGGTGGAACGCGACCTCCGGGCGCGTTTTTCCCTCGGACGCGGCTTCAACGGCGCCCGGAGGTCGCCGTCCACCTTTCAGTTCTCGTCGTTACGAATGAAAAGTGCGTTCGACTGAATTGTTACGGCTCAGCCCTCAGCTCTCAACTGAATGGTTGGCTACGCTCCCCGCACCGCGCTGCGCTCCGTGAGTTTCTGGGCGACTTCGCCGGCCAGATGCATGGTCTGCGTCGGGAACGCGAACGACAGCCCGCGCGCCTCCACCGCCCGCATGATGTTCAGGTTGATCCGCTGGCGCATCGCCATGAAGGGCTGGAAATCCGGGGCCGTGCTCGCGTAGACGACCCAGATGTCGAGCGACGACGCATTGAAGTCGCGAAAATACACCATCACCGACGCCGGATCGACCCCTGCTTCGCGGAGAACGATTTGCCGGATCTCCGCGACGATCGCGTCCATCTGCTCCGGCTTCGTGTCGTAGGTCAGGCCGATGACCTGCTCGGCGCGCCGCTGGGTAAAGCGCGCGAGATTGGTGATCGCTTCCGCGGCGACCGTCTTGTTCGGCACGATCAGCAGCGACTTGTCGATCAGCCGGATGCGCGTCGAGCGCAGCCCGATGTCCTCGACGCTGCCGACGTTTCCGCCGATCCGCACGGTCTCGCCCACCTTGAACGGCTGGTCGATCGCGACCACGATGGAGCCGAACACATTGGCCAGCGTGTCCTGCGCCGCGAGCGCGAACGCCAGGCCGCCGAGGCCGAGACCGGCCAGCAACGCCTTCACGTCGTAACCCAGCCCCTGGATCGTCAGCAGGACGCCGACGACAACGAAGACGCTCAGCAACGTCTTCTTGATCCACGGCATGAAGGCCGCGATCCCCAGATTCCGCGCCTTCGCGATCTCCTGGCCGTGGTCGAGCACCGCGCCGAGCGCGCGCCACAGGCCCCAGAAAATCGCCAGCGAGAAGGCGACGCGCGAGCCGTAGCCGATGAACTGGTCGGCTTCGGTCGAAAGCTTCAGGACCTTCAGCGCGGCGAAAATTCCCGTCACCATCACAAACGCCGCCGCCGGCGCCTCCACGGCGGGGAAGAGCTTGTCGTCCAGGGTCGTCTCGGTCTTCGCGGCGAGCTTCTTCAATGCCACGAAAATAATCCCGGTGACAATCCGCCGCGCCAGGAGCGCGCAGGCGAGCAGCAGCGCGCTGATGACGTAATGCGTGACAGTGTTGCCGCTCGTGCGCACGTTGAAAAGCTCGAGGATGACGTCGACGAGATGCTCGAGCAAATCGGGTGAACGCGCGCCCTCCCGCGTCGCCGCCGTCGCGACCGCCGCCGCCGCGACGGTGTTCCTTTCCGCGTCCGTCTTTCCGTCTGGGGGCGCGCTCGCCTGCCCCCGGGCCAGCGGCGGGGCCGCATCTGCCGCCGTCGCGGCCGGAGCCGCGAACGCGCAGACGAACAGGCAGCCAAGCAGGAGGAAGAGTCGTTTCATTATCGCCGTGCACTCAAGGAGAGGCGGACGCGATGTCAAAAGTTTGCCGCCTCCAAGTTGGCGCTCCGCGTTACTCCGGTGGCTCCCCAGCAGGATGAGGCGGTTCCGCGTTGGCTGCTTTTGCCCGCCGCTTCCACCGCATGTACCAGCCCACGGCGACAACGATACCCGCCGCGACCACGCCCACGCTGTGAATGAACCACGCATCGGGCGCTGCCGGCGGCGGAAGGAACAGATGATCGGTGACAATCATTTCGCCCCCCACCTTTCCCAGGAGGGCGGCGCCAACCCAAACGATGATCGGGTAGCGATCCATCAGCTTGGACAGCAGGTTGCTGGTGAACACCACCAGCGGGATGCTCAAGCCGAGCCCAAACATGAGCAGCCCGAAGCTGCCCTTCGACGCCGCCGCCACCGCGAGGACGTTGTCGATGCTCATCGTGATGTCGGCCACGAGAATCAGCCACACGGCCGACCAGATGGTGGTCGCCGGCTTGCCCTCGCCCTCTCCGCCGCCGCCGGTGTTGTCCCGCAGCAGCTTGATCGCGATCCAGAACACGAGCCCGCCGCCGATGAGCTTGATGTAATCCATCGCGAGCAGTTGGGCGGCAAAAAACGTCAGCACGACGCGCAACACCACCGCGGCGCCGGAGCCGAGAAAGATCCCGATCAGGCGCTGCCGCTGTTTCAGCTGCCGTACCGCCAGCGCGATGACGACGGCGTTGTCGCCCGCGAGCACGATGTCGATCAGGACGATGCTGACGATGGCGAGAATCCACTGCGCAAGGGAGTCCGGTTGGTTAAGAGTCGAGGCGGCGAGAAGCATGGCGAGGCGCAAGAGCCGGCCACTGCATTTCGCCCGGCCTTGAGCGTCAACGGCATAAATCCAAGTATGTTCATAGCGAGATGGCCGATCGATAGTCCGCCGCAATGAACGACGGACCCGCGAGCTCGCAATCGCGATTCACGGCACCGGATCCAAGAACCGCGCCGCCCACCCGGCGCGGGGCAGCGGCCGCGAGCGCCACGCGCCGAAGATCCGGTATCGCCAGCGGCCCACCCCGCGATAAGCCGCGTCCCGCCAGCCCGCCGGGAGCAGCGCCAGCGTCGCGGCCAGCGGCCGGCCCACGCCGCCGGCGGCCCGCAATGCCGCGATCACGCCGGCCGTGCGCAGCAGGAATTCCGGCCGGTCGCGGCGCGCCCATTCAGGCACGTAGACCAGCGTGTCAAAATCCGCGGTCGGCAGGCCGTGGGTGCGGAGATACGCCTGCGCCGCCGGGCCCTGCAACGGCGCGAACCGCAGCCGCGCGTGCCGATCGAGCCGCAACAGCAAGCGGACGACCCGGTGGCAGAGACCGCACCCGCCATCGAAGAGCAGCACCGGGCCGGAAGCGGAGGAATCGTGGGCGGACGACATGGCGGAGTTCGTAGTTCCGCCTTCAGGCGGAAGCCGACAAACCTTCCGTCTGAGGGCGGAACTACGAACAATGAGCAGTTTCCTAGAAGTCGACCTCCATTTTGAGGATGAACCGACGAACACCAAGAGGTGGACGGCGACCTCCCGTCTTCGCCCTGCGGGCTACGACGTGGCTAGGGAC
>JACQWL010000236.1 GCA_016209255.1 Verrucomicrobiota bacterium
ACCTTCATGCCCTGCGAATAGTAATCCGCCTGCCGAAGATATTCACCCAGAGCGTGACTGAAAATCTTACATGTTCGAATGGTCAACATGACCCACCTCCACTCAATCCAGACAAACTCAACGAACATGAAATCGATGAACCAAAACAGCGAATCATCCACTCATTCCAACCTACAATGAACAATAGGCTGAAGAAACCCACTCTCACCCACAGAACCAGCTCCCCAAAACAAAACTGAAAATCCTCAACTAATCGAAGTATCCAAAGACTCAATCGAAGCAAAAGCTTCAATGAACTGAAACGATTCAGAAAAAACCAAAGAAAGAAATAGGTCAGGACACCAACGTCCAAGCCTCGCGGCTTAGACCATGGCAAGACCCCACCCATTGCGCTCCAAGGTCGCTCCGAATATCGTTCCAAAATGACTCCTTCGCTACCACCTGCACACCACCACATCGCTCCGGATGCGCTACCGACGCTCGCCGAGTTGGTCGCCAAGGCGCGCTGGCCGAAACAGCCGAAGACGATGCAGCTTGAGCCGCACCGCGAAGAACTACTCCGGTTGCGGCGCGCGGGCGAATCGGTCGCGGTGCTCTGCAGCGGCCTGCGCGGCCTCGGCGTCGAAATTTCCGACGAGGCCTTGCGGCAATGGCTCAACCGCCAGCTCCGCCGGAAAACGGCGAAGCGCGGACGAACGACGCGCGCCATCGCGCCCCAAGAACCAGTGCCGGCATCGCCGCAATTGGAGCGGGAAACAGTCGGGCCGAACGTCGCGGCAGCGGCCCGCGATGCGGCCGCCGCCGTCTTTACGCCAACGGCGGTTCCGATCGCGGTGGCGCCCGCTTCGCCTGCGCCCATGGCCGCCGTCAGCGAGGCGCCAGCGTCGTCGCCTTCGGCTTCGTCGCCGCCAAGCGACGCCGGGTCGGTCTCGTCTGATCCGGCGCAGCCATACACGCCGTGGAAGACCAATTTCACTCCGCTGGTAGTCGTCAGCCGCCCACGTGATCCATGAAGCGCGCGGGACGATTGGTAGGCGGATACTGACTCCATGCCTCGTGCATGGCAGCTTTCGTGAGGCTTGCGGAGTCTCCGCAGCGCACATTCAGTTGCGCCAATGTTCGCTCGGGCAGTTTCCCTCAGTGGTGAAACACTTCGCCATCGGGTCCAGTCCGGCAAGGAGCAGCGTTAGCCGGGCGTGCAACGACCGCCGCACCGCCTGGTCGCTGAGGTAACCGGGCGCGCATCCATTGAACCAAGTCGCCACCTCGGTTGCCTTGGGTTTGGCACGAATAGTGAGCATCCGATAGTGCCCCGGCGCATCCCAGCCCCACTCATCGGCGCGGGATTCGCACCATTCGGCGA
Organism: Verrucomicrobiota bacterium; assembly: GCA_016209255.1. Classification (GTDB taxonomy): domain Bacteria; phylum Verrucomicrobiota; class Verrucomicrobiia; order Opitutales; family Opitutaceae; genus ER46. The sequence goes on from JACQWL010000236.1 coordinate 1,364, forward strand.
TCGTCGCCGCCAGCTTCTTTTTCCAGGCAGCGGCGCGCAGCGTCGGAATCGCGGCAACGAAGCAGCCGTCCGCCGCATGGTGCTCCGCACACTCGGTTTGCAGCTTGGTGAAAAATGACCGCCACCACCACGCGGGTTCGATGCGACTCATCCGTGCGATGGCGGAACCGTCCGCGAGGTCATCGAAAAAGTCATCGTCCATTCCCCGGGGGCAAGTCTGCGTCCAGTAATCTTGCGCGGCGGCGTGGCGGGCCTGTTCCACGAACGAGGCGTGGCGCGACCTCGCCGCGAAGAAGTCGGACTGAAGCCGTTCGACCTCGCCGTCGCGAAAGGCGGGTTGGCGATCAGCCCCGCTGACGCGCCGCTGGCGGAAATAAATTTCCAGCGCGGATTCCATCGCATGGCAGACCGCGACATAGGTGGCGCCACCGATCTGTTCGTGCGCCGGCTCTACGGCTGACTCACGGCGGATCAACGCTTCCAAGGGTCGGCGACGGAGTTGTTTGTCACAAATCGCGGTGCCGATCTCCGCCACGAAGGGTGCGGCGAGTTCCGGGTGATGCGTTAGGCAGCACGGCAGCTTCGACGCTTCAAATGCCCGGCTCACCCGCCAGTCGGTGAAGACTTGCGCCCAGGAGTCGAAGCCGGTGGGAAGCGTAGGTTGCAACGGAGCCATTATATCATGGCAGGCAATTCGGGCCGGAAACCGGCCGCTGACCGGCACCGGGAACAAGGTCGCGCCGGGCTCTGCGTTGCTCCGCCCGGCGCGACCCTGTTCCTGCGAAGGCCGGTGCGTGCCCGGACACGGCCCCGACCACCCGTGGCTCGTCCGGCGGGGTGGACACAGTTGTGCCGCGCGACATCCGAATGCGAGGCGCTCCGTTCCGGCCGCCCTCGCGCTCCTGGCCGGCCCTCCCGCTTGCTTAGCGCGCTCGCGTGCGCGCTCACGTCGCTGCGCTGCGCTCCGCCATTTTCTTTGCGTGCCAGTGGTGTCGTCCGGGGCCGGTGAGTGTTTCCGCCCGTTCTGTTTGCTGTGAAGGGCCGCACGGCTGAGGTGGGCGGGGCTCGGTTGGTGTCGCTGGAGCTCCGCGCGTCGATCCCTACGACGCTTTGCTTCGGCGCGTCCGGCCCCGAACGCCGGCGCGCCCAGCTGGGGCTCACGCCGCCCCAGCCCCCGCGCATTGGAATTTCATCCGATTTGAGCGCACAATCGGCGGGACCAATGTGCGCTGCCGGAGCTGGCCATGCGTGTTCGTCGAGTCAGACTGCGCGACAAACGAATGCTCAGCCTAGAACGATGCGCCGCTGCCGAAATGGATCGTCGGGGTATGCCCGCCGGTGGCACCGTTGAGCGCGCATTTTCAACCTTCAATCCGGGTAGATTCGCTCATTTGAGCGAAGCGGAGGTTCTCCGGCGGATCGGCGGCCTTCTGGCAACCGCGCTGCTTCGCAGTGGTCGTTTGTCGCAGCGGGATGCACGCACTGCGGCCGGTCGCACGAACTCATTGTCGTTACCAATCGTCGATCCAGTGGCGTTGATTCGCGATCCGGTGGCGCGCCGTGTCGCTACCTTTCTGTGCATCGCGGGGCCGAGCGCGCCGAGCGAGCTGGCGATCGCCCTCGGAATCACGCGCCCTACACTAACGCGGAAACTTCATCTGCTGCGGCTGGGCGGCCTATGCGCTGTTACTGGCAAGACGCGCACCGCCCGCTACGAATTCCGTGCGGATTTTGCGGGCAATTGACTTTCCCCAGTGGGCTTTCCGCCAAAATTCCCCCTTTCAACTTTTTCTCTTCTTCACACAATCCAGAGTTGCTGTTGTCCACGCCCTCCCATGCCCGAATATTATCACCAGAAAATCGACGCCCGCCTCCTCCGGCTAACCCAGGCGGTGGTCAAGCGTCTCGATGCCGAGCCGGCCTTGCGCGGCCGGTTGGCGGAGAATGTTTCGCGTTGGGAAAATCCCCGGTTGCAGAAGCAGTGGCTACATCGGTTGAACTGGCCGTGGCCGGTGTTACGGGCACGTTTGCTTGCTCCGACGGAAGAGGGCGCGGCGTGGCGCCAGGATGCCCCACTGGGCGGCATCTTGCCCCCGGCCGAGCGCACACGGATCATGCGGGAATTCGCACATGACACGGCAGCAACTTGAGCACGTGGTGCGAGCGGCGGGCGCGATCACGGACGAACAAAAAATCTTGGTGCTGGGCAGCCAGTCCATCTTGGGTGCGATTCCGCATCCGCCGGAATCATTGACGGTCTCGCGCGAAGCCGATGTTTGTCCGGTGAACGACCCGGCGAAGGCGGAATTGAATTCCGGGGCCATCGGGGAGATCTCGCAGTTCGACAGCACGTTTGGATACTACGCACACGGTTAGCCGCCGAGTGCGTGCCCACTGCCTCGCGGTTGGGAAACAAGGCTGGTCCCATTTCATAACGCCAATACCCGCGGCGTGACGGCGCTGTGCCTGTCCCCGCTCGACATGGCGGGTTCCAAGCTCGTGGCGGGGCGTGACAAGGACAAGGAATTCGTGGCCGAGATGCTGCGGCACAAGCTGATCGAGGAGCAGGCGCTCGAGGAACGGATCGCGCTCTTCGAGCAGGCGGAGCAACGCCGCATCGCCCTTCAAAATCTCGAAATCGTGCGAGTGCGCATCGGCGCTGGCGCCATCGCGGCACCGCACCCTCAGACAACGCGGCCGGTCACATCGGTCAGGATTGCATCCCGATCCGACGAACGCCCGCCGGCACCCGGGCCGCGGATGGGAATATAAGGCACCGGCCTGAGCGGACGCAGGCGTGTCGCCAGCCCAACTTGTAAGATTTCAACCCGAGCGGATCCTCGCGGGCGAGGTTGCGCCCCTCGGACCCATCGCCGCACTCCGGCACCAATCTTGCCGACAGTGTCGGCAAAATTTCCTCGCCGTAGGCGCGTACCGACGCCCGAGCACTTCGCAAGCTCGGCGAAGCTTCACCGGAATGTCGGCGCTGACGCCCTGCAAAGTATCGCACGCCGCACATTCGCTCGATGCAACACCCGGAAAGCGTGCCACGTGAAGGTGCGGTTCACGCCTGCTCGAGCGAAGCAAACCTGCGGAGTTGGTCGTCGCGCGGCAGTGCGGCGAGCGCTTTCATCTTGTTCAGACCGTAGCGACGCACGTCCTCGGCCTTTGTCAGATTGAGCAACTTCGCTTGGATGACATCGGCCAGTTGCAGTAGTTTCATGTGATGCGTGACGGAACCGGGGGACAGCCCTTCCTCGGCGGCGAGTTTAAGCCGGCTGAGTCCGCGCTCGGCTTCCAGCCGGTGCTGCCACGCGCGGGCACGGTGGATCGGGTGCAGCAGCGGGGGCGACTCCGGCTTCGGCGCGGGCGCACGCCGCGCGATGCCCAATTCACAGCGGAACGGCGTCAGCAGCGTCACCGGTTTATGGGCACCGGGCACCGGCGCCAGCGCGACATTGAGCGTGAGAACCAGCGCCCGACCCGGCGCCACCGAAGCGGCGAGCGCCGTGCATTCCTCGATGACGAGCCGCTCGGACATGCCTTCAATCAGCCGTCCGACGCGCAGTTTCAGGCGCAGTTCAAGCAGGCGGAGGCCCGCGCCGACTTTGGGTGCAGGTTGGTTGGAGGGGCGCACTTCGACGCGCTCGAGAAACAGCATGATGAGATCGCGTTGCTCGTTCGGCATAAGCGTCGGCAGGAGTTCGCCAAAATCATCGAGCGCGGCGCCGACGCGCTTCGTGTCGATGTCACCTTCCTCGCTGGCCGCGAGTTCGAGCCGGACTTGCTCGCGCTCCACGAGGAGCCGCTGTTTCTCGGTTTGCAGGGTGCCGGCTTGTTCGCGCAGGACTTCGTCGAGCGCGGTGAAGTTTCCCTGCACAAGGGCCTTCGCGCAGTTGCGCAATTGATCGGTGATCGCCGCGAGTCCCTTTTCCGCCTCGCTGAGCCGCGCACGCAGCGGGGCGCGATCCGTCTGGCGGCGTTCGCGCGCGCTGGCGGTCGTGGCGCTGAGCACGTCGGGGTGCTGGCTGCACGCGCCGAGAAAGCCGACGACGGCCGTTTCGAGCGCGGTCGCGGAGACGTGCCGCACCGGGCAATGCGCGTCAGAGCGCTCCTTGTGCGCGTAGCCACAGGTGTAATAACGGTAGGGCTTGCCGTCGGGATCGAGCTTGCCGCTGGCGTTAGGAATCATCGCCCGGCCGCAGCAGCCGCAGTGCGCGACGCCCTTGAGCAGATGAAAATGCTTGTCGCGGTTGCGGAACCGCCGGGCCGCGAGTTGGAGCGCCGGCCGGATGGCGGCGTTGGCCCGTTCCCACAGGTCGTCAGTGACGAGCGCGGCGTGCAGGCCGGGGAATTCCTTGCCGTTCATTCGCACGCGACCCGCGTAAAGCGGGCGCGTGATGAGGCGGCGGACAATGTCCGAACGAAAGCGCTTCTCGCCGACGTTCTTCTTGGTGCCGTCACGCTTTTGGAAGATACGCGCGCGGGTGCGCAGCCCCTCGTCGTTGAGTGGGTTGGCGATTTCGGTGAGCGACACGAGCTGCGCCGCCATCTCGAAAATGCGCCGTAGCGTGGCAGCCTCGGTCGGGTGGGGACTCAGACCTTGGAGGTTCTCGTCGTAGAGGTAGCCGAAGGGCACTTGGCCCCCGGTCCAGAATCCGCGCTTAGCCTGCTCGTTGAGCTTGATGCGGATTTTCTCCGCCGTGTTGTCGCGCTCATACTCGTTCACGCTCACCACGATGTTGTTCTTGAGCCGGCCGGAGGGCGTCGCCTCAGAGATGTCTTCCGTTACGCTGACGAGCTGGCAGCCGTGCGCCTTGAGAAAGGCGCGAAACGGCGCCCATTCACTGGTGCTGCGCAGCACGCGTTCCAGTTTGAAGATCACGACGACTTTGATTTCGCCGGCCTCGATCTGGCGCATCAGCGTCCGGATGCCGGGCCGGTTCAGTGAGCCGCCCGAGCAGGCCGGATCGGAGAAGCACGCCACTTCGAACCAGCCGTCGTCGGCGTGTTGCGCGATGAAATCGCGGCAGACGGCCGCTTGGCTCTCGCAGGAGTCGAAGCGACCGCCGACTTGGTTGGCCGTCGAGACGCGGGCATAAATCGCCACCGCAATGGCGTGGGCGCGGGCACGAATGGATGTGGATGACTGGATCGCAGACATGGCAAGAACCTCCGTTTTTAGTGGGAGGGGCGATCCAATTGGCGTCGGCCCCAAGTTGATTTGTTTCGTCAAGAATTATCGCACATCCCGCGAAAATCTCACGCGGAGAATTTTAACAGCGCGGGAAACGCCGGGTTTTTTGGGCGATTTTTCCGTGATGGCCGCTGGCCAAAACGAGAACTTATTTCGTCGCCGTTAAAACGGCGTTTTCACTCGTAACTTTGACGCAATGAGTTGCGCGATTTTAATCCCGTATCAAAAGGTTCTTGATACGGGAAAACTGGCGGAGAGGGAGGGATTCGAACCCCCGGGACCTTGCGGCCCAGCGGTTTTCAAGACCGCCGCGATAGACCACTCTGCCACCTCTCCGACGGCCCCGGGAAAACGCTCAGGGAAACACCGCGCTTGTCGAGCTTTCTTCGGTCGCCCACGCTCGGGCTGCGATGCGAACCGGTCCCGATGCCCCCAACCCCGCCGTGGCCGAAATCCAGGGGCTCTACGGCGCGTTTTCGTTTCCGGAGAAACTGCTGCAGAAAATCTGGCTGCGCGGCGACTTCGACCGGTCGGCGGCGCTGACGTCGGATGGCCGCCGCCTGCGCGTGCTACACCCGGGCAAATGGAATCTGCTCGGCGGCCCGGATTTCCAGGGCGCGAGGCTGCGACTGGGCGAGGGACCGGAAATCACCGGTGACGTCGAGGTGCATCTGCATGCGGCGGATTGGGACGCCCACGGCCATGCGCGCGACCGGACCTACGATCGGGTGGTGCTGCATGTCGTGCTTTTTCCACCGGACGAACGCCGGACAACCCGCGGGGCGGATGGGCGCGAGATTCCGGTTCTGACGCTGCTTCCGTTGCTGCACCACGCACTCGAGGAGTTTGCGGCGGAGGACGCGGTCGAGAATCTCGCCAACCGCGCGCTCGCGCGCCTGCCGGACGAGTTGGGCATCCTGCCTCCTCCGGAGCTGGCCGCCATTCTTCACCGGCATGCAGAGGCGCGCTGGCGGCAAAAGGTGCATTTCGCGCGGCTGCGGGTGCAACGGCTCGGGTGGGAGGCGGCGTGCCACCATGCCGCGCTCGAGGTTCTCGGCTATCGATTCAATCGCGCTCCGATGCTGCGCGTCGCCGGCCAGTGGTCCCGGGTGCAGTGGGTTCGCGGCGGGATGGGCGCGGACAAGGCGTTTGCGGCCGAAGCCGGTGGCTGGAGCCTGCAGGGCGTGCGGCCGGCGAATCATCCGCGCACGCGGCTGCGGCAATATGCCGCATGGTCGCAGGCCCGGCCCGACTGGCCCTCGGACCTCGTGACGCTTGCCGCGGAGCTGCCGCCGATCGCGGTCGCGGCGGCGACCCGTGCGGTGCGGCGCACCCATCGGTTTGCCGTGCTGCGGACGCGAATCGCGGATCGCATTTGCGCGGACGCACTCGGTGGCACGCGGCTTGACAGTCTGGTCGGCGACGGATTGCTGCCTCTGCTCGCCGCCCACACCGGGCGCGGGTTGCACGGCTTGTGGTACCACTGGTTCGCGGGCGATCTGCCCGCGCTGCTGATGACCGGACTCCGCGGCCTCGGGGTTTTCGATGGGCGCGGCCAGCCCGCCTGCCACGGCGGTGCGCAGGGTCTGCTCGGCTGGCTGCTCGAACGCGAGTCGCGGAATTGACGCCGGGTGCGACGACGGCGGGCGGGGGGCTTGACAATAATTTGTCCCGACCGATAGGTTACCAGACTCAACAACACTCACTTTCAAAAAAGTGGGCCCTGCGGCCCGCTTTTTTTTTCCCATTAATCCTCCCTTATGAGCAGCGAAATTCTATCCGTCCTGGAATACATGGAAAAGGAGAAGGGCATTCCGCGTGCCGACATGATCAGCACGATTTCGAACGCCCTGAAGACCGCCGCCCAGAAAGGCGTCAATTCCGGCCAGGAACTGAAGATCGACATCAACCCCAAGAACGGTCAGCTCCACGCCTGGGCGGTGCTCAAGGTCGTTGATTCAATCAGCAACCCGAAGACCGAGATTCACTTGGAGAAGGCCCAGGCCTTTAAGCCGGGCGCCGTGCTCGGCGAGATGATCGAGAAGCCGGTCGATCCTTCGACGCTCGGCCGCATCGCGGCCCAGACGGCGCGCCAGGCCGTGATGCAGCGGCTGCGGCAGTTCGAGAAGGATCGCATCTACGACGATTTCAAGGATCAGGTCGGCAACATCGTCACCGGCACGGTCCGGCGCCGGGAGCGCAACGACCTCTATGTCGATTTGGGCAAGGCCGAGGCGATCATGCCCAGCAAGGAGCAGGTGCCGGGAGAGGAATACCAGCCGGGCGAGCGCATCCGCTGCATCTTGATGGAAATCCAAAGCACGCCGCGCGGGCCGGAAATCATCCTGAGCCGCGCGAGCCCGAAGTTTGTCCGGCGGTTGTTCGAACTCGAGGTCACCGAGGTCGCCGATGGCACGGTGAAAATCGAGGCTTTTGCCCGCGAGCCGGGCTATCGCACCAAGATTGCCGTCACCAGCAAGGATCCGAAGGTCGATCCGGTGGGGGCGTGCGTCGGCGCACGCGGGGCGCGCGTGAAAACGATCGTCCGCGAACTGGGCGGCGAAAAGATCGACATCATCAAATACTACGCGGATCCGCGCGAAATGATCATCGAGGCCTTCAAGCCCGCGACGCCGCGCGAGATCATCCTCGACGAAAAATCGCACCGCATCCTGCTGAAGGTGGCCACCGACGATCTCGCCATTGCGATCGGGCGCAAGGGCCAGAACGCTCGGCTGACATCCCGCCTGGTTGGCTGGCGCCTCGACATTGAAGAGTTCAAGGCCGTTGGGGCGGACCCCGAGGGCGACGCGAAGCGCAAGCTCGTGGCCGTGCTTGGCATTCCCGAGGCGACCGCGCTACGGCTGGTCAAGGCCGGCTTCGTTTCGCTCGAACTGTTCGAGGGGGTCGAGGCAGGGGATCTCGAGGGCGCCGGTTTCACCCCGGAGGAAGCGGGCGACATCATCTCCCGTGTCAGCGCCCGCGCCACCGGCTAGTTTTCACACCGCACCGCTTACGCTTCCCGCTGCATGAGTATTCGCATCCACAAACTCGCCGAAGAACTCGGCTTGGACAACAAGGAGATGATCACGCTCCTCAAAGAGCGCAAGATCATCGCCCAGGATGTGAAATCTGTTTCGAGCACGGTGGACAACATCAGTGCATCGGCGCTGCGGGAGGAGTTTGCCGCGAAACAGCCCGCTCCGGCCGCGCCCGCGCCGGTGGAAAAACCGGTCGTGGAAGTTCCGCCGCCGCCGCCCAAAGTGAGCAGTCCATCCGGCATCTTCGTAAAATCGAAGGAGGACATTGACCGGGAGCATGAAGCCGCTGCGGCCGCAAAACTCACGATGATGAAGTCTGTCACCCCGGTGGCTGCGCCGGCGCCGAGGCCGGTCGCGCTCCCCCCGGTCTCGCCCCGCTACGTTTCGTCCCCGCCGCCCGTGGCGAGAATCCCGGTGGCCGCGCCGACGCCCCGCCCGGTTCCGCCGGCCAGCACGCCCGCCCCTGCGCCCGCTCCTGCGCCGCTGCGATCGCCACCGTCGACCGCACCTCGCGTTACGGCCCTGGTGTCCCCGCCGCCGGTTTCCCGGCCCTTTTCCCTCCCGCCGGCTGTCCCGCCGCCGCCTCCCGTCGCGAAGGCCCCCGCCGTTCCGCCGCCGCTGCCACCCCCGCGCGTTCCCGCGGCGGTGATGGCGCCGAAACCGCCGCCACTGCCGGGGGCTCCGCCGCCCGTCGCGGCGCCGGTGGTGGGCGCCCCGGCCGCCGCACCCCAGTTTACCGTTCAGGGCGACGTGAAGGTTCTTCACCTCAAGCCGCCGATCGTCGTGCGCGACTTCGCAATCGCCCTCGGGCTCAAACCCTTCAAACTGATCTCCGAGCTGAATCAGCTCGTTGGATTCGCGGCGATGAACTCGACCATTGACGAGGCCATCGCGCAGAAGGTGGCCGAGAAATACGGCTTCGTGCTCGAAATCAAGCACCGCGGCGATCCGGCGCAGCAGCATGCCGCGAAGGAAAAGAAGGTGAAGAAGCCGGAGGAGGATGAGTCGGTCCTGCTGCAGCCCCGGCCTCCCGTGGTTTGCATTCTCGGTCACGTCGACCACGGCAAGACGTCGCTGCTGGACGCCATCCGCAAGGCGAACGTCGCCGCCGGTGAAGCCGGTGGCATCACGCAGCACATCGGCGCGTATCAGGTCGAATTCAACGGACGGAAGATCACCTTTCTCGACACGCCGGGCCACGCGGCCTTCACCAAGATGCGCGCGCGGGGTGCGAGTGTCACCGATATCGCGATTCTCGTCGTCGCCGCGGACGACGGCTTCATGCCGCAGAGCGACGAAGCGCTGAAGATCGCGCTCGCTGTCAAAGAACAGCAGCCCGAGAGATTCGCCCTCGTCGTCGCCGTCAACAAGATGGACGTGAAGGGAGCCAATCTGGATCAGGTCAAGAACCAGATGCAACAGCGGGGCATCGCCCCCGAAGACTGGGGCGGCGAAACGATCACCGTGCCGGTGGCGGCGACGAAGGGGCAGGGCATCACCGAGCTCCTCGAAATGATATTGCTCCAGGCCGATGTGCTCGAGCTCAAGGCCAACCCCAAGTCGGCGGCGAGCGGGGTGATCATCGAGTCCGAGATCGATTTTGGGCGGGGCCCGCTGGCCACCGTGATTGTGCAGCGCGGAACCCTCCGCGTGGGCGATGCGATCGTGTCCGGACCGCAATACGCAAAGGTGCGGGCGATGTTCGACGACAAGGGAGATAATGTGAAGGAAGCCCTGCCGGGCGCCCCGGTGCGCGTCATCGGCTGGTCCGGCACCCCCGACAGCGGCGCGGCGTTCAAGTCGGTCAAGAACGCGCGCGAGGCGGAAAAAATCGCCGAGGAGGAGCAGTTCCGGCTCAAGCAGATCGTCACGACCGCCGCGGCGGCGCCGAAGGAGGTTTCGGTCGAGCAGCTTTTCGCGAACATCGCCGCCACCCAGGCCAAGGTGCTCAAGCTCATCATCAAGACCGACGTGTTCGGTTCCGCCGAAGCGCTGCACAATATCCTCGAGGGCATCAAGAGCACGAAGGTCTCGCTCGAGATTGTTTCGATCGAGGTCGGGCTGGTCACGAAGAACGACGTGCTCATGGCCGGCGCCGCGGGCTCCGTGATCGTCGGTTTCCACACCAAACTCGAGAGCGGCGTCATGTCGCTCGCGAAGCACCACGGCGTGCGGGTGGAGAGTTACGACATCATCTACGAGATGGCCGACAAGGTGCGTGAGATGATGGCCGACCTGCTCGATCCCGACCTCAAGGAAACCAAGACCGGGGCGGCGGAAGTCCGCCAGGTGTTCCCGCTCGCGAAGGGTTTTGTCGCCGGCTGCCTCGTCACCGAGGGGAAGATAAACCGCAACGCCGCCTCCCGCCTCCGCCGCGGCAAGGAAATCGTCCACGAGGGGAAAATCGCCACCCTCAAGCGCTTCAAGGACGACGCCAACGAAGTCCGCGCCGGCCTCGAGTGCGGGATCAAGCTGGACGACTTCAACGGCTACCAGGCCGGCGACCTCATCGAATGCTACGAAGTCCAAAAGGTCCGCGCCTCGCTCTAAGAATGGCGGGTTGCAGATTTCGGATTTCGGATTGAAGTCTGTTCGCATCCGCGATCCGCCCCTGCCACTCTGCACTTCCGATGAGCAACCGCACCCTCAGGGTCAACGAGCTTGTTCAGCGCGAGCTGAGCGACATCCTGCGCAAGCGCTACCAAAGCGAAGCGGTGACCATCACCGTCTCGGAGGTGCGCGTGTCGCCCGACTTGCGCGACGCCCGCGTGTTTATCTCGGTGGTCGGCGATGAGGCAACGGCCACCGGGAAGCTGCGCTGGCTGCGCTCGAAGGCGCCGGACATTCGCGAGGAAATCGGCCGCCGCATTGTCCTGAAATACCTGCCGAAGTTCGAGTACCTGCTCGATCAGGCGGCGGTCCGGGGGGCGCGCATCCTGCATCTGCTGGAAGAGATCGAGCATCGGCGGGGGAAAGAAAACGGTCCTGCGTCCGAATGACTTTCATCCCACAAGGACCGGCCGGAAACAAGGTGGAGAAATTCTATCCCGTCCTGTCCGCCGAATTCGCCCGCCTCCTTGCCGCCCTGGCGGGGCGCAAGATTGCGATCATCGGCCACGCCCGGCCCGATGGCGACTGCATCGGCTCACAGGTGGCGCTGGCACGCGTGCTGGCGGCGCGCGGCCACGACGTGATTTGCGTCAACCTCGATCCCGTGCCGCGCCGGCTCCAGTTTCTTGTCGCCGGGGTGGCATTTATCCGGACGGATGATGTGGTCAAGACCACCGCGGATCGCGCGGCGATTTTTGTCGACTGCGCCGACCATGCGCGGGGCGGGGAGCGGCTGAAGGCCCATTATCCCGCACCGGTGGCGATGATCGATCACCACCTCTCGAATGTCGGCTACGCCGCGATAAACCTGATCGACAGCGCCTCGGCCGCCACCTGCGAGATTCTCGCCGGCGTGCTGTTCGACAACCGCGTGCCCGTCGATCCGCCGACCGCGCAGGCGCTCTTCACCGGCATCCTGACGGACACCGGCCAGTTCCGGTTCGGCTCCACGTCGCGCCGCTGTTTCCTGCTGGCGGGCGAGTTGGTGGCGTGCGGCGCGAGGCCGGCCGAGGCCGGGTTCGAACTCTACGAGCGGGAGACGGTGGAGAAGATGCGCCTGACGCAGCACTATCTCGCCTCCCTGCGGCTCGAGTGCGGCGGCCGGGTCTGCATGGGCACGCTCGCGCCCGGCGTCTTCGAGGCCACCGGCTCGACCGCCGAGGACACCGAGGGTCTCGTCGACTACGCCCGCAGCATCGATGGGGTGGACATCGGGGTGCTGATCGAAGAGCGGACCGACGGCGCGGTAAAGGCGAGCCTGCGGGCCAAGGATCCGGCGTTCCGGGTCGATCTCGTGGCGGCGCAGTTTAATGGCGGCGGTCACGCGTGCGCCGCGGGTCTTAATTTGCAGACGGGGGCGGAGAATTTTACGGAGCGGCTGGTGGCGGCGCTGGCGCAAAGCATCGCGGCGGTCGATGCCGGGCGGAAGACCTAGGCCATGCTCGGACCCCCGAAAGAAATGGAGGGCATCCTGCTGGTGGACAAGCCGCGCGACCACACGTCGCATGACGTGGTCGCGCGACTGCGGGGCAAACTGAAGATGAAGCGGATCGGTCACGCCGGCACCCTCGATCCGATGGCGACCGGACTGCTCATCATCCTCGTCGGCAAGGCCACCCGCGTTTCGCAATACTTGATCAGCCTCGACAAGGAATACGAGGGCACGGTCGAGCTGGGCAAGGTCACCGACACGCAGGACGCCGATGGCGAGATGATGGAGACACGCCCGGTGCCTCCGCTGACCGGGGCGGAGATCGCGGCGGCGATCACGGGATTCCTGGGCGATCAATACCAGATGCCGCCGATGTATTCCGCGATCAAGATCAAGGGCGTGCCGCTCTACAAGAGCGCCCGCAAGGGCGAGGAGGTGGAACGCGAGCCGCGCTTTATCCGCGTGATGAGCTGGGATCTGACGCGGCTGGCGCTGCCGCGGTTCGATTTCCGGCTGCGCTGCACGAAGGGCACCTACGTGCGCACGCTGGCGCATGACCTCGGGCAGAAGCTCGGCTGTGGCGCGCACCTCGCGGCGCTGCGCCGCACGGCGACGGATAAGTTTAACGTTTCGCAGGCCCTGACGCTCGACCAGCTCCAGGCGATGACGCTGCCCGAAATCGAGAAACGGCTGATTGCGCCGCGCGACGCCGTGCCGAGCATCGCGCTGTGAACTTGCAGTTCGAAGGTCTGGAGAATGTTGAGCTGCCGGCGCGTCCGCTGCACCTGGCGATCGGGATGTTCGACGGCGTGCACCTCGGGCACCGGGCGGTGATCGAGGCGGCTGTGCAATCGGCCCGGCACAGCGGCGGCCTTGGCGGCGTCCTGACGTTCTGGCCGCACCCGAGCGCGCTGTTCCGGCCCGGGAGCCCGACCCGCTTGCTGCAGGATTCGCGCACCAAGACGCGGGTGCTGCTGACGCTGGGCGTCGACGCAGTGATCACGCAGCCGTTCACGCCGGAGTTCGCGGCAGTCACGGCGGAGGATTTCCTGCCGTGGCTGAAGCAGCGGCTGCCGCGGTTGGCGGCGATTTACGTGGGGGAGAACTTTCGTTTTGGCCAGGGCCGCCGAGGCGACGTCGCGCTGCTGGTGGCGGCGGCGCGGTCGCACGGCTGGCGCGTGTTCAGTGCGCCGCGGGTCAACCTCGACGGCGAGCCGATCAGCAGCACCCGGGTGCGGGCGCAGCTCGAGGCGGGTGAGGTGGACGCGGCGAATGCCCTGCTCGGGTACTGTTATTTCGCGGATGGCCTGGTCGCGCCGGGCAAGCGCCTCGGCCGCACGATCGGATTTCCGACGCTCAACCTCGTTTGGTCGCCCGCTTTGCGGCCGCGGCTCGGGGTCTATGCCGTGCGCGTCTCCGGCGCGACGGCCGCGGCGCCGTTGCCGGCCGTGGCGAATTACGGCTTGCGGCCAACGGTCGAGCAGACCGTGGAACCGCGGATGGAAGTGCATGTGCTCGGTGACTGTCCGTTCGGCGAGGGGGACAACATCACCGTGGAGTGGCTGCACTTCCTTCGGCCCGAGATGAAGTTCGCGAACGTGAATGAACTCCGCGGTCAAATCGCGCGGGATCGCGAAACGGCGGTTGCGTTTTTCCGGACGTAAGGTGGTTGGATTTCTTCTTGCGCTGTGCCGTCGCGCTGGCGTTACTCACCCGCTCCGATTTTTCGGACTCTTAGCTCAGTTGGTTAGAGCGCTTCCTTGACATGGAAGAGGTCGCTGGTTCGAGTCCAGTAGAGTCCACCAGTCTTCGCTCGCCGCGACAGCGGCACGAAGACTGCCGCGTCGAAGCCCGCGTCCAGCGGGCGGAGACGGGCCGACGCTGGATAACGCGAGCTACGACCCGGCAAGCCAGTCATACCGTGAGCGGTTTTTTCTACGTCTATATTTTGGAATCCGAGAAAATGGCGGGCCGCTTCTACACCGGCCTGACAGACGATCTGGCCGATCGCGTGCGGCGGCATAACGCAGGAGCGGTGCCTCACACCGCCAAATTTGCCCCCTGGCGAGTCAAGACGGCGATTGCCTTTCGTGATCGAACTCGCGCCGCCGCCTTCGAACGCTATCTCAAGACTTCATCAGGTCGCGCTTTCGCGAGGAAACGGCTTTGATGGGACCGCTTGACGCAATTCTCCTGGCGACACGAAGGCGATCTTCAGACCGGCCTGAACCCGCTCATACGCCGGGCCACTCAATGGACTCACGACGTAGTTCTTTCCCTTGGGATATTGCTCGCGGAAGGCCCCGAGCCCGCGCGCCTCGAAGGCCTCGGACTTCCATTTGCACTCGATGGCATCAACGGCATCGCGGCGGCGGTGGCTTCTTGCCGTCCCGCTTTCGTCAACCTCCTCCTCCCGAAAGGCGCAAAGTTCCGGGAATCAACTCGACCCCTTCTGGCGGTATCGGCTTCGCTTGCCACAACCTGACCGAGCAAGAAAAGCGCCCGATTGTCATCCGATTTCGATCGGCTTCGAGGATGATGATTTCCTTCTCATCGAAGGAGCGAAGCACACGCTCCAACAACGCCCGCCGAATCCAGAACGCACCGGGTTTCAGCACCAAGGCTTCGCACGCAGCCGTCGTGTGGCTGTTGATGAAGAAGAGGCGGCCCTTTGCCGCCATCACTTGCACGTCCTGATCGGTCTTTGCACCTGGCGCGGGCCGACGGCCGACCTGCCGGAGAAGCATCAGCGCCGTTCGGCGCTCGCAAGAGACGTTCATATGATCGAATCGAAGGGCCGTTTTGGTAAGAATTATCCGTGCGCCACACCGGTCGATTACACTCCGCGCCCGGCGCAGTCGAGCCCCCCCAGCGTCGGACGTAAACGGTTACCCACAGTGGAGGGCAAAAACGGGAGGGCAAAAACGGGCCAGGTTTCACCAGAGGGCAAAAACGGGGTCAGGTTTCACCATGCTCCTCGAACAGGCGACCATCGACTCACGCCGGTCGTCACGGATACAGAAAGGGTACCGGGTGAAACCTGACCC
>JACQWL010000237.1 GCA_016209255.1 Verrucomicrobiota bacterium
CGATCCCGGTTGAGGAGAATGTGCACATTGATCAGCCGCCCGGTTTCCCAGTCGGTGAAGACGGCCGTCCACTCGATCCGGCGCTTGCCCGCGAGGAAGGTTTGTTGGACGCCACGCACGAGCTCTTCGAACGTTTTCGGTTCGAGTGCGGGAGGGGTGGGGCGGCGGGGCATCGGCGGGCGTCGTCGTCGGTTCAAGCGTCCCAGAAACCCGGCGGTGGTTCGATTTCGGGTTTGGCGACGCATCGAGGATCATTCCCAAGGTGGCGGCACGGGCGGCAGATCTCGGGCGGCCTCGTCAACGGTCAAGGTGATTGTGCTTATCGTGCCAGCGTATTCCCGACCCATGGCTGGACAACCGCAAAATTTGCCGCGCGAGGAAAACTTCGCTCACCGCATCTGCTTACGCGCCTTTCCGGCTATGCGGCACTTGCCACGGCACGAACCCTCGGACATAGTCCGCCGCCATGGAAACCGCCGCTCCACCGCTGCTCCTTTCCGTCGAGGACTACCTCAAGTTCGAGGCCGATGGGCAGGTGCGGCACGAATACATTGGCGGGCGCATCCACGCCATGGCCGGCGCGAGCGAGCAGCACAACTTGATTGCGGGGAACATTCACGCCGCTTTTCACGGCCATCTGCGCGGCGGCCCCTGCCGGGCCTACATCGCCGATTTCAAAGTGCGGCTGGAGATCAACCGCGAAGACATCTTCTACTACCCCGACGTCATGGTGTCCTGCGTGCGCGACGGACTGGAAAAATATTATCTGCGCGACGCCAGGCTGTTGGTCGAAGTGCTGTCCGACTCGACCGAGGCGATCGACCGGCGCGAAAAACTCATCAACTACCCGCAGATTCCCACGCTCGAAGAATACGTGCTCGTCGCGCAGGATAAGCCCGAGGTCACGCTCCTTCACCGCAGCGAAGGCTGGAAGCCCGTGGTGGTAACCTCGCTCGAGGACACCGTCGAATTCCGCTCGATCAAGCTCTCGATGACTCTGAGAGAAATCTACGAGCGGGTGTTTTGATTTGGGGATCGAGTGGCGTTAATGGCATTCTTGGCCCTTCGCGGAAACAGGGTCCGCGTTCCCGGATGAAAAGCCGCCGCCTAAAGATGCCGCTGGAAGACTACGAGCGACTTCCCTTCAACCCGGCGTGGAAGCAGGAATATTTCGGTGGCTGCCTGGTCGAGACGCCGCGCGAAATCTTCGTGCACGCGTCCCTGCCGGTTGCGCCGCGCGCAATGGAAAACCAGGTGGCGCTGCGGCCCGCCATGGCGAGCGACGAACACATGCTGCGCCCTTTGTTTGTGCGCGCGTTTGTCGACACCATCGAGTTTTGCGACTACACGGACGCGAAACTTCACGTTGCCGCGCAGCAGAGCCTCGCTCGATTCTTTCAACGTCCGCCGCAGGGCGCATTCCATGCGTCACGCGTGGCGATCGCACCGTCTGGGACGGGCGATGCTGGTGAACCGATTGGCGCGGCGCTTGTAGCCTTGGAGGAGGGATGGGCGCTGCTCGACATGATCTTTGTCGCGCCGAACTGGCAGCGGCGCGGCGTGGCCTCCGCTCTCGTCGCCGCCGCGGTGAACGCACTCCATGAGCTCGGCAGTGTCCGCACGCTCGTGAGCCGCTATCATCTCGGCAACGATGCGAGCCGGGCATGGCATCACCGGTTCGGCTTTGTGGATGAACCCGATTTGCTGGTGGCACGACTTCTGTATCAGGCGGCGAACAACGAGCGCGAACGGAACCAGTGGCAACGCGAAGTCGAGCGGCTCGAAGTGGCACGGAAGGACGAAGCCTTCCCTTGGATTAAGTGGCGGCAAACGGCGGTAAACCGAGCTTTGCCCCCGACAGATCGGGGATAGACTCAGCCGCATCAGTGCGGTCGAACCACGTTCCACGAATGAACGGAAGGACACCATTTGGTGTAGGGCTGGCGCTTGTCGCCAAGCCGCAAGTTTCAGTCGAAAAGCGGCGCGTCGGCGAGCGACGGCCCTACACTCCATTGCATCGTCACGGTTCAGACCTACAGGAGAGCGGGCATCCCACCCGCAAGAATTGGAGGAAGCGGGCGGGGGCTCCCGCGGTCCCAGCTACTCTTTCGCGGCCAGCGCGGCGCGGAAAATCTCAACTGACTTCGCGAGCTCTTCCGGTGTGGCGTTCAGCGGCGGGAGGAGCCGGACGACATTGCCACCCGCGCTCGGCGCGAGCAGCCCGCGTTCGCGCAGGGCCGCGATATGCGCCGCCGGATCGTCCGCGAGCTGGAGACCGACGAGGTAGCCCTGGCCGCGCACGGCGAGGAGCTGCCGGGGAAAGTCGGCAGCGAGCTGCCGGAGCGAGGCGAGCCACGGGACACTTTGGGTGCGGACTTTTTCGAGGAGATTGTCGCGCTCGATCACGTCCAGCACCGCGAGGGCCGCCGCACATGCGAGGGGCGTGCCACCGAAGGTGGTGCCGTGGTGGCCGGGCTGAAAAAGCTCCGCCCTGCTCTCCCGGACCCACATCGCCCCGATGGGGAAGCCGCCCCCGAGACCCTTCGCCATCCCGATGGCATCGGGCATGATGTCCGCGTGCTCGTAGGCGAAAAACCGGCCGGTGCGGCCGATGCCGCACTGTACCTCGTCGAGCAGAAGCAGCAGGTTGTGCCGGTTGCACAGTTCACGCAGTCCGCGCAGAAACTCCGGCGTGCAGGCATGGATGCCGCCCTCGCCCTGGATGGTTTCGACGAAGATCGCCGCCGTCTCCGCATCCACGAGATCGGCGAAACTCGCGAGGTTGTTCAGTTCGCCAAACGCGAAACCGGGCACGAGGGGACGGAAGCCCTTCTGGATTTTCTCCTGTGGCGTGGCACTCATGCCGCCGAAGGTGCGGCCGTGAAACGCACTTTTCGCACAGAGGATCTTGTAGCACCTGCCTTCCTCGCCCCCGGCCTTTTGCCCGCCGTGCAGCCGGGCGAGCTTGATCAGGGCCTCGTTCGCCTCCGCGCCGCTGTTGCAGAAAAAAACCCGGCCCGGTCCGGCGAACGTCACGAGCCGCCGCGCCAGTTCGCCCTGCAGCGGGTTGCGGAAAAGATTGCTGACGTGGATGAGCTCGCCCGCCTGCCTCTGCACCGCGGCCACCCAGTGCGGGTGGCAGTGGCCGAGCGCGCTGACCGCGATGCCCGACGTAAAATCAAGGTAGCAGTTGCCCGCATCGTCCCAGACCTGTGTGCCGCGGCCGCGCACGAGCGTCAGGGGCGCGCGCGCATAGTTTTTCAGCACGTGCGCGTCGTAGAGCTCGGCGGTGCTGGAGCGGTCGATGGAGGGACGGTTCATTGCGGATTTCGGATTGCGGATTGCGGATTGGCGGAACGAAGCACGCCTAATCAGGGCAGGTGCACAACAAATCCGCGATCCGCGATCCGCAATCCGCAATCAAAATCATCCGTGGACGATTTCCGTGCCGATCCCCGTGTCGGTGAACATTTCGAGGAGCAACGAGTGCGCCAGGCGGCCGTCGATGAAGTGCACGCGCTGCACGCCCTCCTGCAGCGCGCGGATCGCGCTCTGCACTTTCGGGCGCATGCCCTTGTCGATCACGCCTTTCTTCTTCAGGTCGTCGACCTGGCTGATCTTGAGCGTCGAGATGAGCGACTCGGGATCGGGCGGATTCGCGAGCAGGCCGGGAACGTCGCTCATGTAGACGAGCCGCCGCGCCCGCAACGCGCTCGCCACCCGGCCGGCCACGAGGTCGGCGTTCACGTTGTAGGGTCGGCCGTCGTGGCCCTCGGCCACCGGCGAGATCACGGGCACGAACCCCTCGGCGATCTCCTTCTTGATCAGCTTTACCTTCACTTCCGTCACGTCGCCGACGTAGCCGAGGTCAACCGCGTTGCCGTCATCATCGAGGACGAGTTTTTCGCAGACGAGCACGCTGTCGCCCGGCAGGCCCTTGGGCCTGGCCCCGGCGGTGGCGATCGCGTTGCACACGTCCTGGTTGACGACTTCGTCGAGCGTTTTCTTCACGACGGCAATCGTGGCCTCGTCGGTCACCCGCAGCCCGTTGACGAAACTTGCCTTCAGGCCGGACGACTCCATCGCCTTCGTGATCGCCTTGCCGCCGCCATGCACGACCACCACGTTGATCCCGCAGGCGGCAAGAAATGCGATGTCGTAGGCGACGCGCGTGTGGATGACCGGGTCAGGATCGTCCATGAAGCTCCCGCCGTATTTTACGACGAAGGTGGAGCCGCGAAAATCCTGGATGTAGGCCAGCGCCTCGAGGAGGACCTTCGCCTTGGCGGTGACTTCGGCAACATTCATCGGTGATTAGATCGCGCGACCGGCGGTCGTGTAGTGGTGGGGGAGACGGGGAGAATCATCAGCTTGGAGCGAAGGTAGAACGTGAATAAGGCACACGCGGAGCGCATTTCCATAATAATTTTTCGCCCGCACGCTGCGTGTCGTCACGAGTGCGGCGTAGTTGCGCGCGGCAATCCATCCAAATCGAGCGGGATTGCTTCGGTCGCTTCGCTCCCGCCAGAGGCGGGCAAGCCTCGCAACGCCAAGCCGGGAAGGCGGCGCGAAAATCTGCTTCACACCGCGGCGCCGCACGCCCACTTCTCTCGTGTGTCCAGCACCAACCTCGTTTTTCAGAATCGCGACACGCACCGTGCCTGGCTTGCCTCGCAGGCAGCGCTGCCGGCCGGTTTTCGCGTCGGCTGCGCCCGCTTCGACTTCACGCCGCGGGAGGCGCCGAAGCCCGCGCGGATGACGCTCACGCTGATTGCGCTCGAGCAGCCGACGCCGGATTTCGCGGCGATGTTTACGCGCAACGCGTTTCCGGGCGCACCCATCGTCGTCGGCCGCGCCCGGCTCGGCGAACCAACCCTCGGGGCCATCATCGTCAACAACAAGATCTCCAATGTCTGCGCACCGGGCGGGGTGGAAGCGGCGGAACGAATCTGCGCCGCGACCGCGCAGCTCCTCGGCCTCACGCCGGCGCAAGTTCTGCCGTGCTCGACGGGCGTCATCGGCTGGACCCTGCCGGTCGACGCGCTGATTGCCGCGCTGCCGCAGGCCGCCGGAGCCCTCGTCACTGGTTCGGTCCTGCCGGCCGCCGAGAGCATCGTCACGACCGATCTTTATCCCAAGGTTCGCCGGGCCAGTGTCGGCCGCGGTGGCATTGTCGGAATCGCGAAGGGCGCCGGCATGATCGAGCCGAATCTCGCGACGATGCTGGTGTACCTTCTCACGGACGTGAGGGTGCCGCGGCGCGAGTTGCGCGCCATGCTCGCGCGGGCCGTCGAGGAAAGTTTCAACACGATCAGTGTCGACAGCGACACGAGCACGTCGGACACGGTCGTGGCCTTGTCGTCGGGGCGCGTGCCCTGCGACGATCCGGCGGACTTTGAACGCGGCCTGCACCAGGTCTGCCGCGATCTCGCGGAAGACGTCGTCCGCAACGGCGAGGGCGTGCGGCACGTGATGCGCGTGGCGGTGCAGAACGCCGCCAGTTCCGCGCTCGCCCACGCGCTCGGAAAGGCCGTGGTGAACGCCCCGCTGTTCAAGTGCGCCGTCGCGGGCAACGACCCGAACGTCGGCCGGCTCGTGCAGGCGATCGGCAAGCACGTCGGCGCCCACGCCCCCGGCACGGACCTCTCGCGGCTCCGCGCACGCATGGGCGGCGTGGAGATTTTTGCCCGGGGCGTGTTTCAGCTCGATCCGGCGAAGGAGGCCGCGCTCGTCGCCCACCTGCGCGGCGCGGAGCTGTACGCCAGCGTACCGCCGAAGAATGGCGTGTTTGCGGCGCCGATCGATTTCCCGCCGCACGAGCGGTGCGTCGAGCTTGAGATCGAGGTCGGCAATGGCACGGCGTCGGCCACCGTGATCGGCGGCGACCTCACGCACGAATACGTCAGCGAGAACGCGGACTACCGGAGCTAAAGGTAGGGAAGCTCCAAGCTCCAACATCCAAGCTCCAGAGAAACCTCAATCTCCAAACTCAAGCCTGCGCGCCAGAGGCGGGGCTGTCTCTTGGAGGTTGGATGTTGGGGCTTGGAGCTTTGCCAAGTCACGGTTCGCCCAATGAGCTACCCTACTGGTTCTCGTGGACGACCTTCGCCGGCGGAAAGCCGTTGAAGTACGTCGCCGAAGCGTGGCTGTAGGCCCCGATGTTGACGCTGTAAACCAGATCGCCCCGCTCGAGATTGGGCAGGTTCTCCGCCATGGAAACCACATCGAGCGCATCGCACGTCGGACCGAAGACCGAGCTGATCTGCGTCGGGCCCCTCCGGAACGCCTTCACCGGGTACTTGCAGTGGTCGAAGATGACGCCGGAGTAGGTGTGGTAGACGCCGTCATTGATGTAGTAGCAGCTCTTGCCATCGCGCACCGCCTTGCCGATCACGCTCGCCACGGAATAGCCCGCGGTGGCGGCCAGAAACCGGCCGGGCTCGGCCAGCACCTGGATGTTTTTCGGAAACAGCCGGTCGAGTTCGGTGTTGATGACCCGGGCGAGTTCCCGGAACGGCTTCACCGAGTCGTCATACGGCGCGGGGAAGCCGCCGCCGATGTCGAGCAGGTTCATCTTGGTGTAGCCGCGGTCCTGCGCCTCCTTGAACACGCTGGCAGTGAGGCTCAGCGCCTGGACGTAGTTCTCGAAGTTGGTGGTCTGGCTGCCCACGTGAAAGCTGATGCCCTCGACGGTGAGCCCCAGCCGGTCGGCTTCGAGGATCAGGTCGACGGCCTCGCCCGGCGAGGCCCCGAACTTCGACGAAAGCTCCACCATCGCGCCGGTATTCGGCACCTTGAGCCGCAGCGCCAGCCCGGCGTTGGGCGCGTGCCGCTTGATCTTGTGAATCTCCTCCCGGTTGTCGAACGTGACGAGCGGCTTGTACTGGTTGAGCTCCTCGAGCGTGTCCGTCGGCTTGGTCGGATTGGCGTAGATGATCTTGTCCCAGATCCAGTCCTGCCGCTCCTTGGCCGGGAGGTGCTTGATGTTTTCATGGACAATCATGAACTCCGGCATCGAGGCCACGTCGAAGCTCGCGCCCTCGGCGAACAGGGTGCGCACGATCTCGGGATCGGGGTTGGCCTTGACCGCGTAGTACACCTGCACGCGCGGCAGGTAACGCCGGAATTCGCGATAGGCCTTCCGCAGCGCATCGTGATCGATCACGAAAAGCGGCGTGCCGTGTTCCTTCGCGAGTTTCTGCAGGCGGGATTGGGAGATCATGGTCGGGGAGTTTGCCGGGCTTCTGCGGCACGAAGTGCCGGTTTAGCAGCCTGGCGGGAACAGAGGCCCGCCATCGCATCGAATTCTAGATTTGAATACGCCACGTTCATCGCAAATCGGCCAGGCTGCTAATCGGTCACGAGGAAGTTCTTGAACTGCCATGGATCCTTCCGATCGAGGTCCGGCTGGTGGTGGCGATCGAACGTCTGGTCGCGGCCCTTCAGGGGCGTCCAGTCCGAGGCCCTCGAAATCCAGCGGCCCAGATACGGCTTGGAAACGTCCAGGATGAAATCGTGCGGCAGCTCGTCGGGCACCCGGACGCCCTCGGCGGGATGCTGCATCATCCACATCGACGCGGCGACGACGGAAATGGCGACCTGCATCGTGGTCGCGTTCTGGTGCGGCACGAGGCGGCGGGACTCCTCGATGGTGAGATCGGAGCCGATCCACCACGAGCCGTAGTCATGACCCATGATGAGCGCCCCGAGAATGTCAGCGCCCGCGATGATCTCGTCGTTCATGATGCGCTGGTTCGCGTTCAACTTGTAGTTGTAGCCGCGCATCTCGTTCAACGACGCGACCGCCATGTCGCACGGGCAGTAGGCATAGTGCATCGTCGGACGATACACGGCTTTCCTGCCCTCCCAGACGGTGAGATGGTCGGAAATCGTGAACGCCTCGCCATGGCGGACGACCATGCCGAGGATGTTGTAGTCGGGCACCCAGGAGCGGACCCACACGTTGATGCCCATGCGCGCGAGGCAGATTTGGTTGCGCGGGCCCTGGGTATGCTGAAACGCATGCGCCGGGAGCGTCTTCTCGTGCGTGCCCCAGCCCATCTCGGAGGTCGTCGTGCCCTCCTCGCGGAAGCCCTCGATGCTCCAGGTGTTGACGAACTCGTCCACCTGCTTGGGTCGCTTCGTGATCTGCGTGTCGCGCTCGGAGCAATGGATGACCTTCACGCCGATCTTTCGCGCCAGGTGGTTGAATTTCTGCTGCGCGATGAGCTCGCCGATCGTCCCGGCGTCCTTCGCCTTGACCTTCTTGTCGGCGACGAGGCATTGCGCGATGTCGACCAGTCCCTGCTTCACGAAATGCGAGATGAGGCCGGGGTTCGCGCCGTGTTCGATGACGGCGGTCGGGCCTTTCGTCTTCCACGTCGCGAGCATCCGGCGCAGGTTCATGTGGCGCCAGTAGAGCGTCTTTTCCGTCGGATGCTGTTTCGGGCCGGCCGCGTACGGATCCCAGAGTTCGGTGGATGTGTTGATGTAGAGAACGCCCTGGTCGTGGCACCATTGGAGAATCTCGCAGGCATCGATGTTCCAGGCGAGGTCGATGAGCAGGTCGCCCGGGCCGACGTGCTTTGCGAGCAGCGCGCCCATGTTCTCCTCTGTCACGCGCTCGCGCACGAAACCCACGCCCTTCGCCGTCCACTTCTTCAGCTTTTCCGCCCGGTCCTCAAAGTCCATGACGGTGACGTTCCTGGCCGGCACCTTGATGTGCTGGAAGAGAATCGGCAGGGTGCACTCGGCCACGGCGCCGTAGCCGACAAAGAGGATGCGCTGGTTGAATTCGATCATGATGGTTTTTGAAAAATTAGCGGCCACTGTGCGCGAGCCGCGCGCAGCGTGACAAGAATTTTTCCGCGGCGCCGCGCGCCGAGGCAATCACAGGGTGATCTTGCCTTCCTGCAACGTTGGGTACTTGAGCCGCGGCAGCAGTTCCCGGCGCATCTGCGCCGTGCAGCCATAATAGGAAACGCGGCCGATATCGATGAAGTCACGGGTGAGAGGTGCTCTTACCTTGAATAAACGCGAAGCCGTCTCGCACAGGCTCGCGGCGAGGTAGATCAACCAGAGCGGCATCCGCCACGGCGGTGCGCAGCCCCATTGCCGGCAGGCCGTGTCCAGGAATTCCTGCAGCGTGATCCGGCCCTCGTCGCCGAGGTGGTAAATGCCGGCGGCGTCATTCGCGAGGATGGCGGCCGTGGTGGCAGCGCAGAAATCCTCGCGCGAAATCAGGTGGATCGGCGTCGGCTCGCGCCACACCCCCAGCCGGCGGCACCGGTGATCAACACCGTCGAAACGCGCCCGCCGGCAGGACCGACGTCACAGCAAGCCATCGGTCTCGTCGAACCCGCACCAGAGATTCATGATTTGCACCGCCTGGCCACTGGCCCCCTTCATGAGATTGTCCTCGGCGGACGTGATCACGAAATTGCCTGTGCGTGGATCATGCACGGCGGACATGTCGATGCGATTTGTCCCGACCGTGTGCGCGGTGTCAGGCGTCTCGCCGGCCGGCAACAACTGCACAAATGGCCGGTTGGCATAGGCGGCGCGCCAGGCGCCGTACAGCGTTTCGATGGTCGCCCCGCGCGCGGCGGGGACGGTGATGGTGGTGGCAAGGCCGCGGCGCAAGGGCGCCAGATGCGGATTGAACTGGATGATCGTCTTCGCACCGGTGTGAAGGGCGAGTTGCTCCTCGATCTCGGCGAGATGCCGGTGTTTGAGCAGGCCGTAAGGCTTGAGGCTCTCGGCGCGTTCGACGTAGAGGAAGGTTTCCTCGAGTTTCCTGCCGGCGCCACTCACGCCACTGCAGGAGTTGACGACGATATGCTCGCGGCCGATGACGCCGGCCTTGAGCAAAGGGACCAGCGGCACGAGGATGCTGGTCGGGTAGCAGCCGGGTGCCGCGACCAGTTTCGCCTCGGTTTTCCACGCCGGCGGCGTCAGTTCGGGAAGCACAAAACGCGCGCTGGGCAGCAACTCGGGCGCGCGGTGCCCGCCATAGTATTGCTCGTAAACGGCGAGCTCCGCGATCCGGAAATCCGCGCTGAGGTCGATCACGCGTTTTCCTGCGGCGACCAGCGCTTGGGCGTAGGTCGCGGCCGCGCCATGGGGCAGCGCAAGGAAGTAAAGCTCGATGTCGCCCGCCGCCAGCGCAACCGGATCGGAATCGGAGAACCGGAGCCCGCGGTCGGCTCCACGCACGGACGGAATCACCGCCGCCAGCGCCTTGCCGGCGAGGGTGCGCGAAGTGACCGCGGCGAGCGTGACCCGCGGATGGTTGAGCAGGAGTTTGACAAGGACTTCGCCGGAGTAACCGGATGCGCCCACGATGCCGATTTTCATACGGAAACGCGTTCAGAACGAGAGCGAGTAGCTGACGGTCACCACACCGCGGCCCACCGCTTCTTCGGTGGGTTCCTTCGGTGCGGAGCCCTGCTTGCGGAAGCTATTGGAGCTTTTGGTATAGGCCCAGCCGATCGTGAGCTTCGACTCTTTCGTGATTTGGAACGGCGCGGCGACGCCGAGCAGCCAATAGTTGCCCCAAATTTTCACGTCCGGCGAAGTGTCGGCGTCAAAGGCTCTCCATTTGTAGGTGCCAATGGTGCCAGAGAAATCGAGTTCGGTGCCAAGATCCGCCAGCGGGACGGCGTAGGCGGCGCCGAGTTCGAGCGTGGGGCCCTTGAGCGTGAAGTTATAATAGAGTCCCGGCGTGAGCTTCAGGCCGGCGACGGTATAGCTGGCGGTGAGATTGGGTTCATACTCGGCCTTGTAGAAACCGTCTTTCTTGTTCGCGTTCGGGTAGGTGTAGATCGTGCATCCGGGCGTAAAGCTGAGCGTGTCCTTGATGGTCTCAATGGTGCACGATCCATAGAAATCGAACTCGGGGTCGGACTGACCGGGCACTTTGTCTTTGAGCGGGAAATTGCTCCAAACGCCGAACAAGAAGCTGTCGGAACGCAGTTCGACGTAGGGCTGGAACGACGGGCCGCCGAAGTGCAATCCCCGAAACATGTATTGCGAAACGAAGCTTGGCGTAAGCACGACCGACAGGTCCGATGCAGCCGGAGTCGGCGTGGGAGCGGTGGATTGCGCGTGCGCGCAAACGGCTGGGAGTGCCAGCGCGAGTATGACTGAAAGGTGGTTTTTGTTCATGTTAGCAGCGATGAAGTGGATGCGAACGCCACCCGATGTTAGGCGGGCATGGAGCGTTGCCAAGTCACTTCGACAACTCGGCACGAGCGATGACAAAAAAACGCCGAGGCGAAGCCTCGGCGGTATCCGATAAACAACGCACGCGCAGGCGTACGTGACGATGCTCGGCTTGAGAGTTCGTGCCGTCAGAACGACCACGTCACGTCCACCGCGGCGGTGAACATGTTTTTGCGCTTGGAGTCGTTGAACGGCCTGGTGCCGTTGAGCGAAGTGTCGTAGCGCAATTCCGGCCGGAGGACGATCGCGTCGGTGGCCTTCCACGTAAGGCCGGCGGTGAGCGCGCCGTAAGTGGTGACACCGCCGCCCAGAGTTCGCGGATCAGGCGTGAATGTGTCGCCGCGAAGAAAACGTATGAGATCGGTGTTGTTGCCAAACTGCGCGACGTAGAAGCCGTTGTTATCGCGCCAGATTTCGCCGCGGAAGTTGGCATTCACGGTCTTGTCGATCATGTAGGTGAAATACTGCGCGACGCCGTAGCCTTTGGCCTTTGCCAGATCATCGTGGATGTAGTTCAGGTCGGTCGTCGAGGTGAGCTTGTCGCTCACCTTGTAGATCGCGACGAGGTCATTGAGATAGCGGTAGTCTTTGTTGTTGCCCGGCGTCTCCGGACCGAAGTGGGTGCTGGCAATAATCGCGAGTTTGCCGCCTGCGAGACTGGGGAACGTGATGCCGCCGTGGAAAGCGACTTTGTCGTTGTTGTCCTTGAGGCTGGTGTTCACGCCGCGCGTGACTCCGAGCATCACATCGAAATCCTTGGTGGCATGAATCGTCGCGAGGGCGCCGGTGTGATTGAATGGGATGCCGAAGTTGAAGATGTAGGTGTGCGAATAGAAAATGTTGCCGGTGTTATCGATCACTTCCGCTCCCTCGAGCGTCACCATCTTGCCCACTTTCACATCGACGCCGCCGGTGGTGCCGTCCACCGGGAAGTGGAGATTCAGGTAGGCTTCGACGACGTCGGGCTGAAGCAGATTCTTTCCCGTACGATCCAAGAGGCCCGTAGAATGAATGAAGCGCGCATCGCTCCCGTACATGCCTTGAAGTTTGAAGCCCCAGTCGAAGCCCGTGGCTTTCGGATCGAGCGTCTGCTCCGCGGTATAGGTGAGCTGATTGAGCATCGGCTCATTGGATCGGTCGTCAAAGAGCCGGCCGAAGTTCTGATGGTCCTTCGGGCTTCCGGGATTCGCGGTGAAACCGACCTCCGAATGGCCGTAGATCTTGATTCGTGAAGCCGGAGTTCCCGGTTCGGGCAGAGCGCGCACGCCAACCGTGCCGGCGGCGAGAACGCTGACGATGAGGATAAGGAGTTTCTTGTTCATGGCGATGGTGGGTGGATCGGCGACTGCCCATGGGGGCAATCGGGTGCCCCTAAAGCAGGGCGCGGGCCAACTCCCCGATTTTCATTTCCATTGTCACCACAGATGCAAAATCGACCTTCCTCGCGGCCCATGGGCCCCGGAAACACCGACGGCCATCGACCGCAGGAGCGCTGCTAAACGTCGCCCTCACGTGTCATTCGATCGGCGTCGTTGCCTTGAGGCGCTGGATTGACCGCGCGCAATTCACGATACCGCATCGCTCACACCCTCGTGCTTCACGGTCTTTCGCCGACGTTCCCAAGCGGTTTCGCCACCCGGCATTGAACCGGCTGATCGCGACCGCTCTGCAGCGCGGCGCGCTGCCTTAACAGCCTGTCGAAGACGGAATATTCGAATCCCAGCGGCCTGCCCGACCGGCACCGACCGTCCAAACTCAAAGCCCGACAGGCTGTTACCGCTTCGAGAACTGGAAGCGTTTGCGGGCGCCGGGCTGGCCGGCCTTCTTGCGCTCTTTCTCGCGCGGGTCGCGCTTGATGTGACCCGCCTTCTTGAGCGCGGGGCGCAACTCGGCGTTCAGCTTCTGCAGCGCGCGCGCGATGCCGTGCGCCACTGCGCCAGCCTGGCCGGAGACGCCGCCACCGGAGACATTGGCGGTCACGTCGATCTTTTCCCGCATGTCGACGACCACGAGCGGCGCGTAGGCCTGCTTGGCAAAATTTTCGTGCGAGAAGTAGCTCTCGAACTCGCGGCCGTTGACGGACAGCTTGCCGGTGCCCTCGGTGATGCGCACGCGGGCGGTCGAGGTTTTACGACGGCCGGTGCCGAGGAAGACGTTGGCGGGTGTGGCAGCGCTCATGTTCGGTCAATAAGGTGTCAGACGGAGAGTTTTTGGGGACTGTTGGCCTCGTGCGTGTGGGTCGGGCCGGCGAAAACGCGGAGCTTCCTGAGCATCGTGGCCGCAATCCGGTTCTTCGGCAGCATGCCTTTGACGGCGTGCTCGATGATGAACTCGGGGTGGCGCTCGCGCATAAGGGAGACCTTGCGGTAGCTCTCGCCGCCGACGAAGCCGGAGAAGAACATGTACTCGTTCTGCACCTCTTTCTTGCCGGTGAGCGCGACCTTGTCGGCGTTGATCACGACAACGTAATCGCCGGTATCGACGCTGGGCGTGTAGGAAGCCTTGTGCCGGCCGCGAATAAGGTTGGCGGCCTTGACGGCGAGACGGCCAAGCGGGACTCCGGCGGCATCGATGAGATGCCACTTGGCTTGCACTGTCTCCTTCTTGGCGAGGAACGTTTTCATGCGAAAAGAGGCCAAGTGCTAGGGTTAAAGGAAAGCGTGTCAACCGAGTTTTCCATCGGGGGACGGAAAACTTGCGCGGTCATTGCCGCGCAGAAAACGGGCATTTGCCCGCCGCAGGCTCGCAATGGCAAAGCAATGGGTCATTAGCAGAAGCCGAATGCGGCGACCCGTCCTCCGCAGCCCGCAGGGCGATGGAGGATGCAATCCAGCTGGATTGACCCGACCCGCGTTGCCGAACTCACGCCAACCGCGCAAACTACGACGAACGCCATGACTCCTCGAACTCGCTTCCCGCTTCTCGCCGCGGGATTCTTCGGCCTGACCGGTGTCGCGCTCGGCGCGATGGGTGCCCACGCGCTGGCCGCGACGCTGGCCGGGCGCGGCATGGCGCACGTCTGGGAAACCGCGGCGCGCTACCACCTTTTTCATGCCGTCGCCCTCCTCGGTGTGGCGGTGTGGCTGGGGAACGCCGCCGGCGCCGCGGCTTCCCGGATGCTTTGGGCCGTGCGCTGCTGGAGCGCGGGCATCATGTTGTTTTCCGGTTCGCTTTACTGGCTCGCGTCCGGCGGGCCGCGCTGGCTTGGACCGGTGACGCCGTTCGGCGGGATCGCGTTGATGGCCGGTTGGGTGTTCGTCATTGCGGCGGCATTTGCGAAGGAGGAGTGAGGGATGATCCGCGAACTCCAACTTCCGGCCGATTTGCGCGCGATGCTCGAGGCGGTGCGGCACGCGGGCCGGCCGCGGCTGGTCGGCGGCGGGGTGCGGGACTGGCTGCTGGGGCTGGCCCCGAAGGACTTCGACATCGAAATCGGCGGCACCGATTTCGAAACGCTGCATCGCGTGCTTGCCCCCTTCGGCCCGACCGACGTGATCGGCCGCAGTTTCGGGGTGATCAAGGTGTGGAGCCGGGAGAGCGGCGCCGAATACGATTTTTCGCTGCCGCGGCGCGAATCGAAGTCGGGCGCCGGCCATCGCGGTTTTGCCGTGGAGCCCGATCCCACGCTGAGCGATGCGGAGGCGGCGGCCCGCCGCGACTTCACGGTGAACGCGATCGCCGTGGATCCGTTTACGCACGCCCTCATCGATCCGCACGGAGGCCGGGAGGATTTGCACCGCCGGCTGCTCCGGCACACCAGCGCGGCGTTCGTCGAGGATCCGCTGCGCGTGCTGCGGGCGTTTCAGCTCGCGGCGCGATTCAATCTCACCCTGGCGCCCGCGACCGCGGCCCTGTGCCGCGGCATCGCCGGTGCCTTTGCCGAGTTGCCGGTCGAGCGGGTGTGGGGCGAGTGGGAAAAATGGGCGGTGAAGTCGCAAAAACCCTCGCTCGGCCTGACGGTCCTCGAAGAAACCGGGTGGCTGGCGCATTTTCCCGAAGTGGCCGCCTTGCGCGGAACGCCGCAGGAACCCGAATGGCACCCGGAGGGCGACGTGTTCACGCACACCCAGCACTGCTGCGACGCGCTCGCCGCACTCGCGGAATGGCAGTCCTCCGATGCGGCGCGCCGGCGGCTGCTCATGTTCGCGGTGCTCGCCCACGATTTCGGCAAGCCATCGACCACGGTCCGGGCCGAGAAGCGCGGCGCGTTGCGCTGGGTGAGCCCGGGGCATGAATCCGCCGGAGGGCCGCTGGCGCGGAGCTTTCTGCGCCGCATCGGCGCGCCGCTCGATCTCGACCCGCCGGTGGGCGCGCTCGTCGTGCATCACCTCGCCCATCATCACGGCCAGACGCAATTCTCGAACACCAGCGTGCGGCGGCTCGCGCGCCGGCTCGCGCCCGCGACGATCGACGATCTCGCGATCGTGATGCACGCCGACAGCAATGGCAGGCCTCCCCTCCCATCGCACGAGATCCACGCCCGAATCGACGAACTGATCGCGCGGGCCCACGCGCTCCAGCTGGCCGATGCCGCGCCGAAGCCGATCATCCTCGGCCGTCACTTGATCCAGCTCGGGATGGAACCGGGGCCGGAGTTCACGCCGGTCATCGAGGCGGCATTCGAGGCCCAGCTCGATGGCGCGTTTGCCGACGAAGCCGGTGGCGTGGCGTGGGTGAAGGAGTTCCGGCGCAAAGCGTAGCGCGCGCGCCACCTCACGCCACCGCCATCAACCAGAGCTCGACCGGGCCGACCCGCAGTTCGCCGTCGGTGAGAACCTTGGTGCGCAGCCCGCCGCGGCCCATCAGCCAGTCCTCGGCGCCGGGCGCGACCACGTCATTCATCCAATGGCACGGACGGGCCTCTCCCGTGCCCTCAAACTCGACACCCCCGAGCGTGAAGCGCCGGCCGATGAGCGCGTTCAAGTCGATGCCCTCCACGATCACATTGCGGCGCACGACCGCGGGCGACAGCGCGGGCAGATCGAACTTCCGCTGCGCGTCCGTGTAGGTTTCCCACGCAAAAAACGTGACCTGCCCCTTGTAGTCGGGCCGGTAGCCATAAAAGCGATCGCCTTCGAGCCCCCGGCCGGCGCGACATTTGGCCACCGGCACGTCGAGCGCGGCGTGCCCGCCAGCCGGCTGGCCGTGGCGGCCAAAAAAATTATGGCCGGGCGAAATGAAGATGTGGCGGATGGCGCTCACGCGGTCAGCAACAAACCACAAAGCGCGCCACGGCGCAACGCGGACCGAGCCACGCCCGTACCGCGTCAGGGCAGGAGGTCGTGGACCGCAACCGGCTGCGCGCGCGGGCCGACGGCGATGGATTCGCCGCGAAGGTGGGTGCGGGTTTCGCCGTATACTTCTCCGGCCGGACGGCGATGCACCTCCACGCAATCGTCAACGAGATTGACAATCCAGTATTCGGGCACGCCTTCGCGGGCGTAAAGGCGGAGTTTGCGGCCGCGATCGAGGGCGAGACTGGTGTCGGCTACTTCCACGACAAGTACGGTCGTGCGCGGGTGCGAACGCGTGTAGTCGCGAACTGCACCCGACACGACCGCCAGATCCGGTTCCGGCATCGATTTGGCGCCGAGTCGGAGCGGCATTTGTTGACGAACATGAACCCCTTCCCCGAAGGCCCGATCAAGCGCGGCAGCGACCAGTTGAACGGCAGTGGCGTGCGGACTTTTCTGGGGGCTCATGTGCGTGATAATCTCGCCGTCGATCAGCTCGATGGGGTCGTCGGACGTGAAAATGCCGCACGCCACCGCCTCCTCGTAG
>JACQWL010000238.1 GCA_016209255.1 Verrucomicrobiota bacterium
ATACACGCTCGTGCCCCGGCCAATCGTGTAGGTGAACTTGGCATTGGTCGTTATTCTCGGCGCCTCGTACGCGAGCAGGGCGGCATTGGTGGACGTGGTCGTCAAATAGGTGTCGAGCCAGTTGGTCTGGAGTCGGACCTCGTATTTGCCCTTGCGGTAATTGATCGAGATGTTGCCGGTCCGCGGCCGGAATCCCGCCACCTGGGTGGTTGCGACCGTCCCGCCATAGTCGCCTTTTGTCTGGAGCTGGGTGTAATTCATGTTCAGGCCGAACCCGCTCCAGAATCCCGGAAGAAACGTGAACTGTTGCTGGTAGTTCACCTCGAAGCCACGGTAGCGGGCGGAACCGCCGTTCGCCGTGGTCGTGATGCTATAGTTCTCGTAGAGGCCGTCATAGCCATTGTCCGGTCCAGCGCGGACAATCTGGCTGCTGTCGGTGAAGATGAAGCTGCTGACCTCCTTCAGGAAGCAGCTGGCGGAGAAAAGCCCGATGGGCTCGAAGTAATATTCCAGGCTGAGATCGAAGTTGTCCGATTTCTGGGGTTTCAGCCCCGCATTGTTCACGGTCACCCGCTCCGTCGTCTCATTGACCGTCAGGCTGGGAATGATCGAGGCGATGCCCGGGCGCCCGATGCTGGTGGAATAACTCGCCCGGGTGAGGAGGCCCGAGCCGTGCGCATATTTGAAATGAATGCCCGGAAAAATATTGCGATACTTGCCCTCCGCATGGGTGCGGGAGCCCCAGTCATAATTGGCGCGGCGGATGATTTCCGCTTCGGTGAGGGTCCCCACAAACGCCGCGCGCCGGGCCGCCTCCGCCGGATTGACCGCCTTGTTCACCGGTCCGTTGCCCTGCGTCTCGGTCTCCTCCACGCGGAGGCCGGCGAGAATTCCGAGGCGCTGGATTTGAACATTTCCCATCACATAGCCGCTCGCGATCGACTCCCGGACATCCTGCAGGCTCTGCAGCCGCTGGACGTACCGGTAGCTAATGTTCTCCGGCCAATACTCGGGATGGTCCTCCTTGTGTTGGGCCACGTATAACTGGTCTGCCCAGGGACCCTGGCGCTGTCCGCTGATGGTCTCCCTAACCCAGGGCCTCTTGTCGGCAAACTGGCCCAGACCGCCGGGTCCGGTAAACGTGTAGCTGTGTTGCTTGTTGTCCCTTTCGCGACGCTGCTGCTGGTACTGAAACCCGGTCTTCACGTACGTCGGCACGGCGAGTTCGATGTTCTTTTTGAGGCTGAAACGCCCCTCGGTGATGATCGAATCCGCACTGTTGTGGTTTTGCGTCATGGTCATCGTGGTGTAGCTGTTCAGATCGTAAACGTCCCGCCCCGCCGTCTGGGTGATGATGGGCCATGCCGGGTCCCGGCGTCGGTCGACGATCCAACCAATATTGGTGAGCCCGCTGATGGTCAGCGTCCCCTTGGGTTTCCCGGGAAAATTCCGCTCGAACGGGGCATAATATTGGTAGCCATTCGACTGGGAGACAGTGGCGCTGTAATCGATGGTCATGTCACTGAGCCTGTGCACCACCGCGATCTGCGACCGGTAGTTGTTGCTCACATTATCGTAGGCGGCCTCGGTGAGCTGGGAGAGGGTCGCCACGTTGGGCAGGGCCTCGGAATAGGTTTCGCTATAACCCGGAGCAAAGCGGGCGGCGGTGTCTCCCGTCGTAAAAAGGTGCGTCCTGGTTTGGGGGTTTTCATGATACAAGTTGTGCACGGCGGTGAGCGAGACAATCGTGCGGTCGCTCAGTTTGTACTCCAACTTTACGTTAATGTTTCGGCGGGTGTGGGGTCCGGCCGACGCCGCGACTCTGATGCTCGAATTACGGATATAGGCCGGCCGGTTCAGGGTTGACTGGTAGTTGAACAGCGCATCCTCCGAGCCGCCAAACTGGGTGTTGCGGGAGAAACTAAACGAGAGCCCGAGATTCCTGTTCTTCCCCATGACATCCGAATACGTGAAACCAACGGAGGGAGTGATTCCTTCGATCGGTTCCTGGTACCACCGCTTTTGGGGTTCGGCCCGGCCTCCGATCCGGCCGAGTTTGTGCACGAGACCGATGGAATAGGTAAACACCCGCGGATTGGCCCGGCTGAAGGCGGTGCGGGTGACCATGTTGATGCTGCCGCCGATCGAGCTGGCGGGCATGTCCGGCGTCGGGGCCTTCGTCACCTCGATACTCTCGACCATGGAAAGGGAGGCCTGCAGAAAATCGAAGAACCGGTTGGTACCGGACGAATTCGTGTTGGCCATCTGCACCCCGTCCATTTCCACGGTGTTCAGGCTCGAGCTGATCCCGCGCACCATCACCTCGCGCACCAACCCCGTGTCGCTAATGATGTTCAATCCGGGCAGCCGCTGCAAAAACGAGCCGACGTTGTCTTCGGTCGCCGTGCCAAAGGCATCGCCGGCCACGACGTTCTTCACGTTCGCGGCCTGGCGCTGGCGGGTGGTGGCAAGAGCACTGCCCTCCCGCTCCCCTTCAACGACCAGCGTTTCCATCTGATAAATATCGGAGGTGAGACCGACATTTTGAATGAGTGCCTGACCGCCCGCCAGCGTCAGGGCGATGGATTGCGACGCCAGTCCGGTGTAGGACACAACTAAAGTCACTTCGCCCTCCGGGACGACAATCACGTACCGCCCCTCTCGATCGGCCAGGGCCTGGCGGCCCGTCCCCTGCATTTCAACCCGGGCGCCTTCAAGATAGGCGCCGGTCGCCGCATTGGAGATTTGGCCCGAGATGGTTCCGTTTTGCCGGGCGACCGCTCCGACGGCACGGCCGTCCGCGGCGTTCACGGTGTGAGGCCCGGCCAGCGCCAGGGCGAAGCAGGCAAAAAGCAAGGCAACAGGGGGATTTCGCTTCATGGTGTTTGGTGGTTTTCTGGAGGCTTGGAGTGCGTAATAAGGTGAAGGAGGGCGCTCGGGCCGGTTCGGCTGCGCGGCAGGCTGGAGCGTCGGCGCAGCCGGCGCGCGCAAACTCGACCGCGGCGGGCATTCGTGCGGTCGCAGCTCATCGGCAACCCATCGGGCAGACTCTGATGTTGGGTACTCACAGTGGCGTGCAGCAGCTTCGAATGCGGCACGCCATCAGGGTTGACGTTCGCGGGTGAGTCCAGCGATTTCTCGCGCCGCCGGAAAATGGGGTGCGGACGCGCCAAACCGCTTCAGGACCGGGGCGGATTCCCGGGCCCCGACCACGACTTTTCCATTTCATCCCGCGCCCCGCCGGGTTACAGTTGTTCCATGCACCGCCATTTTCTCTTGCTCGCATCGCTGGGTTTGTTCCCCTGCTCCGCCGCCTTCGCCGCGGACGCCGACTTGATCCTCCATCACGCCAAGGTCGTGACCGTGGACAATAATTTCTCCATCCGCGAGGCCATCGCCGTGGCGGACGGAAAAGTGCTCGCGGTCGGCACCAACGCGGACGTGCTCAAGTTCAGGGGCGCAACGACCGAGGTGCTCGACCTCAAAGGTCGCATGGTCATCCCCGGCCTGATGGATTCGCACACGCATCCGAGCGGCGCCAGCATGTATGAATTCGACCATCCGGTGCCGGACATGGAATCGATGGCCGACGTACTCGCCTACTTCAGGGCGCGCGCGCAAGTCGTGCCCGAAGGCCAGTGGATCACCCTGCGCCAGGTTTTCATCACGCGCCTGCGCGAGCAGCGTTATCCGACCCGCGCGGAACTCGACGCCGTCGCCCCGAAGCACCCCGTCATTTTCGCCACCGGCCCCGACGCCTCGGTGAACACGCTCGCCCTTCAGCTCAACAAAATCGACCGCAACTACAAAATCCCCGAGGGCGTGCCGGGAAAAATCGAGCAGGACGCGAACGGCGAGCCGACCGGAATCCTGCGCACGCAGGGCAACTATTTCAAAACCGGCTCTTCCGGCGCGCGCAACCCGACCGAGGCC
Organism: Verrucomicrobiota bacterium; assembly: GCA_016209255.1. Classification (GTDB taxonomy): domain Bacteria; phylum Verrucomicrobiota; class Verrucomicrobiia; order Opitutales; family Opitutaceae; genus ER46. Next base: position 3,934 of record JACQWL010000238.1, read on the forward strand.
GAGCGCGACGCGCGGATGCTCGCGTTGTTCCAGGACTACAATTCCGTCGGCATCACGAGCATTTGCGATCGCGATGCGAGTGTCTCGGCCATCGCGCGGTATGACCAGCTGCGCGCGAAAGGCGCCCTGACCGTGCGCGTGAGTTGTTCCCAGAGCATCGGCTCGCTCGGCTCGATGGAGAAGATCCAGGACAACATCCGCGCCGTGGCGAAGCACCCGCTGCACACCGGGCGCGACGACTGGCTGCGCATCATCGGGATCAAGACCTATCTCGACGGCGGGATGCTCACTGGCAGCGCCTACATGCGGCAGCCGTGGGGCGTGAGCAAGATCTACTCGATCGACGATCCCGCGTATCGCGGCGTGCTTTTCATTCCCAAGGAGCGGCTGCTGCCGATGGTGCGAGCGGCGGTGGAAAGCGGGTTGCAGTTCACCGCCCACTCCGTCGGCGACGGCGCGATCCACGCCCTGCTGGAGTGCTACGAGCAGCTGGCCAGGGAAGGCCTGCCCGTCCGCGAGACCCGCGGCAACATCACCCACTGCAATTTCATGAGCAAGGAAGCGGTCGAGACCGCCGCGCGCCTCGGCGTCGGCGTGGACATCCAGCCGGCGTGGCTGTACCTCGACACGCGCACCCTCGTGAAGCAGTTCGGTTATGAGCGGCTGCGTTATTTTCAGCCGTTGCGGAGCATCTTCGCTGCGGACGGGCTGGCGGGCGGGGGGACGGACCACATGCAGAAAATCGGCTCGTTCCGCAGCATCAATCCTTACAACCCGTTCCTCGGCATGCAGACTGCGATCACGCGCCGGGCAAAATGGTACGACGGCCAGCTCCATCCCGAGGAAGCGCTGACCCGTGAACAGGCCCTGCGCTTCTACACGATCAACAACGCGAAACTGCTGTTCAAGGAGGACCGCACCGGCTCACTCGAACCTGGCAAGCTCGCCGACCTCGCGGTGCTCGACACGGACCTGCTGACCTGCCCCGAAGACAAGATCGTCGGCACGCAAGTCTTGCGGACCTACGTCGGCGGGAAACTGGTGTACCAGCGGGGGACGAACTGAGCCCGCTCAAAACGTACTTTTCACCCCGAAGATCCACAGCGCGCCGTAGCGATCGCGCTGGCGGAATTTTGCGACGTCGGGCATCTCGGGTCCATCGCGCGAGAAATCCTCGGGCGTGTCGCGCAGGTTCCGGATATTGCCGAAGAGCGCAAAGTGCCTCGTCAACGAATACTCGCCGATGAGGTCGACGAAGAGCCGCTTCGAGCCAAAGACGTAGGTTCCGGGCGGGATGCTCGCACCGTTGATGGCCGCGCGACGATGGCGGCTCTTGTAGTTCCAGTTCACCTTCAGGCTGTATTTCGGCCGGCTGAGGCTGACGCCCCACGTGGCGGTCTTGGGGATGAAGCCCGAAAAACTGACCGCGGCGGCAGGCCCCGTCATGCGTTGGACCGCGCCATTGGCGAAGATCTGCACCCCGCGCGCCCACGGCGGCAGGAAGGTGAGCGCCTGCTTGTATTGGACGTCGTAACCTTCCGATCGCACCATGCTCGTCACGTTGAACTGCGTGGCGACGTCGTAGGCGCCCCATTGAGTCGGGTCCAAATCGTAGAGCGCCAGGAATTCGGGGGTCGCCGCGAAGACCGTGCTGCCGAAGAAATTTTCGAAATCGCGCCGGAACGCGCCGATGGAAACCAGGCCCACGCGCTCGAAATAATACTCGAGCGAGACCTTGGTCGTTTTCGCCGTCCACGGTTTGATCGCGACGTTGCTCACGCCGATCCGGTTGTTGGGGCTCGGCGGCAACGCTTCATCGGGCAAGGTAATCCCGCCGGCGTACTGGTTGTAATCGGGCCGGCCGATGGAGTAGTAATAGGCCGCTCGCGCGACGAGATTCTCGCGCAGGCCATAGCTGGCGTTGAGATTGGGGAACCAGCGCAGGTATTCCTTCTGCGCGCGCGCGCCGCGTTCGATAAAGGTCAGCTTCGAGCCGCCGAGCGCGTCGGTCGCCGGCACAATCCGGAGCGGCTGGCCATTCGCGGCGCGCAGAATCGTGCCGCGTGCGTCGCGCTGGTAATTGCGCGTCAGATCGTTCAGCGGGCCCGCGGCCGTCACGTTGGTCTGCTCGGCACGGACGCCGCCGGTCAGCTTCAGCCGGCGATCGCGGAGGGCGACGTCGCCGCGCACATAAGCGGACGAAATCACTTCCTCCGCGTATTTCGACAGCGTGATGGCGGAGCGATAGATGGCGTCGTCGTTTTTGGTGAAAGATTGCGGATTCGCCCGATAAAAATCCCACAGCTTCCCGGCGGCGATTCGCTGGGTCTTGGGAAATCCGAACACCCCGTCGCGGTCCGAGTAGAGGGGATCCAGAAACGGCGCGGCGTTTTCATCGCCCGAAGCCGCGCGCCCGTCGGCGCCGACGAAGGTCAACGCGGTGGTGCCGCCGCGATAGTCGCGCTGGGATTGCCGCAAATCCAGTCCGGCCTTGAGCGTCAGGGGTGCCGGCCAGGAGAAGTCGCGCTTCAGGTTCACGTACGCATTGCGCTGCACGTCGCTCGTCTTGTTGGCAATCCCCTCGCCCGGGCCGACCCCCAGCACGGTGTCTGCGCCATAGCGGTGCCCGCTGGCGCTCTGAATGTTATAGGTGCCCAGCGTGTAGGGATCGACCGGGGCGCCGGTCGTGCCATCCGTCACGGTGACCCGGCCCGGCCGCAGGTAAAAAATATCGTCGAACGAGATCGTCACGTTCGGGCGCGTGGCGTTGACCGCGGCGAAGAAACCCTTGCCCAGGTTGCGAATCTCGCTCTTCGAGAGCGACCACCCGGCGCCGGCCTGGGCGGTCCAAATCGGACCATCGTGCCGGTAGATGATGGACGGGCTGTTGGAGGCGTTGCGGCGATCGCGGTCGTTGGCGCTGGCGAGCGTGAGCGTGCCGAACCCCGCGGCGCCGTGCGTGAACGAGGGGCTGAAGTTCCCCGGCAGCACGCGGGTGATCGCGAAGGTCAGATCGCGCTGGTTGTATTGCGCGTCGAATCGAGCCGCCTGAAAGGAGACGGAAATTCGATCGGCAGGGCTGAATCGATAATCGAGCGTCACTCCGGCGGAGGAGCGGCGCGACTGCCGCGGCTGGTCGCGGATGAGGTAGTCGGTCAGGTAGGGCTTGTCGAACGTGGTGGCCGGAAAACCGGTCGTCGCCGTGGCCGCCACCGTGGTGGGCGCACTCACACCGCGCCAGTTGGCCTGCACGAAATAGGTGGGCTGGTATTGCTGCGACGTGCCGCCGGAAAGCGTGTAGCCGAAGCGTTTGTTTACGGGTGCGACGTAGGAGAAATCGAATCCGGGATGCACCTTGGAGGTCGAACCCAGGGTCGGCCCCGGCGTCTTCTTCAAATCGCGCACATCATCGCGCATCAAAACGTAGACATTGGCGTTGAACACCGGCTTCACGCGTTCGAACGCGCCGCGGGGAACCATGTTGACGGAACCGGCGAGGGCGTTGCCCGGTGACTCCGGGGTGGGTGTGTGCAGCACTTCGATCCGCGAGAGGTTGTTGGTGGCAACATTGATGAGTTCGACGTCGCGGGCGGTGGGCGCAGTCGCGGTGGTGCTCGCGAGCGGAAAACCGTTCATCGTCACCGGCACATAGCCCGATGGCACGCCATTCAGCGAAATATTCATCGCCGCGCCGCCGACGTAGTCGAGCGCCACGCCGGGAACCGTTTTGAGAATCTCGCCCACGTTGCCATCGGCCATCGGACCGAATTCGTCCGCCGCGATGACGTTGCGGATGTCAGCCGCGAATCGCTTCTCGTTAATCGCAATGGCGGCGCCGTCCATTTCACGCGAGGTCGAGACGACAAACTGATCGAGCTTGATCGGGGCGCCGGGAACGGCTGGTTCCGGTTCGAAGCCCGCGAGGTTGAAATCGCGCTGCTCCGTCTGGCCGGCCGTGACGCGAACCGGCGCCGTTTGCACGACAAGGCCCGTGTAGAACACCTTCACCCTGACTTCGCCAGCAGGGACGTTGGCGAATGAATACTGACCGAGACTATCGGTGAGGGTCTCGAGTCCGGCGCCCTCAACCGTGACGCGCGCCTTTTCGAGGTACTCGCCCGTGCCAGGGTTGAAAACGCGGCCTTCGATCGCACCGGTGGCGGCATTGGCCGGCGATTCGGCCGCCCCGGCGGGCGGTGCGGCGAACGCGAAAAGGAAAAGCGCGGTCAGCGCTGCGACGGATAAACAAGCCGCCCGGGCAGGAGCGGCGACGAAGTTGCGGATCTTGGTTGTCATTGGTTGCGGTCAAACTGACGTCCGCGACGCAGTGGGTACCCAAATCACCTAACAGTAATCGCGACGTTTTCGAGTGTTATTCGCCGATTTTCCGCCGCCTTGCGGCGGATTAAGGAGCTTGCCCGCCTCCGGCGGCGCCATAGGCGGCCAGGGTTTGTCGGCCGCGGCAGTTTGCAGCGCGGCGAAATTTTCGAATTTTTCCCCGTGCTTTCCCACCGAGTCCGGCAAACTCCTCGCGGAGCATGCGCGCCGCCTCGGCCTCGTGGCAGAGCTTGCGATAGGCCTCGTCGATGCTCACCACCGCGCCGGAGCCAGGGGCGAATCCGCAATCCGGATTCAACGTGATCCGCTCCGGCGCCAGAAACCTGGCCGCCTGGCGCACCCGCGCGGCGATCGTCGCGGCGGAGTCGATCCGGCCCGGCGTGACGTCGACGCAGCCCAGGCCGATTTCGAAATCCTCGCGCAGTTCCCGGAACACCGTCATATCACCCGTCTGTGGCGCGGTGAATTCCATCGTGAGATGATGCACCATGAGACGGTTCAGATGCGGGATGATGGGGCCGTAGCCGCCGCCATGCGCATGCTCGCCCCGGGCCCGCCCGCCGGCGCGACGACAGAGATGGACCGCCAGCTTGATGCCGCCCACCCCGCGCACGACCTCGTTGACCATCTCCACCGCAAAAGCCGCCGCCGCATCCGGGTCCGGGTATTGGGCCCGTACGTCCGGATCCACGAACAGGCAGAGGTGCGGGTCGTCGATTTGCGCGATCTCGGCGCCGGCATCGCGGACGAGTTCCAACTCCCGCCGCAGGATCGGCACGCAGGCGCGGACGAAGTCGTCCCGCTTCGGATAGGCCTTCGTCGACTTCTCCGCACTCCACATGCGCTCGCCGAGCAGCGCGGGCGATGGCAGCGTAGCCTTCACCTGTTTCCGGGTGATCGTTTTCAAAAACCTCACCTCGCGCGCAATGAAGCCCGGCGTCTTCGGCGCGAGTTTGCCCGTCACGAGCGTGAACGGCCGGCCGTCGGGCAGTGTCCCGAGCTCGAATCCATGCGCCAGCTCGGCGATGACACCGATGTAGGACTTCCGCCACCACTCGCCGTCCGTCACGACGTCGATTCCGGCGTGTTCCTGCATCGCCACGGCGAAGCGGACGGCGGCTTCCATCTCGCACACGTAGCGCTCCGGCGCCAGCGGCGGACGATCGTTGATCAAGTCCAGGACGAAGGCCGGTCGCGGCAGCGAGCCAACCACCGAGGTCGGGAAAAGTTGGGGTTTGCTCATGGGAAATTTGCCGCCCCCGGCGGAAAACTATGGTTTTTGCGGAGCAAAAACCTGCCAGTATTGGCGGGCGAGTTCGAAATCCTCCTGCGTGTCGACCTCCATGTAGTTTCCCGGCGTGTCGGCATGGGCCATCTTTACGCCCGCCTCGATCATTTCCTGGTAAAGGTGGATCAGATAGGCCTTCTCGAAAACCGCCGCCTCCCGGAACGGCCGGCCCGCGTATCTGGTCCGCGCCCGCGCGAAATGCTCGCGCAGCTGGGCGGCGCCCGCCGGCGTGAATTTCGCGATGCCGGTGTATTCGCCGTGAGCCGCGCGTGGCGGGATCCCGCGATGCACACGCGTGACCGCGCCGTTTTCAACCGTGACCTTTTCGCCGTCGTCGGGCGGGTGTTGCGTGCGGTGCTGGTAACGCTCCAGCCAGCAGGTGTCCACGCTCAGCACGATGTCGGCGGGGTTGCCCAACACCCGCCGCACGACATCGCTGGTGAAAAGAATGTCCGAGTAACAGCAGACGAAGCCCCCGTGCATGGCGTCCTCCGCGTGCATCAGCGAGAGCAGGATGTTGTTGTGCTCCCAGCCGGCGTTGTGGCGAAACTCGAACTGCGCGTACTCGCGCCGCACCTTTTCGATCTGGTAGCCACCGATGAAGCAGATGTCGGTGATCCCGGCGCCCGCAAAGGCGTGGATCGCCCAGTCGAGGAGCCGGCGCCCGTGAACTTCGGCGAAACACTTGGGCGTTTCAGCCGTGGTTGGCATCAGCCGCCGCCCGCGCCCCGCGCCGATGATAATCGCTTTCATGCTGGTGTAAGTGGGATCGCCACTGAACGCATCCGCCCCCGGCTTGGGAAGGCGAATCTGTGCGGCGGCGTCCGGGTTCTCGCGGGCGGCGGCCGCGCGGCACCGCGCGCGAGCCCGCGCGGGATCATGGCGCGGCCTCCCACCGGCCGTAGATGCCGCACGGGAGGACTTTGCCGTCGCGCTGGATCGGGAGGCCGACTTCGCCGGCGGTGATCGCGCCCTCCGATCCCGCCGCTCCTCCGGCCTGGCTGCCGCCACGGCCGTGCATCAGTTCGGAAAGCAGGTTGGCGACGACGGTCGGGGAAAGGCGCGCGGTGTAAGCGTTGATCAGAAAAAACAACGGTCGCTCGCTGAGCAGATCCCGGCAGGCGACGAGCAATTCCCAAAGGTGGTCCTCGAGCTTCCACATTTCGCCGGTGGCGCCGCGGCCGTAGGTCGGCGGGTCCATGATGATCGCGTCGTAGCGGCGGCCGCGCTTGTGCTCGCGCCGCACGAATTTCAGGCAGTCGTCGACGATGTAGCGGACAGGGGCGTTGGCCAGGCCGCTGAGCGCGGCGTTTTCGCGGCTCCATTTCACCATCCCTTCAGCGGCATCGACGTGGCAGACGCCGGCGCCCGCCTTCGCAGCGGCGACGGTGGCGGCGCCGGTGTAGCCGAAGAGATTGAGGACCGTGATGGTTCGACCTTGCTCGCCACGGACTCCGCGGCCGGCGGTTCCACCGGGCTCACCGGAGCCCGTGCAGGCGGATTTGATCAGGGCGCTGAACCATTCCCAGTTCACCGCCTGCTCGGGGAATAGGCCCGTGTGCTTGAACGACGTCGGGCGAATCTTGAACGTGAGCCCGAGGGGGTGGTAGCGGATTTTCCAGTGCTCGGGCAGCGGCCGGCGAAACTCCCAACTGCCCCCGCCCTGCTCGCTGCGGTGATAAAAACCATCCCATTTTTCCCAGCGCTCTGGTACCGGTTTGGCGGCGATGCCATCCGCCGCGCCCTGCCGTGGCCAGATGACCTGCGGATCGGGCCGCACCAGGGTGAACTCGCCCCAGCGCTCCTGCTTCATGCCGTCACCGCAGTCGATGAGCTGATAGTCGCGCCAGCCGTCGGCGACGATCAGGGCGGGGCGTTGGACGGGTGCGGACATACGATACAACAGTGGCGCGAGGCAATGCCGGGTTCAGGTGAGTGTCGAGCCGCGGTTTCTTCGGATCGCTGCCGCCTCGGGTGGAGCCCCCACCTCGCACCAGGGTAGGTTAAGACCCCATCCACGAACCGGCGAAAAACCAGTCATTTGAAGTGCAGTTTTCCAAACCTATCGGGTCTTTCTCTCAAACCACACCATGAAGCAAAATAGCAGAATCCGGGCATCAATCGCTCTCGTCGCCGTTGCGCTGGCCACGGCTCAGTTGTCCGCCGACGTCGTCGAGACCAAGAATGGCGCCCGCATCGTGGGCAAGGTCACCAAGATCGATGGCGGCAGCGTGTTCGTTTCCACGGACTATGCCGGCGCGATCACCATCAAACAGTCCGAAGTCGCGGCGATCAACACCGACGCCCCCGTGGCGGTGCGTCTGGCCAACGGCACGCGCATCGACGGCAAAGTTTCGGGCGCGGCCGGCTCGCTCCAAGTCGCCGGCGCCGACGGCACGATCTCGACCAGCGTGGACAAGGTCGCCGCCTCTTGGGCAGCGGGCGGGAGGGATCCGCAGATTACCGCGCTGGAACGCGGATGGGTCTATGAAGCCGCGGTCGATGTTACGGGCAAATCCGGCAACAAGAGCCAGCTCGGTACTACCGCCAACCTCCGCGCGACGCTGGCCGGTGCGAAAGTGGTGAACAGCCTGACCGTGGTTCCTTCGTTCAACGAATTCTCCAACTACCGCGCCACGCATGCCTCCTACTTTGAGATGCCGCTGGCGAGCCCGGCCTGGAAACTCCGCGTCGGGCTGGCCAACGATTACAACAGCCTTCCCCCAAAAGAGGTGGAGAAGATGGATACCTCCTACTTCACCCGGCTGGTGTTGAACTGGAAGTAAGCCGACCAATTGCGTTTCTTTCCTGGCGTTCATTCGTCTAGCCTCGTTCCGGTAAACAGCAACTCCGCTCCGCCAACAGATACTCGTCTCCCCATGAATCACCTCACCCGTCGCACTTTCCTGAAAACGTCCGCCTTCGCCGCCGCGGGAGCCGCCCTCACCGCCCGCTCGTGGAGCCAAGTCGCCGGGGCCAACGGCGATGTGCGCGTCGCCGTCATTGGCCTCGGCGGCCGCGGCCTGGGCAGCCACACGCCCAGCCTGCTGAGGCTTCCGGGCGTGCGCATCGTTGCGCTCTGCGATCCGGACACAGACGCGCTCGAGCGCGCAAAAAAGGCGATGCGTGAAAAAGGCGCGGCAGTGAAAAAATTCACCGATGTCCGTGAATTGCTCGCCTTTCCCGATCTCGACGCCGTTACGATCGCCACGCCGAACCACTGGCACTCGCTGGGCGCGATTTGGGCCTGCCAGGCCGGCAAGGATGTCTACGTCGAGAAGCCCGTTTCGCACAACGTGTGGGAGGGCCGCCAGCTCGTCGCCGCGGCGGCGAAATACCAGCGGGTGGTTCAGGCGGGCACGCAGATTCGTTCCGGCGAGGGTCTCCGCGAGGCGGTTGCGTGGGTGCGCGCTGGCAATCTCGGCCGCGTCATCGCGTCGCGCGGCTTCTGTTACAAGCGCCGCGAAAGCATCGGCAAGACGAGCGGACCGCAGCCCGTGCCGCCAGCCGTGAACTACGACCAGTGGTGCGGCCCGGCGCCGATGGAGCCGCTGCGGCGCAAGCGACTCCACTACGACTGGCACTGGTATGATGTCACCGGCAACGGCGACGTGGGCAACCAGGGCATCCACCAGATGGATGTCGCGCGCTGGTTCCTCGGCGAGACCGGCCTGCCGCGCAGCACGCTGAGCGTCGGCGGCCGCCTGGGTTACGAGGATGATGGAAATACGCCGAACACCCAGATCGTGGTCCACGACTACGCCTCCGCGCCCCTGATCTTCGAAGTGCGCGGCCTGCCGGCCGGGGCGGCGGCCCCGGTGCCGGCCAGCGGCGCAGCCGAGGGCCGCCGGGGGGCGAGAAGCGGGATGGACAAATACCGCGACACCACGGTCTCGATCGGCAACGTGATCGAGTGCGAAGGCGGCAGGGTCGTCACCGACAGTTACTTCACCGCCACGGCGTTCGACAAAGCGGGCAAGGTCGTCAGGGAGTTCAAAGGCAACGACACCCACATGGCGAATTTCATCGACGTGGTCCGCAGCCGGAAGGTCGCCGACCTGCGCGGTCCGATCCTGGAGGGCCACCTTTCGAGCGCGCTCTGTCATCTCGGAATCATCTCGCACAAGCTCGGGCAGGCGGTGCCGGCCGGGCAGTTGCGCGAGAAAATCAAGGGCAACGGGCCGCTCGCCGAGGCCTTTGGCCGGATGGCCGGACACCTGGCGGCCAACGGAGTCGACCTGGACAAGACGCCCGCGACGCTCGGCGTGCCGCTGGAGGTCGACGCGAAGGCGGAGCGTTTCCGGGGCGAGTTCGCGAAGATCGCCAACCCGCTCCTCACCCGCCAATACCGGGCGCCTTTCGTGGTGCCGAAGATCGCGTGAGTGCGATCGCGCAATTGGATTCTTCGCTGGCGCTCAGAAAAAAAAAAGCGGCGGCGACGCTAACCGCGATTAGCGATTCCTGATTCTCAATTCTCAATTTTCGATCGTAACGACTCGGCCGGCATCCCGTCCAAGGATGCCTCCTGAGCAGTAACAACGCATTCAAAGCAACCTGCACCGTCATCTGTTCGAAACCGATCCGAACGCACCCTGCCCCACGCTCGCGGGCGGGCGGCTACTTGGAGAGACCCCTGACCACGCGGCGGACCTCACCCGCCGTCCGCCCCATGTGCCACCAGCGCCTGCGCCTCCGGCTGCTTGCGCTCGCCGCGCCCGCGTTGCTGCCGCTTGCCGCCGGCGCGGCCGATGCCGACGACTTCGACCGACCCATCGCGCTGCCACCGTTTATCGTGGAGGAAGCGGCCAAGGGCCGGCCCTGGCGCTACACCGAGGCGGAAGGTAACGAGGTTCTTTCCCGCTGCTCCGACCCCGTCACGCAGAAGGTGGTGGAAGCGCACCACCGGCTTCACCAGTTGCTCGGCGAGATCCTGCCCAAAGCGCTGCAACTGAAGCTCGCCGTCCCGAAAGCGCTGATTTTATACGACGAGGAGTTGCAGCCCGCTGCCTCGAAGGAGGTGATCGCCCGCCTGCTGCGTTCCACGCCGGCCGCGCCGCCGGTCGAAAATTTGGTTCCGTTCGGCGGTGGGCGCAGCTTTCGCACGCCGGCCGCGAAACCGCGCTACAGCTTCCTGCCCAACCTGCGGCGGGTCTCCAAGTCCGCCACGGAGGCGCTGAAGCAGGATCCCAAAAGCGCGCCGGCGCTCTTGCCGCTCGCGGATTTTTTCTCCGGCAATGTTCCGCGACCGGAGGGAGAGGACGAAGTCGAAGCCGAGTCGATCCGCCTCTGGCGGGCGCAGGCGGCCCTGTTTGTACGCTGGGGACTCGATGGTCGCGGCGCGCCGCGGCGCGCGGGCCTGTGGAAATTTGTCGAGCGCAGCGCGATCCAGGGCGAGACGGAGCAGCTGTTCGAAGAGTGTTTTGGGATCAATTATGCCGCCGCCCTCGAACAACTCACCGCCTACCGGCCGGCCGCCTTGCGCAACACTCTGCGCTTCCGGCTGCCCCGTGGCGCTGCGCCCCCGGCGCTTGCGCTGCGCGCCGCTTCCGGCGCGCAAATCGCCCGGATCAAGGGCGACTGGGAGCGCATGGAAGTCCCCTTTGTCAAGGCGGTCTCGCCCGAGCTGACCGGGAAATATCTCGAGCAGGCACGGCGCACATTGATGCGCGCCTACGATCGCGACGAACGCGATCCCCGGCTCCTCGCCGTGCTCGGGTTGTTGGAATGCGACGCCGGCAACGACGTGCGCGCGCTCGAATTTCTCGAGGCCGCCGCCCGGATCGGATCGTTGCGGCCGCGCGCCTCGTACGAACTCGCCCGGCTGCGGTTTGCCGGCCATCGCACCGCGGCCGCGGCCACGGGCAGCCGGCTCACGTCGGCGCAGACCGCCGAGGTGCTCACGCCGCTCTTCGCCGCACGCCGCCTCGACCCGCCGTTGCCCGAGGTTTACGAACTCATCGGCGACGTCTGGGCGCACTGCGCCACAGCGCCGAACCGCGGCCATCTCCTGGTGCCCAATGAGGGCGTCCGGCTGTTTCCGCGACGCACGGCGTTGATCTACCGGGCCGCGTCGCTCAACGCGCAGCACGGTTTTCGCGACGAGGCAGCGGCGCTGGTGACACTCGGTCTGCGTGTCGCCGCGGACGCCGCCGCCCGCGACCCCTTCGCGCGCCTGCAGCGGGAACTCGAGGCGCCAAGATAGCGGCCGGTCCGGGGAGCGGTTGAACGACCTAAGCCGTAACGATTCAGTTGGCACGAGGTGGAACGCGATCCGCCGGAGGCGGACAAGCCCCTGTGCGTCCTCCGGCGCATCCGGGCGCGTTTTTCCCTCGGACGCGGCTTCAACGGCGCCCGGAGGTCGCCGTCCACCTTTC
>JACQWL010000239.1 GCA_016209255.1 Verrucomicrobiota bacterium
CCAGCGAGTGGCTCATTCGAGGGAACTTCGGAATTTAGGGCTCATTCCCAACCTTCTTCGCCTTCGCCGGCGGCGGCGTGTGCTCGGGGCGGGCCGGGTTGTAGTTCGGGTTGGGCGTCGGCATCTGCGCGCCGACTTCCCGGCGCCAGGCGTGGAGCCGCGTGCGGAGTTCCTCGACTTTCTTCGGCTGCGCCGCGGCGAGGTCGTTCTTTTCGCTCGACTGAAGAGCGTGCCCGGAGAGGGGGTCGAACCCACAAGCCTTTCGGCGGCAGATTTTGAGTCTGCTGCGTCTGCCAATTCCGCCATCCGGGCGACAGCCAGACCGCGCAGGCTAGGTGGGGGACCGGCCGTGTCCACGCAATTTTCACGCCGGATAAATTGAACGCTCTCCCGGCCCCCCGCGTCTTCCCCCCCGATAGTTACCCGTTCTTTTTGGAAAATTCCTAGTCTGCAGTTTAAGTCGGCAAGGGCGCCGGGCCACAAACCTGGCGCCCTTTTTGTTTGGGTTTCTGTTCCACAGAAACCCTGGTCGCCTTCGGCGACGGTTAAGAAGCGGGCGCTTGTCACGTGGGACCGGCCGCTTTCCACTTTGCCGTATGCCCGATTTCCGCTCCTTCTGCACGCCGTCGACCGCCGAGCCCGTCGAACTGACCCTCTCGCCCGAGGAGTCGCACCACCTCGTCGCGGTCAACCGCGCGCGCATTGGCGACACCGTGGTGGCCTTCGACGGCCGCGGCACCGAGTGGATTTGCGAGCTGACCGCCGACCGCAAGCAAGCCGCTGTCCTCAAGGTGCGCTTCAAGCAGAAACTCAAGCCGCTGCCCTACGAGATCACGCTCGGCCAGGCGCTGCCGAAGGGCCCCTTCATGGACGCCATCGTGCGCAAGGCGACCGAGATCGGCGCCGCGTGCATCGTGCCGATCGAGAGCGAACGCACGCAGGTGCACCTCGACGGCGAGCGCTCCGAGCGCAAAATCGAGAAATGGCAGACCGCCGCGCTCGAAGCCGCGAAGCAATGTGGCAACGCCTTCCTGCCCGCGGTACTCCCCGTGCAAAAGGCGGCGGCATTCATCGAAGGAGCGCGCGGTTATGACTTGAAACTCATCGCGAGCCTGCAACCCGGGGCCAAGTCGCTCAAGACGGTGCTCGCGGCGTTTCAGGCCGCGCACGGTCGCGCGCCGAAGAAAGTGTTGTGGCTGGTCGGTCCCGAAGGCGATTTCACGCCCGCCGAGCTGAGCCAGTCCCGCAGCTGCGGGTTCGAGCCGATTACGCTGGGCCCCCTGGTGCTCCGCTGCGAAACCGCGGCCGCCTACGCCCTCAGCATCCTGAGCTACGAACTGCAAAACGCCGGTTTTTGCCCGGCAAAAACCTGAGGTTTTCGCGGCGCGAAATCCTCACCACACCAACAGCCCGCCCGCGAACGTCAGCCCCGCGCCGACGCTGCAAAAGATGATCTTGTCGCCGTCGGAGAAGATGCCCTCCTGCGCCGCCCACCCGAGCGCCATCGAGACGCTCGCCGCGCTCGTGTTGCCGTACTGGGAAATCGTCACGACAAACTTGCCGTAGGGAATTCCCACCCGCTTGCTCACCGCCTTCAGGATGCGTTCGTTGGCCTGGTGCGGCACGACCCAGGCGATGTCGCCGGGCTTCAGGTTTTCGCGCTTGAGGGTCTGTTCGATCTGTTCGGCAAAGCCAACCACCGCGTGCTTGAATACGGTGGCGCCGTCCATCTGAAGGTAGAAATTCTGGAGGTCCGCCCCCTCTGCCCCCGGCCACGGCATCTGCGCTCCGCCGCCGGGACGCTGAATTGCCTCATACTGGTCGGCATCGCCCGAGAGGCCCATCGGGTGCAGGCGGTGCCCACCGGAACCGCCGGTCAGGATCGCCGCGCCCGCCCCATCGCCAAAAAGAAACGCCGTGTCGTGACACTCGGGATTGGTGATGCGCGACAGGAGTTCCGCCGTGACCACGATCACATTTTTCGCTGTGCCGCAGCGGATGAAGCAGCGGCCAACCTCGAGCGCGTAGAGCCAGCCGGAACACGCCGCATTGAGATCGAAGGCGAGGGCCCGCGGGATCCCCAGCTCCCGGGCGAGCGAACTGGCCGCCGACGGCACCGGCTGGTCCGGGAGAATCGTCGCCATGATGATCCCGTCGATCTGATTCACGTGCATGCCTGCCTGCGCGAGCGCGTCGCGGACCGCGAGGGCGGCCAAATCGGTGGCCGTGTCGCCCTCGGCGGCATGGCGCCGCTCTTTTATCCCGGTCAGACGGACCATCTCGTCCTCCGTCCGGTGCGGGAACGCCTTTAAAATCTCGCTGTTGGGGCGAACATTTACGGGAACCGCGTAGCCCACGCCAGCGATGCAGACAGTGTTAACAATCGTGCTCAAACGTAACGCATGAAAAGGGGCCATCCGGCCGGCGTCGACTCAAGACTTCCGGCTGGCAAGAAAATGCATGACATCATCGCCCGAAACGCGCCCGCCCGGGCCGGTCCCGCCGATGCCGGTGAGGGTGGCCGGATCGAGTCCCGCCTCCTGCGCCATCTTAATCGCCCGCGGTGTCCAGATTGGAGGACGGAAAACGGATGACGGAGAACCGGCCGCGGGAGCGGGGGCCGCCGCCGTCTTCTGTCCGCCGTCCTCGGTCTTCCGGGTTTCCAGATGGCGCAACGAGTTGTCCGCGGTCTCGATTTGGAGGAACGGCGCGCCGGCGGGTTGCACGTCGCCGGCCTCCACCAGAATCGCGCGCAGGGTGCCGTCGCAGGGCGACTCGAACTCGAAGATCGATTTGTCGCTCTCGAGTTCGGCCAGCCGCTGGCCCTTGGTCACGCGGTCGCCCGGCTGCGCCTTGAGGGCCACGACGGTGAGCTCGTTCACCGTGGCCCCCATCGAGGGCATCGGCACATCGATGATAAAGGTTTCCATGCGAAGTATTGTTTGACCGGAGTGTGCGGTGCGAAGCGCTGCGGTCAAGGGAGGGCGTGAGTGGGTGGTGGTGGGTCAGTTCGGGGTCGGCTGTAGGCAGCCTGCTTGCAGGCGCTTCGCAGGCGAAATGAACCGATGAGGCAGCGCGTCCCCCGCCCGAGAGCTATCTGACCGCCCGCCACACCGCAAGGCACGATCCGATCAACGCGCCCAGCTCCGCGAGCGGGATCATGTTGGGGCCGTCGCTGATCGCGTGGGCCGGGTCGGGATGCGTCTCGATGAACAAGCCGTCCGCGCCGGCTGCGATCGCCGCGCGCGCCAGCGGGGGCACGAACTCGCGCTGGCCACTGCTCTTTCCGCCGCCGGCGCCGGGAAGCTGCACGCTGTGCGTCGCATCGAACACCGTCGGGAATCCGTTTTGCCTCATGATCGCGAACGAGCGCATGTCGACGACGAGGTTCTGGTAACCGAAGGTCGTGCCGCGCTCGGTCTGCCAGATCTCCCGCGCCTTGCCTTCGCGGAGCTTGGCCGTGACGAACTGCATTTCGTGCGGCGAGAGGAACTGGCCCTTCTTCACGTTGACGACGCGGCCGGTCTTCGCCGCAGCGAGGAGCAAATCGGTCTGGCGGCAGAGGAATGCCGGAATTTGGATCACATTGCAGACCGCGGCAACCGCGGGGACCTGGGCTGTCTCATGCACGTCGGTCAAAACGGGAAAGCCGTAGTCCTTCCCAACCATCGCGAGCAGTGCGAGCCCGGCCTCGAGCCCGGTGCCGCGCTCGCCCGCCAGCGAGGTGCGGTTGGCCTTGTCGAACGAGCCCTTGAACACGATGTTCAGCTCCGGCCGCGTACGCCGCAGATATACGAGTGCCTCCGCCACCGTGCGGCAGACGCGCTCGTTCTCGAGCGAGCACGGGCCGGCGATCAGGAGCAGTTTTTTCGGGTCGAAGAGCATGAGGGAGAGGAAAAGCTCCAAGCTCCAACATCCAAGCTCCAAACGGGGATGTTGGAGCTTGGAGCTTCGCGGCGGCGGTAAGCCCGCCTAACCTGGACATCTCACACTCTTCTCTCATGCGCAGCCACACAG
>JACQWL010000228.1 GCA_016209255.1 Verrucomicrobiota bacterium
CGGGTGCCGAAAAGCGGCTATCGGGCGGACGTGGCGGCGTGCTCGCGCGGGGCGGGGCGCCGGACCGCGATTTTCGAATGCAAGCAGGCGCGGGCGGACCTGTTGAAGGATGCGCATGCCGAGGCGGCGACACGGCGGAAACTCGCCGAGTTGATCGAACGCCGGCGCAAGCTCGAGGAACTGCTCGCCGTCCACCGGCCGGATCTGCGGCGCGGCGAAACGCTTTGGCCGGAATTCGACGCGTGGGATTTTTCGCACCTGGAGCACCGGACGTATCGCGCCGTGCTCGCGGAGCTGGCCGCCGCGCAGGCGCGCGTATTGCGCGGGACGAAGTTTGCGAAGCTGTTTCGCTACCGCTGCGCCGATTTTCTGTATCTCGTGGCGGAGGAGAATATTTTCGCCGAGGCGGAGATCCCCGCGGGCTGGGGAATGCTGGTGCGCCACGGCGACGAGTTGCGGCTGGCGCGGGCGCCGGCGCTGCTCGAGGTGGCGCCGGAGCAGCGGATGGCGCTGCTCGAAACGATCGCGCTCGCGGGCACACGGGCGGTGAACCGGGAAGCGGGCGTTCGCGGGAGCGCGCCGGATTCGACTTCCGGCGAAATGAGACAAACCTAAGGGATGGTCGAAAACACCCCGCCCAACACCGCCGATGCCGGGCTCGAGGTGCGCACGTACTTCGTGCGCCATCGCAATGTGCTGCTGGCGCGCGCCGACTTCGGCGAGCTGTTCGTCGACTACTACCTGCACCTCGCCGCCGCCCGGATCCAGGTCGCGCCGGAGCACGACGCGCTCTTCAAGCGCGCCCTGGCGGCGTTCACCCTGCATGGCGCGACGCGGCCGTGGAACGAGCTGACCGCCTGGACGATCAATTTCCAGCAGCCGCTCGTGAACCTTTTCCTCACCAGCGACAACGAGACGGGCGCGGTGACCGGACGGGTGTTCGCCGAGAATGTGAAGGAGGGCCCCGAAAATCTGTTTTTTGCCGACGTGGTCCGGGGCGGCCAGCCGAAGCGGCGCAGCGCCGTGACCTTTGCCGGGGCGGATGCAATGATGGCGGCGGAGAAATTCTACCGGCAGAGCGAGCAGCGCGGCGCGCGGTATTTCCAGCTCGGCGAGGAGGAGGACTTTGCCCTGCTGGTCGAGCATCCGGACTGCGACCTGGCGTGGTTTCGCGCGCTGACGCCGGAGCAGTTGCGCCGGCTCGACGAGGCGGAGACGCTCGCGCCGCTGGAGCGGCGGATTTACCGTTGGCATTGCGGCTGCAACCAGGCGCGGATGATGGAGGTGCTGGCGCCGACCATGCGGCAGGACCCGGGGGAACTGTTTGGCGACGGACCGAAGCTGGAAATCCGCTGCCCGAGATGCGGCACCCGGCACACAATCACGCGCGAGGCGCTCGAGGCCTTCGTCGCCCGGGCGTAGAAGCCTGCCGGCAGGCGATGCCGCCCCGCCACCGACACGGAGAGTGTCACGTATTAAGTGACACTTAACCAGAAGATGGATACATGGGGCGATGGCGGCGGACGGGCGGGGCGGGGCGTTCCGTCCGATCTGATGGATTGCGTCGCCGAATGGCTCCTCGCAATGACAGAGGTCGAATGAGTTCCTGGGAAATCACCGGCACCCTCCTCGGCATCGTCGGCGTCGCGCTGATGATCCGCCAGAATGTGTGGGCCTGGCCAATCGGGCTGGTGCAGGTGACGGTGTATGCGTGGGTCTTCCTGGGCGCGAAACTCTACTCCGACGCCATCCTGCAGGTTTTCTTCTTCGCGATCCAAGCCTACGGCTGGTGGCATTGGTTGCACGGTGACGGAAAGGACCGCGCGGAGCTGCCGGTGACGCGGCTGCGACCCGGCGCCATCGCCGGCTGGGTGACAGCGGGCGCCGCCGGCAGCGCGGCGTGGGGCGGGTTCATGCAGAGGACGACGGACGCGGCGCTGCCGCATTGGGACGCGTTCATCCTCGTGTTCAGCCTGATCGCCCAGTGGCTGCAGGCGCGAAAGCGGCTGGAGAACTGGGCGGGCTGGATGATCGTGAACCTGGTGGCGGTGGGCGTTTACTGGGCGAAGGACCTGCGGCTGACCGCGGGGTTGTATGTGGTTTTCTTCGGAATGGCCGTTGCCGGGCACCTGGCGTGGTGGCGGGCGATGCGGGGAGCTTAAAATGTCCACCGCAATGCCATCACCCAAGGCGGGCCTGGCACGGGCCGCCACACCGCTGCCCGCCGGGGAGCCGCAGCCCCGCCCGGGCAATGCGCAACGCATCGCGGTGTTCGGCACCGAATCGACGGGCAAGACGGCGCTCGCGCAGCGGCTGGCGGCGCATTTTGGCGAGCCGTGGGCGCCGGAATTCGTGCGCGAGTTTTGGGAGCTGCGTGGCGGTAAAATCGTGGCGGAGGATCTCGGCACGATCGCGTTGGGGCAGATGGCGAACGAGGATTTCGCGGCGGCGAAGGCGCGGCGGGTGGTCTTTTGCGACACGGAGCTGATCACGTGCACGCTGTGGAACGATGTACTGTTTCCGGGCGCGTGTCCCGGCTGGGTGCGGGAGGAGGCGGAGCGGCGGGCGCGGGGATTTGCGCTTTATTTGTTGTGCGACACCGACGTGCCTTTCGCGCCGGATCCGCAGCGTTGTTTTCCGGAGGCGGAGTCCCGCGATCGCGCGCGACGCTTGTGGCGCGACGCGCTCGTCTCACGGGGGCTGCCGTTCATCGAGATTCGCGGTGAAGGGGCCGAACGGGAGCGCGGGGCGATGGCGGCGGTGGAGAAGGTGTTGGTTTGATCGTAGTGGCGCCGCTTGCCGACGCCTGCGAATCAAATTCCCGGGCGCATGCCGGGCGTCGGCCAGCGCCGCCCCAACCGCGCGCGATCGAGAAATTCCGTCAGCTCCTCCGGCGTGAGCGGCAGCGGATTCGCCTTCATGCTGCTGGCCCGGGCCGCGGCTTCGGCGAGGGCGGGAAAATCCGCGCGGCTGACCCCGTGGGCGGCAAGGGAAGGAATGTGGAGATCGGCGACGAGCCGCGCCACCCAGCGGACGCCGTCGTCGGCGGTGGCGCGCGCGCCCCCCGTGAGCAGCCGGGCGATTTCCTCGTAGCGACGCAGGGCGTCGTGGCCCGGCAGGCGGGCGCGGAGCGCGCGGAGATTTGCGGCCATGACCGGCGCGAGCAGCGCGGCGCAGACGGCGCCGTGCGGCGCGGGAAACATGCCGCCGACCGGCCCGGCAAAACCGTGCACGGCGCCGAGGCCGGCGTTGGCGAGGGCAAACCCGCCGAACAGGCTGGCGAGCGCCATGTCCTCGCGGGCGGCGGCGGTGCGGCCGTTTTCCCACGCGGCCCGCAGCGAGCGGGCGACGCGGCGGAGACCGTCGACGCAGAGCGGGTCGGTGAGCGGGTTCGAGCGGCACGAAACGAAGGGTTCGATGAGCTGGGTGAGCGCGTCGAGGCCGGTGCTGGCGGTGAGCGCGGGCGGGAGATCGTGCGCCAGTTCGGGATCGACGATTGCAAGCCGCGGCAGCAGGTGCGGGCTGCGCAGGCTGACCTTGACGCGGTGCGCCGGCGAGCAGAGGACGGCGTTGCGCGTGACCTCGGCGCCGGTGCCGGCGGTGGTGGGAATGGCGATACAGGGTGCGGCGGGGGCCGCGAGCGGCCGGGCGCGGCCAACGACTTCGAGATAGTCGGGCAGGTCGCCGCCGTTCGTGAGGAGGGCGGATACGGCCTTGGCGGCGTCCACGGCGGCGCCGCCGCCGAAGCCGATGACAAAATCCGAACCCGCGGCGCGGGCCTGGGCCGTGCCGCGCGTGATGTCGTCGAGGGTCGGCTCGCCGGCGACGGCAAACGTCGTGGCAGTGACGCCGGCGCCGGCGAGAAGATCGCGCAATCGCCGGGCGCGGTCGGCGCTGCGGCCGGTCACCACGAGGGCGTGGCGGCCGAATTCGCGCGCGACGGAGGCGACGCCGGCGAGCGTCCCGGGGCCGAAGACGACGCGGCCGGCGGTGGCGAATTCGAAGCGCATGGGCTGCCGGCGGCGCCAAAATCCCTACCAACCGGAGTCGGCGGGGAAGACGTTGGTGAATTTCATGCTGGTGCGCGGTTCGGCCATCAGCGGCGCGACCGCATCGCGCCACGTGGCATAGTGCGCGGTCTCCTTGTGCGCGGCCGGGGCCGCCGGGGTGCGATAGACTTCGATCAGGACGAAGCGCGCGGGATCGTCGGCCTGTTGCACCACATCGAAGCGCGCGATGCCGGGTTCGCGGACGCTCGCCTGCGCGTTGGCGAGGGTGGCGGCCTTGAAGGCTTCAACGTGTTCCGGCTGCACGCGAACGTGGACGTGGACGACAAGCATCGGGAGTTGGGTCTGGTGGCGCCCGAGGTTATCGTTGCACTCGCCGGGCGCAACGCTTTCGCGGCGGTTTGCCGCTTGCCCGCGCCGGGAAAAGCGAATACGAAAAACAGCGCGCTCCCATTACGGCGAGACGACCTGCCTCAAATGAAGACCCGACTCCTGCTCCTGGCCCTGGCTTGCACGCTGACCCTTCCTGGCGCGGTGGCGCAGTCGGGCGCGCCAAAAACCGGCGAGAAAAAGGCGCCGGCACCCAAGGCTCCCGCCGATGTGGCGGCGGATGAATTCTACCGGGTGCGGAATGAGAAAGGTGCAAAACTGGATCAGGGGCGGTTCCAGAGGGTGACCGCGGCCGGGATGGCGTACCTCACGCAGTTTCCGACGCACGGCCGGGTGCCGGCTGTCGTGCAGGATCTCTCCCGGTTCGGCGACACGATGACGACCAGGGAACAGCTGCCCTACCGTCCCGCCTATCTCGCGGTCCTCAAGTACGAGATCTTGAACGAGCGCTTGAAGGAAGGAGTCACCGAGGCGACGACCACGGTGCTGGCGGCGCTGGACGCGGCGGCGACGGACTACGCAACCCGAGAGAACGCGAGCCGCGAAAACCTCGACGGGCTGCGGGAGAAAATCGACAAGCTCACTGCGATGCCGGGAGCGGCGAGGTTTCTGGTGGAACGGGAGCGTTCGTACTTCGACATCCTGTATCGCGGCATCAACCCGGCCGCCGGCGAGGCCCACGCGAGAAAGCTGCTCGGACACTCCGACAAGGCCGTTGCCGCGATGGCCCGCCAGGAGCTGAACATCGTCGAGATCCGCAAGGAGCCCTACGCGCTGAAGTTCACCGCCCTCGACGGCAAGGACGTCGATTTCGCCCAATTGCGCGGGAAGGTCGTCGCCCTGTATTTCTGGAGCACGGCGAATGCGGTCTCGGTGAAGAATTTCCCCCCGTTGACCCAGATCTACAACAATTACCGAAAGCGCGGCTTTGAGGTCGTGACCGTGTCCTTCGACAAGGAGGCGGACCGCGAAAAGCTCGTCCAACACATCAAGTCCAACAGGATCGCCATGCCCGTGTACTTCGATGGCAAGGGCGCGAAGAACGATTTCGCGCCGAAGTTGAACATTACCCGCGAGCCGGCCCTCGCGCTCTTCGACCAAAAAGGCATTCTCTTCTCGAGAGATCTTCCGGCCAACCAACTGGAGTTTCAGGTGAAGCGAATGCTGGGGATCAAGTAGGGGGCGGTGACACGGCGTCCGGCGGGCGGCGGTTTCGATCCGGCCGGCGGGCGCGGGAATTCCATCGCGCCCCATCTGGATTCCAATTCGGTTTCAAGATGAGACCGAATCGCCTGCCGGCAGGAGCCTGCCCTTGTCGCGCCGAAACCCGGCGAAGACGGATGCATGCGATTCGGGGCGGTATCCGTTGGCACACTCTGGAATCGCCTGCAAGCAGGCTCCTACAAAAACCAGGTGTTCGGTCTCCGCTCGAACGCATCGTAGCCGTAACCATGCAGTCGAACGCACTTTTCATCCTAAATTCCGCAGTTACCATTTACGGGCGTGGCTACGAGCGCCAGCGAGTCGCTCATACGGGGGAACTGCGGAATTTAGGTTCAGTTGAAGAACATCGCTTCGTTGGACTGGAAGAGGGCGTGCGCGAGCTTGGTCCACGCGTCCAGGGGCGTGCGGGTGTCGTAGACGCCGCCGACCCGGGTGGAGAACTTGCCCTGATTTTTCGGGGACGCCATCTTCCGGGCGGCGGCCCGGCCGTCGCGGGCGCCGGGCGGTCCGGGCGGTGATTCGGAGGCGAGATCGACGGCGGTACCAGTCGGATTCGCCTTCACGTAGCGCAGGCCGAGGGCGACTTCCGCTTTGGTCGGCATGCGCTGGTAGATGGCGAGGTAAAGGGCGGTGACCCGTTCCTCGTCGGACTTGAACGCGGCGAACAGCGGGCGATCGACGAGCTTGCGCGCGGTCTCGATGACCATCGGGCTGTTCATCAGGAACAGCGCCTGCTGTGGCACCAGGGTCTCATAGCGGCGGCCGGAGGCGACGTCGGGGCTCGGGAAATCGAACTGCGTCAGCAGCTCGGGCGGATTGCGGCGGTCGATGAGCGTGTAGACGGCGCGGCGCTGGGCGAATTCCCCGCTGCTGATCGGAACGGACCGGCCGCCGCGGGCGAGATCGATTCTGCCGGCGATGGCGAGGAGCGCGTCGTGCATCTCCTCGAAGTCGAGGCGGCGCAGATTGTAGCGCCAGAGGAATCTGTTGTCCGGATCGAGCTCGGCGAACTGCGGGTTGTTCTGGCTGCTTTGCTGGTAGGCGGCGCTGAGCACAATGGTGCGGTGCAGGTTCTTGATCGACCAGCCGTTTTCCACGAACGTGGCGGCGAGCCAGTCGAGCAATTCGGGGTGCGTCGGGGTCGAAGACATGTTGCCGAGGTCGTCGGGCGTGGCGACGAACCCGACGCCCCAGTGCTGCTGCCAGATGCGGTTCACCAGCACCCGGGCGGTGAGCGGGTTTTTCGGATCGGCGATCGCGAGCGCGAGTTCCGCCCGGCCGGAGCCGCTGTGCCACTCGGGGCGTTTTTTCGGATCGGGCGAGAGGATTTCCAGGAAGCGGCGCGGGACCACCTCGCCCTTGTTCTGCGCCTCGCCGCGGACGAGCACGGGATAATCGCGCGAGCGCGGCACGTCGAAAAGGGCGTTGGCGCGGGGCGGGGCGCCGGGGTGATCCGATTCCAGGTTGCCGATGTCCCGCTGCAGCTCGCGTTCCAGGCGCACGAGTTCGCGGCGTTTCGTGGGATCGGCCTTTTTCTTCCCGGCGCGGCGGAGCTCCTGATATTGGACTTGCAGGGCCTGCTGGCGTTTTGCGAGCTCGGCGGATTTCGCGACGTAGTCGAGATTTTCGGGCGTCGGCGAAACCTTGGTCTGCAGCGTCGGGAGGTCCTTCACCTCCTTCGGCTGCGTGCTGTTGGCGAATACGCCGTAGAGAGAATAGTAATCCTTCGTCGGGATGGGATCGAACTTGTGATCGTGGCAGCGCGCACAGGCGACGGTGAGGCCGAGGAACGCCTTCGTGGTGACGTCGATTTGATCGGCGATGATGTCGTCGCGGCGGCCGTCGAACTGGTTGCCGAGGGTGAGAAAGCCCAGCGCAGCGAGCGCGGAGCGGTTCTCCGCCGCCGGTTGGCCCTTGTCCCTGGCCTTCCGGTCAAAGACAGCCTGCATCCGATCGCCGGCGAGTTGCTGGACGATGAACTCATTGTAGGGCAGGTCGGCGTTGAACGCGGCGATGACCCAGTCGCGATACGTCCATGCGTGCGGGTACCGGAGATCGTCCTGGCGCGGGGCGTCGCCCTTGGTGTCGGAGTAGCGCGCGACATCGAGCCAGGTGCGGGCCGAGCGCTCGCCGTATTGCGGCGAAGCGAGGAGCCGATCGACGACTCTTGCGAACGCCTCGGGCGCATCGTCGTTGAGGAAGGCCTGGAGTTCGTGCAACGGCGGCGGCAGGCCGAGCAGATCGAAATAGACGCGGCGGATGAGCGTGGCCTTCCCGGCGGGGGCGTTGGGCGCCATGCCGTTGACCTCGAGCTTGGCGAGGACGAAGTGGTCCACCGGGTTCTTGGCCCAGCCCGCGTTCTGGACGGCGGGGACCGCCGGTTTTTTCACCGGCTGAAACGCCCAGTGCGCCCGGCCCACGCCGCCGTAGCTGGCCGAGCTGCCCTTCGCGACGAGGGTCCGGGGATCCGGCGC